>JAOARL010000030.1 GCA_025210555.1 Clostridia bacterium
GTGCAGTGCAATGAATACAACATATAACACTCTATATTCGATTGCTTATAGTTAACAAAAAAAGATTGACCTAAGCCAATCTTTTTAAAATAGTACTTCATTATATTAAAAAATCAAATCCCAATAATTCTTTACACTAACCCCTTAGGCTCTTAACTTATAAAGTTATTTCATTATCCTTTTTTGCTTCAAATTTAGGTGTTTCTATACTAGCACCACTATCACATATACAACCATTTTTTTGAATATCATTCTTTTTAACTCCAACTGTATTTCCATCAAACATGTGCTTATATCCAAAAGGATCTCCACCACGCATTGCATTTCCTTTACTCTCAACTTTTATTCCATATTTATCCATTGCCATTTCAATTCCTCCATTTATTTTATTTTTTTATTTAGGCACCTAAATGCCCACTCCCTTGCTTCTTCATCTTCACTTTTCCTTCGCATTTAAATGCACCTCCTAAAAAAATAAAAAAGACCCATAATTTAATATGAGCCTTACGTTTCAATTATGCTATCTTAATTAAGCATACTCAGAAAGGCTCTAACTATACGTCTTCTTCTATTTAATTCTCTATTTGCAACTAAATTCATAACGTGCCTCCTAAGTAATTTTTAACAAGTATACTCTTATTTATATTACTTGTCAATTTTTTTGTATTCTTTAGCAATATCTTTCATTTCTTTAGCAGCTATAAGTGTATTTTCAGTTATACTAACACCACCTAAGAGTCTTGCTAATTCTTCATTAACTTCACTATCATCTAATTTCAAAACATTTGTCTTTCTATCTTCTTTTATAATTTTATAATGATTATCTGCCATAGCTGAAATCTGAGGTAGATGAGTAACACTTATTATTTGCGAGTTATTAGCTATACTAATAATTTTTTCAGCAACTTTTTGTGCTGTTCTACCACTTATCCCACTGTCAATTTCATCAAATATTAATGTTTTAGCTTCTTCTTTAAAACTACCAACAGTTTTAAGTACTAACATCAATCTTGAAAGCTCTCCTCCTGAAGCAATTTTACTAAGACTATCTACATTTCTTCCATTTGTACCTATTAAAAATTCTACTTTATCTTTTCCACTTGCAAAAAATTCATCTGCTGTTTCAACTCTAATATTAAATTTAGCACCTTCCATTTCAAGTTCATTCAAACTATTCTCAATGCTTAATTCTAAATCACGCGAAATTTCTTTTCTCTTTTTAGAAATTTTAAAAGCTATATCATTTAATATTGTTTCCTTATCTTTAACTATCCTATTTAACTTTTCTATTTCTTCATTTATATTAATTAAAACATTTAATCTTTCCTCACTTTTTTCTAAATACATTAAAATTTCTTCTACTGAATTACCATATTTTCTTTTAAGATCATTAATTAAAAACAATCTTTTTTCAAGATCATGATATTTTTCTTCATCAAAATACATTTTATCTATATATGCTCTTAACTCTAATGACGTATCTTCAAGTATTATAGATACATTTTCAATAGTATTATATATTGATTTAATTTCTTCATCTACCGTTGATATGTTTTCTAAATAATTCCTAGCATTTATAATATTATCAACTGCTGATAATTCCTCTTCACCCTTATATATATTATTATATGCATCCATAACAGCTTGATTAACCTTCTCATAATTGCTCATTTTTTTGTATTCATCATAAACTGTTTCTTCTTCAGACTCTTTTAAATCAGCTACCTTTATTTCCTTTACTTCGTGAGATAGTCTGTCTATTTCACGTTCCTTTTTCTCATTATCAAGCATTAAAAGTTCCAATTTGTTTCTTGTTTCTTTATATTCAACAAGTTCCTTTTTGTACTCCATAATATTTTGTTTATGTATATCATCACAAAAGAAATCCAAATAATTAATATGTCCACTTTTATCAAATAACTTTTGATGTTCATGCTGACCATGTATATCAATTAAATCTTTTGTTATTTCTTTAACTATACTTAAAGTAGATGGCCTTCCATTTATTTTAACTGAAGTTTTACCATCTTTTGTTATTTTTCTAGATATTATTATGTTACCTTCTGACAACTCAATATCATTTACCTTGGCAACTTTTTTTGTTGTTTCATTTATGTCTACAAATAATAAATCAACAAATGTATCTTTTTCTATATCTTTACATAGATTACTCTTAACTCTTTCTCCTAATGCAAAATTTATAGCACCTAAAATAATAGATTTACCTGCACCCGTTTCTCCGGTCATAACATTAAACCCTTTTTCAAAATCAATTGTAAGTTCATCTACTAATATGAAATTTTTAATATAAACACTACTTAACATATAATCACCATCTATAATTTAATTATCTTCATTATATCAAAAAACAAAAAAAGTTGTATATATAATACAACTTTTATTTTATATCTATTTTATCAAAATAAATATTTCCATTTCCTACAGTAACATCTAGCTTAAATGTATTACCTTTTGGTATTGACACATATATTTTACCATTTGCATCTTTGTTTTCAGCTCCTGAAACGATTTTAGATCTATAATCCCAATCATCATCAATTTTCAAAACATATTCTTTCTTGTCTTTACTTTCTTTCACTTCATATTTAACTATAGGTTCTTTAATATCTTCTACATGTTTTACATATACATCATCATAAATTGATACCACTTTTATTGTTTGGTGTTCTTTAAGATTAAGTATAGTTTCCTCGTTTCCATTTAAAGTTCTGGTATTATATGAACTTACGTATGTTAAATATTCCATTTTTTCTTCCATTTGCTCTCCAGCTTTTTCAAGGCTCATTTCAATTGTTTTCCAATCCCCTTTAAACTCATCTCTGAATCCCACACTACTTAGACTTATTATAACTGCTGCAAGTGAAGTTATAAATATTATTCCAAATACAATTAATACCTTTTTCATTATTTATCAATCCCTCTCTTAACTAAGTTAACATTATATCTTAAATATTTTAGAAGTACTTTATATAAATATTTTGTGAATATTATTCCTAAAATAAATACTATTACACCAAGTGAAAATACCATTAATCCTGTAAAGAATATTAAATAAACACTAACTCCTACTAACACTTGCTCAACTACTAATGATACAAATGGATATGCCATTGCAGATATCATTATTCCAATACCTGTAGCTGCAATGCCTCCTGCAACTGCAAAACCACCAACAAGAATTGATATTATTATTGCAACTGGCCCCATTACTAAAAATAAGTTCAATAAACCCAAACTTATAACTGAAGCAATTGCTTTTAGAATTGCTACAACACTCATTTTTTCTTCTGCTTTACTAACCATCAGTGAAGCATTATATTGCATAGCAATATCTTCTGGGCTACCAAGCTCTTCAATTATTTCTGAGTCACTCTTTCCATTTTCATTTCCTATATCAAAATGCTCCTTATAGTCATATATTATTTCACCTTTTTCTGGAACTCCTTCAAGAAGCTCTTCTAATTTTTTCAAAAAATCTTTCTTATTCATTTTCTTCCTCCCTATCAATTATGTTATCAACTTTACTAATAAAATTTTTCCACTCAACCTTTAAATCTTCTAACATCTTTCTTCCTTCTTTAGTTAGCTTATAATATTTTCTACTTGGTCCTTCAGTAGACTCTTTTAAATAAGTCATAAAATAACCTTCTTTACTAAGTCTTCTAAGAAGTGGATACATAGTCCCTTCTGAAATCTCAATGTTTTTTGATATTTCATTTACAAGTTCATATCCATAGCAATCTCTCTCCGAAAGTATAGATAATACACATAACTCAACTACACCTTTTTTAAATTGTATATTCATAATTCACCTCTCTTTGCTATAATATAACACACACTACCTTTTTATACAAGGTACTATTTTAAAAATAATACTCTGCAATGCAGAGTACTTATATTTTATCTATTTCTTGTATTCTATCATACCATTAATACTAGTTACAAACACTTCACCATCAAGTCTTCTCATAACTTCTTTGTGTGGATGCCCATATTTATTATTAAGACCTGCACTAATAAAATATTTGTTTGATTTAAACTTATCTAAAAATGATTCTATGGTAGAAGTTTTCGACCCATGATGACTTACTTTGAAATAATCCAACTTTATTTCTTTTTCTATTTCTTTTAGTATCTCAACTTCTTCATTTTTTTCTATGTCTCCTGTAAATATTCCTCTAAATTTATCATCATCAAATAATAATACTAATGAGTTACCATTTTCATTTTTTGCCTTATATTCTCTATATGGATGAATAACTTTTGCCTCAATATTCCCTAATTTTATTACATCTCCTTTTTCAACGAAAATAATTTCTATATTAAGTCCTCTTCCTTTATTTGTTAAGTCATTTTCTTCAAATGATATTATTGCTTTAACTTTTATATCTCTATATTCTAACAGCTCCAAAAGTCCTTTTATATGATCAGAGTCTTTATGCGTAACTAATAAATACCTTATTTCTTTTATTCCTCTGTAATTCAAATAATCATAGATTACTTTGCCTTTCCCTTTATTCCCACCATCTATAATCATAGTTTCTTCATCAGCTGTCACAACAAAACAATCACCTTGACCTATATAAGGTGCATCAATTCTTATGTTATAACCTTTGAAAAAAAGAAGAAATAGAAAAATTGGTATGACCATTATTAATTTCTTGATTTTTTTAACTACTACTAAGTAAATTATAAATATTATTGTGTAATATATAAATATTTTATATACATCTTGGCTTCCTGTTTCAATTTTAAAAAACTCACATTCTAATAATTTTTTTCCAACCACTTCATAAATATCAATAAAAACTTCTGGCACTCTCATTATTAGCTCTGATATTTCTCTGTTTATATATCCAAATAATATACCTATAATGCTACTTATCATAACTATTGGAACCGTTGGTATAACTATAAAATTCAATATAAATCCAATTAAATTTATATTATAAAAATAATACATATTTATAGGTAGCATTCCTATAAATATAGCAAGCATTGGTGATAATATTCTTCTGATTTTTTCCTTCAAAAAATACATCTTATTAAATATCGGAGTAATAAATATTAGTGAACCCACAGCAGTATATGACAGAACAAATCCATTATCATAAATATATAAAGGATTTATGATAATAATGCTTAGCATAGATGCAAAATACACTTGAATGCTATCCGTATCTCTTCCTAATTCC
The DNA here is from genome assembly GCA_025210555.1 of Clostridia bacterium. Classification (GTDB taxonomy): domain Bacteria; phylum Bacillota; class Clostridia; order Lachnospirales; family JAOARL01; genus JAOARL01. The sequence continues at coordinate 5,217 of JAOARL010000030.1, forward strand.
CTTGATAGAATATACATACTTATCATTATAAATGCTCTTAAACTTGAAACATTAATACCTATAAATAATATATATGCAAATAATATAACTATTAAATATTTCTCTTTAATCATTTTTCCAAATATATAAGCAATTATTCCCATATGAAGCCCTGACACTACAATCATGTGACTTATTCCTATGTTAGAATATAATTCCTTTGTTTCCTTTGTAAGTTTACTTTTATCACCTAGCAGCATGGCCCTAATTATATCTTCTTTTTTCGAATAAATATTTATATTATTTGCGGCACTCTTAACAATTTCTACTTTTCCATATAACTTATGCTTAATACCTCTAATTTTTAAATAAATCTCTTCATTAAATCCAAATGGGTTAAGATTTTTATTAAGCTTAGTTAATTTACCACTTATTTTAACTATATCACCTCTTTTAAGTCCCTCTTCATAAATAACGACTCCTAATTTGTTATTTTTTGCTAGTGCCATTTTAGAGCTGACATAACCAACTTTAACTACTTCATTTCTTACATATTTTACACTTTCATCTTTTATCATATTTTGCATGTTTAAAAATGTGATGATAATAATCATTAGTCCTAAAACCACTTCTCTCATATCTTTAATTTTAATTAATGAAACAAAGATAAAAAACCACAAAAATAGAACACTAAAATATACATTGTCGTGTCCTATTATAATTAAAACGTTTATAAATAATATAAATACCAAATATCTTTTAATATTCTTCGCTTCTTTCAAAAGGCTCATCTATATCCACATGTACAAAAACATCTGTAGTTTTACCTTCAATTTGAAATTGAACTTTTTCAATTTCTTCTAATTCTGTTAATGAATTTACAATTGAGTATAATAATAATAATTCATCATCTGTTCCTAAGTTTTGATTTGACCTAAATAATTCATTCAAATCTACATAAGCTATCTTACCAATTAGCTCAACTTTATTTACTTTACTTCCTTCAGGTATAGGTGAAATATTCCCCTCTATTTCACTCCCCCTTATTAATTCATTAATAATAATAGTAGGTATTTCCTTTTCATCAAAATATTTTACCATCCTATCTTCTTTTACTAATTCTGAATTTTCTTCTGAAACAAAATATAGTGATACACTAACTTCTTTTTCTTCCGCTGAATAAACTGTATCATTTACAAGAAGTGTTACTTTCTCAAGTAAGTTCATATCTTCAAAAGTTTTTTGAATTGCTTCATTGAATAACTTATAATTTGAAAATATATCAGTCTTATAATTCAAAACTAATTCTTTTCCATCAAACTCTTCAACAACTACTGGAACTTCAATAAAATCAGATTTTTCCTTAATACTATCAACAACCTTTATAGCAAAATCTTTATCTTCCCTTATTAAAAACTTTTCCTTACTAGCTTTTATTTCATCCATTTCAACATAATATATATTTATATTTCTTTTTGCAACATCATCACTATTTCTAGCAATCATATATCCTATTATTAAAACTAGCATTATTATCCAAAATATTAAGTTCATAGGTTTAACAATTTTAATTTTTCTCACTTTGCTTTCCTCCTAATCATTTTGTTTTAAAGGTATTCTTACTACAAATGTAGATCCTTCTCCAACTTCACTAGTTACCTTAATATGTCCCTTATGCAGTAAAATCGTTCTATATGTTATAGATAATCCAAGTCCAGTTCCTCCTGTTTCTCTATCACGCATCTTATCTACTCTATAAAACCTTTCAAATATCTTTTCAACATCTTCCTCTGGTATACCAATACCATTATCTTCAACTGTTATATATGCATTTTGATGATCTGAATCAAGCTTAACATTTACAAACCCATCTTCCTTATTATACTTAATAGCATTTTCTATCAAGTTTGTTATCGCAAGACTTAATTTCACTTCATCAATATCTGCTTGTATTTCTTTTACTTCTTCATAATTTATTTCAACATTTCTTTTGTTAGCTATTGGATTAAGTCTTTTTACTACATCTTCAACAAGCCTATTTAAATATGTTGTCTTAAATGTTACTCCTACTTCTTTTCTATCCAATCTAACTAACATTAGTAAATCTTCAATTATTTCTGTAAGTCTATCTACTTCTGAAGTAATGTCCATTAAAAACTCTTTATGCATTTCTTCTGGAACATTTTCTTGTATAAGAAGAGATTCACTTAGTACTTTTATAGAACTAAGAGGTGTTTTAAGTTCATGAGAAACATTAGAAACAAACTCTTGTCTTATTGAATCTATATGCTTTAATTTATCACTCATTTGATTAAAAGCATTAGAAAGTTCTCCAATTTCATCTCTACTGTTTATTGGGATTTTTTGCTCCATATGACCTGCTGTCATCTTTTCAATAACTTTAAGTATCTTTTTTAAAGGTTTTATTATTATTCCTGAAACCATAAAGCTTAATATCCCAACAATAAAACTACTAACAACACTTAGCATATATAATATTCTTTTAGTATTTCTTAAAAATTTAAATTCTTCATATATACTTTTGTAAATAATTATATACGTTCCATCCTCATTAGATAACTTATTTGTTATCAAATGTTCTTTTTCATTAATATTAATTTTTTCATTAACACTATGTACAAAATTTTCATCAATTGCACTTGTGTATATTATTTTATTATCATAACCCAAAACAGCTATGTCTACATTCATATATTTACTTGCTTTTTCAAGTTCTTCATAATCAGTTTGAATTTCACTAACAATGTTCATATTGTTAGCTATTTCAATCATTTCATTTCCAAGTGTATTTTTCTTTAGATTTTCGTATGTTGTTATTGAGAAAAACATTAATGGAAAAAAACTTACTATTACATAAGTTACTAATAATTTCCATCTTAAACTATGTATCCATACAAGTTTATTACCTAATTTATCCTTTAAAATAATAACCTACTCCCCACTTTGTAAATATAAATCTTGGGTCACTTGGATTACTTTCGATTTTTTCTCTTAATCTTCTAACATGAACATCTACAGTTCTTACATCACCTGGATAATCATAACCCCATACTATATCTAATAGCTGTTCTCTACTATAAACTTTACCCGGGTTTTTTAGCAATAACTCTAATAAGTCAAATTCCTTAGCTGTTAAATTTATTTCATTGTTATCTACAAATACTCTTCTACTATCGCAATTAATTTTTAAACCTTTAACTTCCATAACGTTAACTTTAGCATTATCCTTTTTAATATTAACTCTTCTAAGAATAGCTTTTATTCTTGCTTTAAGTTCCAATATGTTAAATGGTTTTGTCATATAATCATCTGCTCCATATTCAAGACCCATTATCTTATCCATATCTTCACCTTTAGCTGTTAACATAATTATAGGAACTTTTGAAAACTCCCTAATTTGCTGACAAACTTCTAAACCATTTAATTTTGGTAACATAACATCTAAAACTATAAGATCATAGTCATTATTTTTTGCAAAATTAAGTGCTTCTTCTCCATCATAAGCAGCATCTATTTCCATTCCATCTTGTTCCAAACTAAACTTAACACCTTTAACTATTAACTTTTCATCATCAACAACTAATATTTTTTTTGCCATAAACCCTCCTATTTACACACAACTATTTCTTTTAAACTGTTACACTTTTTTTCTCCAATACCTTTCACATTCATAAGTTCCTCTACCGTTTTAAAATTACCATTTTTTGATCTATAATCTAATATTTTTTTTGCAGTACTTGGCCCTATTCCTTTTAAGGTTATTAGTTCATCATAGGTTGCATCATTTATATTTATTTCTTCTTTTTGTTTTTCAATTTTTGTTTCTGTAATAACTTCATTATCCATATTAACATAAAAGATTGAAGTTATTACTATGCCCATTGCCAGTACTATTATTTTTGCTACCTTAATAGTACCTCACCTCTATTATTCTGCTAATTCTTTTGCTTTCATGTAATTTTCTTTTGCTTCTTCATCTAATCCCATTTTTTCTAATACTTTTGCTTTATCAAAATATATACTTGCATTAATGTATCCCATCTCAAGGATTTCATCATATACTTTTATAGCCTCATCATATTTTTCAATTTGAGTTAATGTTGCTGCTTTTAATATATAAATATCTGCATTATCTTTAACAAATTTTAATTCCTCTTCAATATGATTAATAGCAACATCAAAGTTTCTTATTTCATATAAAGCCATTGCCTTATTATAATTAGCACCTTTGAAGTTTGGACTAATTTCAATTGTTCTATCATAATTTGAAATTGATTCTTCTACTTCTCCTAATTTTCTTAGCACATCAGCCTTATTTTTATAACCTGCTGGATTATTAGGGTTAATTAGAATTGCTTTTTCATAACATTCGTGCGCTTCATCATTTTGATTTAAAACTTCTAGCACCATACCTTTGTTTATGTATGCTTGTTCAAAATGACCATTAAGCTTTATTGCTTTATCATAATTATCAATAGCTTCTTTATACATACCTAACTTTTTAGCGGCAATACCTTTATTGTTATATGTATATTCATTTCTTGGATTTAATTCTATTGATTTATCAAATGCATTTATTGCCTCTTCATATTTCTTAAGCTTTATAAATATAATTCCTTTGTTATTTAATGCTTTATCACTATATGGATTGTATTTGATTGCTTCGTCAATACATTCTATAGCATCTTCATATCTTCCAAATTCTGAAAGTATAGTCCCTAAATTAGAATATGCCTTCCCATCTTCTGGCTTAATCTCAATAGCAGTTTCTAACATTTTAACTGCTTGCTCATAATTACCAAATTTTTCAAGTAAAACACCTTGTGCATTATATGCATCATAATTTTTACCATTAATTTCTATTGCTTTATCATAAGCATTTGATGCATCTTCATATCTTCTTAATTTTTCAAGTACAGCTCCCTTATTAACATAATAATCATCTGCTGCTTCTTTAACTTCTTTTAATTTAATCGCCACTTCATAAGACTCAAGTGCCTCTTCATATCTTCCAAGTTTTTCAAGAACAATCCCTCTATTATTAAAAAACTTGAAGTTTGTATTATTTAGATTTATTGCTTCATTAAAACTATTTAAAGCTTCTTCAAATCTATCTAAATAATAAAGCATATTACCTCTATTAAAGTGCGCATTTACATATTCATTATCCAATTTTATAACTTCATCAAAAGACTTTATTGCTTCTAAATATTTTCCTTCTTCTGCAAACGCTTTCCCTTCGTTATAATATTCAAATAAATCTTTTCCATTATTACTATTTGTATTATATTTTTTAAACATTTTTTATTTCCTTTCTACTACAAATTCTTTACTAATTCCTTCATATAACTTGAAAACTTACTTTTTACTCTTGCTGATGTTTCAAGAACTTCTTCATGATTAAGTGGTTGATCTAGTATTCCTGCTGCCATGTTAGTTGCACAAGATATACCTAGCACCTTCATTCCAGAATGATTAGCCACAATAACTTCTGGTACTGTACTCATTCCAACAACATCTGCTCCAAGTATTCCAATCATTCTTACTTCTGCCGGTGTTTCATATGTAGGGCCTCCCATACATGCGTAGACACCTTCTCTTACGTCTATATTTATATTTCCAGCCACTTCTTTAGCATATTGTCTTAACTCTTTATCATATGCATTTGTCATATCTGAAAATCTAGGTCCAAATTCATCTAAGTTTTTCCCTCTTAAAGGACTTTCAAACAACATATTTATATGATCTTTAAGTATAACTAAGTCTCCAGGATTATATTCTTTATTAGTTGCTCCTGCTGCATTAGTTACAATCAACTTATCTATTCCAATATTTTTAAATACTCTTATAGGAAATGTAACTTGCTTAAGTGTATATCCTTCATAAAAATGAAATCTACCTTGCATCATTACAACATCTTTTCCCATAAATTTCCCAAATACAAGTTGACCTTTATGCCCTTCTACTGTAGAAACTGGGAAATTAGGAATATCACTATACTTAATTATAGTTTTCTCCTCTACTTCTTCCGCTAAATCTCCTAATCCTGATCCTAAAACCAAAGCAACACTAGGCACTGCTTTAATATTATTTGATATATACTCACTCGCTTCTTTTATCATTTTTAATTCTTCCATTTTAACCCCCTATTTAAGCTCTTGGATGAGCTTTTCTATATACATCTGCTACTTTACTCTTTACCATCTTTGCATATAACTGTGTTGCTGCTATATCTTTGTGCCCAAGCATTTCTTGCACAGCATCAAGTTCCGCACCATTTTGCACCAAATGCATTGCAAAAGAATGTCTTATCATATTTGGTGTTATATCTTTTTCATCTGTAACATGTTTTCCGTATTCCCTAACAATTTTCCATATTCCTTGTCTTGTCATATTTTTACCATTTAAATTAACAAATAGATAATTATTTTCTTCTTTTATTATCTTACTTCTAAAGTTTTCAATGTAATTATTTAAAACTTTATTTGCTTTGCTACCAAATGGAATTATTCTTGGTGTGGATGCATTTCCACACTTAACAAAACTTAAATCTAAATTTATATCATCTAACTTTACTTCCATAATCTCAGAAACCTTTATTCCAGTTGCATATAAAAGTTCCATCATAGCTTTATCTCTTACACCTTTAACCTTAGATGTATCTGGCATATCTAACAATTTATTAATTTGTTCCTGACTTAGAATTTCAGGTGGCTTTTTCTCTTGTTTTGGTAGCTCAATATCCATTGATGGATCTACTTTTATTTTCCCACTTCTAAACATATAGTCAAAATATCCTCTAATTGTAGAAATATTTCTAAGTATAGTTGATTGTGCTTTATCATTATTTTTCATATATATTAAATATGAACTAAGCACAGTAGTAGTTATATTCTCTACCTTATTTATGTTTTGTTCTCTTAAATAATTTTTAAAAAACTTTAAATCTCTAGAATAAGACATTATAGTGTTCTCGCTAAACTTACCTCTATTCCGTATATATTCTAAAAATTCCTCTATTGATATTTCCATATTCTCACCCTTTACCCTCAATAATCACTACTTTTAATTATAGATTATGTAACCCCAAAAAACAACAAATTCCAATAAAAAAAGCACTTTCAAGTGCTTAATTTTTTTTACCTCTAAGTTCTTCTCTATTTGTATGAATTGTTGCTGCTGTTTCAGTTAAATGATCTTCCATATTAACAAATTGATGGTGAACTTGTTCCATAGCAGATTTAACCGATTTTTCCATTTCATATAATACATTATCAGCATACTCAATAGAACCAAGTCTCATCTCTCTTGCCGTTTGGTTAGCATCTTCAATTATTCTCTCTGCTTCATCCATAGCTTTTTTAGTTATTTCATTATCTGCAACTAATCTTGCTAATTCTCTTTCAGCATCTGCAATTATAGTATCAGCCTCTTTTTTAGCATCTAACAATATTTTATTTCTTTCTTCAACAACCCATTTGGCTTGTTTAATCTCTGTAGGCAACTTAAGCCTTATATCAGTTAAAGTTTCGTAAAGTTCTTCTTTGTTAACAAGGACTTTATCAGTAAACAGCACTGCATTTCCTTTTTCTAAAGACCCTTCAAGTTTTTCTAATAACTCTAATATTTCCATAATATCCCTCTTCCTATTCTCCTCTTCTTATAAAGCTTAAAGTTGTCGTCTTATATTTTTTCTCTCTATAAACAGTATAAAGAGAATTACTAGTTATTTTAACGTCTGTTAAATGCTCTAAAATAATATATCCGCTTTCTTCTAATATATCATTTTCAAAAATACCCTTTAGTAACTCATTTTCAAATCCTGCATTATACGGAGGATCTATATATATTATGTCATATTTTTCATCAGTACTTTTTATAAATCCAAATACATCTAACCCTTTTACATCTGCTTTATCAATAAGTTTTGTATGTCTCAAATTTTCATTAATAACTTCTACACATTCTCTATTAAGTTCTACAAAAGTTGAAATTTCAGCTCCTCTACTTAGAGCTTCTATTCCCATGCCACCAAAACCACTAAATAAATCTAAAAATTTAATATCATAAATATCCATTCCTATAATATTAAAAACCGTTTCTTTCATCCTATCTAATGTAGGTCTTGTGTCTAATGTTTCAAGTGTTTTTAGTTTATGTCCTCTTGCACTTCCAGAAATTACGCGCATTTGAGCCTCCTACTTATGTTTATCACTTATATTATATACCAATTTGCAATATTTTCAATATTTTTTTAATAATTTTCAACAAAAAGCTCAAAGTGTTCTGTAGCATGTGCACAAGCAGGGCAAAGTTCTGGTGCTTCACTTCCAGTATGTATGTATCCACAATTTCTACATTTCCACTCTTTTTCTTCTTCTCTTTTAAAGGTTTTATCATTTTCTATATTAGCTAAAAGCTTTCTGTATCTAGCTTCGTGTCTAGCTTCAACTTCACCAATTAATTTGAATGATGCTGCAACTTCCATGAAACCTTCTTCCTCAGCAACTTTTGCAAATTCTGCATAAAGTTCTGTCCACTCTTCGTTTTCTCCATCTGCTGCTGCTTTTAAATTTTCTACTGTAGTTCCTAAATTAGTTGGATAAGATGCTGTTATATCAACCATTCCATCTCCATATCCATTTTGAATATGCTTTAAAAATACTTTCGCATGTTCTTTTTCATTTTCAGCCGTTTCCATAAAAATTGCTTCAACTTGTCTATAACCTTCTTTTCTAGCCTTTGATGCATAGTAAGTATATCTTGTTCTTGCTTGACACTCACCTGCAAAAGATTTCATTAAATTTTCTAACGTTTTACTTCCTTTTAAATTCATATTTTTTCCTCCTAAAGTAATATTTTACTACTAAACATTTTATCTAATTTTTCAATTATTTCAATACTTAACTCTGGATTTTCTCCCAAATAATTTTCTGCTTCTTTTTGTGCTAGTTTTAATATGTTTATATCCTTGTATAAATTAGCAATTTTAAACTCAGGTATACCATGTTGCTTTGTTCCAAAAAACTCTCCTGGTCCTCTTATTTCTAAATCCTTTTCTGCTATAACAAATCCATCGTTTGAGTTTTTCATTATATCCATTCTTTGGCTACATACTTCTGTCTTACATTCTGTCACTAACATACAATATGATTTGTGCTCACCTCTTCCAACTCTTCCTCTTAATTGATGTAGCTGAGCAAGCCCGAATCTCTCTGCATTTTCAATTATCATTATAGTTGCATTTGGTACATTTACTCCTACCTCTATAACTGTAGTTGAAACTAATATATTTATCTTATTATCCAAGAATTCTTCCATTATTCTATTTTTCTCTTTAGTTTTTATTTTACCATGTAGATATTCTACATTGAATTCACTAAATACACTCTTAAGCTCTTCTGAATATTCTATTACTGATTTAAGTTCTTCGTTTTCTTCTGACTCTTCAACATTTGGACAAACAAAATATATTTGTCTTCCCTCTGAAACTTCTTTTCTAATAAATTCATACATTCTTTCATAATGAGTTTTATTAACTATATGTGTATCAATTATTTTTCTGCCCTTTGGCATATCTCTCATAGTTGATATATCTAAGTCCCCATATAATATAAGGGCTAACGTTCTTGGAATCGGTGTAGCTGTCATTACTAATACATCTGCCATCTTACTCTTGCTAGTAAACTTCTCTCTTTGTCTTACACCAAATCTATGTTGTTCATCTGTTATTATGAGCCCTAAGTTTTTAAACTTAACTCCATCTTCAATAATTGCATGCGTTCCTATTACAATATCCACTTTTCCCTCTTCAATTTCTTTATATACATTTTCTTTTTCTTTTTTTGTAAGAGATCCAACAAGTAATGCTATGTTCATGCTTTTAAAGTGTTTTTTAAGTTCTTTGTAGTGTTGCTTTGCTAGAACCTCTGTTGGAACCATAAATGCCCCTTGGTAACCATTTAAAACACAATTAAGTAGGGCTACCATAGCAACCAGGGTCTTCCCTGATCCAACATCTCCTTGCAATAATCTATTCATACTTTTAAATTTTTTCATATCGTCTAATATTTCAGCAATAACTTCTGTTTGAGAATTAGTTAATTCAAACGACAATGAATTTATAAAATCATTTATTTCTTGCCTCTTTTCAAAACTTATACCATAACATCTTTTATCATTTATTTTTCTCTTTAATGCAAACATACCCAGTTCCATAAAAAACAATTCTTCAAAAACCAATCTATCTCTTGCAGCATAAAAGTCTTTTGTTGATTTTGGAAAATGTATGTTATTAAGCGCAAAATTATAGTCACACAGTCTATATCTATTTCTTATACTCTCAGGAATATAATCTCTAACTTCTCCTATTTCATCTAAAGAACTTTTAATGCTCTTTCTAAGTAATTTCTGAGTTATTTTATATGTAAGACTATATATAGGTACTATGCCACCAAAATCTTCTAATTCTTTGTCTTGTATTATTTGTGGGGATTGTATTGCGATACTTCCATATTTATTGGTTACTTTACCTACCAACGTAATATGTTTACCAATACTTAATATATTCTTTAAATATGGCTGATTAAACCATGTCACATCTATCGTTCCTGTTTCATCAGATATTTTTGTTTTAGTTAAGGTAATTCCTTTTCTCCTAATATTTTCAACTGGTGTCTTTATGTATCCAGAAATTATATTCTTCTCATTTAAAATAACTGATCCAATTTTATTTGTTTTACTTCTATCCTCGTAATCCCTTGGAAAGTAAGTTATTAAATCATCTATAGTATCTATTCCTAATCTTAATAGTTTTTCTTTTCTTTCTCTTCCTATTCCACTTATTCTTAATACATCTTCTTCTAGATTCATAAAGCACCTCCTTAGTAACTAGTATATCTTTAGTGGCAAAAAAAATAAAGGTTATTCACCTTTATTTCTCTATCACATATTGTCCGTTAACATTTCTTACATTTAAATACTCTGATCCTACTAAACTATTAATATCAATGTAAAATTTATTATCTATAAGCTTACCTGTAAGCATATATTTAATTTTATTATTTATAACATATAACTGCTTTGTTTTTCCATCCCAAGCCATATTCATGTTTAATGCTCCAAACAAATCTCTTGCTGATATATAGTTACCCTTTATATCAATTTTACTATCTATGTTATATTCTGAATACATGTTATAAGCAGGATTTATAACTAATATCTTCTTATTCCCTAAAGTTAATCTTTTAAAATCCGTAACTTTTCCGTATAATTCTTCATCAACAATTAAATCGTTTTCTACTAACTTAAAAGTTCCTTCTGCTTCAAATTCATATTCATTTTCTGTAAATGAAAATTCAAAGTCTCCTTTTATATATTTTGACTTATTTTCTAAATTAAAGTCTAAATTAAAGTTTTTGATAAAATCAAATACATTTGCCTTGTTTTGCATCATATTATATTCAAATATAACTCTCTTATCATTTGCTACTTCTTTATCCACTGGGAATATTAAATTAACATCTCTTTTTATATCTTTCTTCTTAGCTTCATCTGTTTTACCAACAAATTCATCATTTAACTCTATAAAATATTCTTCAAGAGCTTTATTAGATTCAATATTTTTGTCATACGACGCAACAATTAATTTTGTTATTACGTTAAATAAAGTATCTTTTTCAAGTTTTATATTAATACTGTCACCAATATTTTTAACTTCCTCTATCTCTATTTCATCATATATTCCCTTTTCTTTTAAAACATCTACAACATCATAGTTAAGTCCATATATTATAGATATATATGACATGTAATCTCTTATGAACATAGATTGCTTAAGATCTCTATATTCAACTTTAAGCCAGTTAAAATCTTTAACATTATTTTCCATTTCTTTATTTAAAAACTTTTTTGCCTCATCAATATTTACATATATTGCATCATCTTTAAACAAAGCTTTAAGTATAGTCTTTCTTTCTTTAGTTATATTGTTTTCAAAAATAACTATAAGTTTTTCTCTCTTATTAACTTTATCTACATATAACTTAGTTGATACTTTATTATTCATAAGTGCATATCTTAATCTTTCAACATTTAAAAACTTAGTTGCGCTTGAATCAACTACATAACTACTTCCAATAGTACCTTCTGTTTCAATAACATAATTCTCCATACTTCTAACTTCTTTAATTGTTTTGTAAACTTTTTCTTCACTAACTTTACATCCTGTCAGTGTCATAGATGCCGCTAAAGCAGCAAATAAAATAATTTTTTTCATTGTCTTCCTCCTTAATCATTCTATTAATAATTTATCATTTTATAATGAATATGGCAACAAAAAAACACCCCTAAGGGTGTTTAAGTTTTATTTTTCATATTCACTTGCTGGTAATTCTTTAGTAAAAGTTCTTACTCCTTTACAAAATAAATCATTTAAAACATCACCTTTAAATGTTATATTTTCTATTGTTCCCAGCTGTACTTTTTTATATTTTTGCTCTCTAACATAATATTCTAATTCATTATCTTCAAATACTCTTTCAAAAAATTCTACTTCATCTGTTAATTTTTTATCAACATTACCAGTTAAAATACTTTGAAATCTATCTCCTAATATTACATTAGTTTCACCTTCATTAACTGCTGCCGTTACATAATCAAGCATACCTATACTTTGTTTTCCAAATCCACTAAAAGTATAACTCACTCCATCTGCAACAATATTTATTTCAGCACCCTTTTCTTCATAATCTACTTCATCAAATAACTTATCACTCATCTTGTCTCCTTTTAATGTCTTATTCTGCTTCTTCTTCTCCTATTGTTTCTTCTACTGAAAAACTTTCAATTTTCCCAACTACATCTCCAACAACCTTTACACTAGTTATATCTAAAAATCTTGCTCTCTCTTCTTCTCCATCTTTAAAATAACTATATTTTAATATACCTTTTATATATTCATCATTTAGTCTTTCTTCTAATAGTTTGTTTTTTTCTTCAGTGCTTATATCCTCTTTGATTCTTAATATATCATCAATTTTATCTTTACTAAAATTAGTAACCTCTGCACTCAACATTCCTTCTAATTGCTTAGTTTCATTACCTTCTTCTTGTATTTCAATTTTAGCACCTATTACACTTCTATCTCTTTTACTTGAGTTAAACTGTTTGCTAATATCGCTAGTGTCAACATATATAACACTTTTATATTCTTTCAAATCATAAAAACTTATGACTTTGTTGTGGTTATTAACTATTATTTTAGGTTCTTCATTTTTTATTTTCTCAACTTTTTCCTCAATCTTTTGAACATCTTCTACAACTGTAATTTCTGTATCAAAAGCATTTTCATTTTCACTAGTAACTTCTTCAGCTTTTACTGTTGTTTCTTTATTTTTTCTTCCAAATAATGAAATTACTCCACTTATTGCTTGCTTTACAGCACTCTTTTCTGTTTTTACTTCATTTGATTCATTATTAACTGTATCTTCAGCATTTTCTGCTTGATTATCTTCTTCAATTAATTTAAGCTTTTCTAAAGCACCTATCCCTTTATCTAAAATACTCTTCTTAACTTTAGGCTCATTTATAACTTCTGGCATATCATTTTTCATAGCAAGCTGACTCTCAATCAACTTTCTTCTGCTATGAACTAACATTGGAATCAGGACTTCTTTTCTAAAGTTCATGAAAGCTCCATTTAATTGTTCTTTATAATTAAGCGCCCCACTAAAAATAGGCGTGATTTTTGAACTGCTCTCAACTTTAATTTTTCTAAATACTGATTCAGGAATTTTTAGATTTTCATCAAAAACAGAACTGTATTTATATTCTTCTTTTTCTATATTTTTCTTTTCAGGCTCATTATTAGCTTCTTCAACCTGAACTTCTTCTAATGCCTCATCACTATTTTCAACTACCGCAACATTAGCTTCTTCAACTAATTCATCCTCAGCATTTATTCGCTTTTCAGTAACTTCTGTATCAACTACTGCTTCCGTTTCCGCTTCCTCTAAAGAAACTGGCTCGCTTTCTAATTTACTCTCTACATTTTCTTCAATAGTTTGTTTAATTTCTTCTTTATCAGGTTCTGCTAATTCAATATCTCCAAATATCCCTATAATAAGATCTTTGGCTTTTTTAGTTGCAATTGCAATAAGATTAGCCTTTGCTTCTTTTGCTATATCTTCTTTTACTTTCGCTTCTTTAACATCTAAATTAGCTTTTGCTTCTTCTGAAATATTTTTAACCCAATTAATTTTTTCGTCCATTTTAATTTGCTTTGGCTCTTCTTTTGAATATTCTTTCATAACTTCAATGTTACGCTCAAAGTTATTAAAATCTGGCTTAGCATCCATAGTATAATAACTAAAAGATTCTTCCATCATTCTTTCCTCTTGAGTTTTTAACTCATTAGTTAAGACCTCTAAATTTTCTTCTAAAACTACTGCTCTAGCTTTTAATTCTTCTAAAACTTTTTTAGCAGAATCAGTTCTTGAATTAGCCATCATCTCAATATCTGACCAATAATCATCTAACTCACTTTTATTCACTTCAATTTTGCTCAATAACTCTCCTCTTAACTCTAAATCAGACTCAAATAAATACTCTTCCTGAATACCTTTTGAATAAAACTCTTCCTTAAAAGTTTTAAATCCGTCTTCTAATTGATCAAGACCCTCTTCTGTAAAAGGATTTTTCACAACTGTTTCTCTTGATTTAAACCTTTCCACTAATCTCTCTGTCCTTTTGACATTAGCTATTCTTTTCTCTTCAATACGTTTAAGTTCTTTAGATTCTACTTGAGCTTTTTCTATTACAGAATCTAACTTTTCAAGTTCCTCAACTTTTTTTAGTTCTTCAAGCCTTTTCCTATCTTTTAGCATTCTTTCTAAAATTTGTTCTTCTTCACTTTTAGGTCCGTTATTTCTAGACATGTTACCACCTCCAGATTTTTATATAATTAAACCCATGATATCATTCTTTCAGTTTATTGTCAATTTTCTGATAATTTTATTTTCTTCATATATTCTTTTGACGCTTGTTCAAATTTATTGTTACCATAATCATAATATATACTTCCCTCTATTTCATCTGGTAGATACTGCTGATCAATATAATTATTTGGATATGCATGTGGATATTTATATTCATTACCATTTCCAAGTTTCTTAGCTCCACCATAATGTCCATCTTTTAAATGTTTTGGTATATCTCCTATTTCAGCAATGTCTATTTGATGTAATGCTGCATCTAATGCAGTATAAGCACTATTAGATTTAGGTGATGTAGCTAAAAGTATTGTAGCTTGTGCAAGTGGTATCCTAGCTTCTGGAAATCCGAGTTCCTTTGCTGCATCTGTACAGCTCTTAACTATGCTTATAGCACTTGGATATGCTAATCCTATATCTTCTGATGCTATAACTAAAAGCCTTCTACATATACTTATAAGGTCTCCTGCTTTAACAAGTCTTGCAAGATAATGAATAGCTGCATTAGCATCAGACCCTCTTATAGACTTTTGAAATGCTGAAAGAATATTGTAGTATTCATCTCCAAACATATCAAAACTCATCTTTTTGCTATTAAGTATCTCTTCCAATCCTTCTAATTTTATATTTATATTTCCATCTTTATCATGTTTTGTTAAATTTATGACAAGTTCTAATAAATTTATAGAATATCTTACATCCCCATCTGATAACTTACTTATTTTCTCTAGAACCTCAGCTTCTATGCTAAATTCTACTGGCTTATAATCTTCTTTAAGATCACTTCCAATTCTATTAAGCCCTCTAAGTATTTCTTCACTGCTCACTTTATAAAATTCAAAAACTGTACTTCTGCTTAGTATGGCTTTATATACATAATGATAAGGATTCTCAGTAGTACTTGCTATAAGCGTAATCTTACCATTTTCTGTAAACTCTAATAGTGATTGTTGCTGCTTCTTATTAAAATTTTGTATCTCATCTAAATAAAGCAAAACTCCATCTTTAGTAAGTAACGTATCTAAACCTGCTATTATTTCTTTTATATCTTTAACAGATGCTGTTGTAGCATTTAATTTGTACAATGTTTTATTTGTCTTATCTGCAATAATATTCGCAACAGTCGTCTTACCTACTCCAGGCGGTCCATAGAATATCATATTTGGGATATTTCCTGTCTCAAGTACCTTGTTTATTATTTTACCTTCTCCTACTATGTGATTTTGACCTATTACATCACCAATACTCTTAGGTCTTATTTTATCTGCTAATGGCATATTATCCCTCCTCATATAATATTTTTTCTTTGTCTGATATAACTCTAAACAAATCTTTATTATCCATTAATATATTTTCATTACCGTATGAACAATAATATTTTTCATCTATTATTTCTAAAATTTCATCTAAATAATCATAAAACCCTTCTATAGTTGTCTCTTCATAGCTTTTCAAAACACCTTCTCTAAATTCTTTGTCCACACCATCAAAATATCCATTCATCGTATTGTCTATTTCATCAAGCTTATATTTAAATGGATAAACTTCCATCTTACTAACATACCTCATATACTCTCTTAACTCTTCATTTAATACATCTTTAGATTTTATATTTATAATAAATGCCTTCAATTTGCTAGTAATATCTTTTATATCTGGCAAATCTCCAATACACATGTAAAATATTTTTGTTGAAAAGCATCTCATATCTACACCATAGGCTCCAAGTTCTGCTCTACAAAAATTATAAAAAAACATATTGTATAAGTAGCTATTATATACTCTATATGTAGGTTTATACCTTTTAAATTTACCTGTCATTTCGAATGTAACTGTTCTTATAGAGGTAACTATCCCTTCCCTGGATCCATAAGGAATATAATCCATCCTATTAGTTGCTTTATCTTCACAAAGTTTGTTTTCTATACTCTTTAAATATTTTCTCATGTTATCATTAAAAACCTCTTTATAATTTTCTTTTCTTCCTATATATTTGAAAACCAAATTTTCTTTTCTTATAACTTCATTTAAATTTTTATTTAATAATTCTAAGATTTCTTTTGTTTTAAGTTTTAACATTCCTTCATACATTTTCAGTATTTCTTCATCTCTTCTTGCTAAAAACACTTCAGTTTCATGATAGTATTTTAAACTTCTCGCTGATTTTTTATCTAATAGCCTGT
Organism: Clostridia bacterium; assembly: GCA_025210555.1. GTDB lineage: Bacteria > Bacillota > Clostridia > Lachnospirales > JAOARL01 > JAOARL01. Next base: position 22,390 of record JAOARL010000030.1, read on the forward strand.
TTTCTTTAATAACTTTTTTCAATTCCTTGTATTCATCATTTATTTTCTTTCTAACAGTTTTTCCATTTTTAAATTTAATATTTCCATTTAGAAAATCTAAAACCTCATATATGTAGCTTATACATCTTTTACTTGTTCTAAAATTTATATTATAGTTAGTAACTAAATTTTTACCATCTACACAGAAAATTGTTTTAACATAATGTTTTAAATTTAACTTTTTAATTTTTTTCTTAAGATCTTCACTACAATCAATTTCTTTATATAATAAGTCTAATAATTTCATCATGAAATATTTAGATATATCATTTGAATCAAAATTGTATACTAGCTTTATAATAATATTAGAATCATAATAATCAGAATACAAAACAGTTACTCCGTCAATTTTTCTTTTTTCAATATCATTTACTTCAAAATCATTTAAAGAGCTCTTAGTATCTAATTTTATTTTTTTGTTATATTGTAATTCATTCCATTTCAGGTATTCGGCTGCTTCACCTTTGATTTTTGCTTTTTCATCATCTGAAAGTCTATCTTTATATTTTTCAATTTTATTTTCTAATTTTTTTTCAATATCTTTAACATATTTTAATTTAGGAACTTGTACAACTATAGAGTAATCTTCAATATCTAATATGCTATCTAAATAATCTTTTACAACATCTATATTTTCCCTATTTATTTTCTCAATATTTTTATAAAATCCGGCTAAATCTTCTATTCCTTTCCCAAAATTTAACAGGTGCTCAATTTCTGAAGCAATAAACTCATTAAGTTCATTGTTTACTTTGTGCATCTTAGTATGTGCCTTTTTAATCAAAATTATTTCTTCTTTTAATTTAGTTTTACTCCATTTGTGATTAATAAGTTTTTCTTTAATTTCTTTTAACACTTCATCTGGATCATCACTTTTAGAAACCTCTAAAGATATATTAAAGTTTAAGTTATCGTTTATACAATAATCGAACTTCAATAATTCATCTCTTATTTTTATATTTTTTGAGTTTAAATATTCAGTTATTAAATACATATAGGCAAAATCTTCATAATTAAAGTTTTGCTTAAAATAATTTATCTTTATATTCTTTTTATTTTTTATTATTTTATCAACGCTTACTTTTAATTCTACTATCTTGTTTTTATTTTTATTAACATAACCTTTTCTTAAATCAATATCTTGATACTTAAATTCATCATAATATTCTTCAAGTACATTCAAAAAACTATTTATATTTATATCCCCTGATAAGTATATTGTTGAATTACTTGGAAGATAATATTTTTTATAATAGTCTATAGTCTCCTCATATTTTAAATTTATAATTGCTTCTGGAACACCTCCTGAAACAAGCACATCGCCCTCACTTCTATTGATGGCCTTATTATGTTTCATTATTTCATGTGATTGTCTTTTCATTTCATTAAATACTGTTCCATTTATTAAAAGTTTTTCAGATTCTTCGTCATAATCAAACCTAATTCCTTCCCTCAAAAAAATATTTTTGTCGCTTAAAAAACTCGGTTTATATATACAGTCTATCAATACTTTAAAATTAAGTAGCATGTCACTTTCAAAAATGCTATCAAAATAATACTTAGTGCTTTTTTTGTCTGTAACAGCATTATGACCCCTTGAATACGTTTTTCCATTTAATATTGAAAATATAGCTGTGCTAGGGTATTTTTCACTTCCATCTAATACCATATGTTCAATAACATGTGTTATTCCTTTATCATTGATAGGTGGTGTATTAAAAGCTATTTCGGTAAACATTATTTTATGATTTGTTTTAATCCAAAAAATCTTTGCTTTTGTTTCAATGTGCTCAATTTCAAAAATTGTAGCATTATACCTATCATATTTAACTTTTTTAGCTATCCTAAATTTATTATTTATTTTCATACTTAATCAGATCCTTAACAACCTCAGATGCTATTATAAGTCCCGCAACTGAAGGCACAAAAGAAATGCTTCCCGGTGTACTTGAACCAGTTTTTACAGGTTTTTCTTTTGAATATAAAACCTTTAGTTTTCTTATTCCTCTATTTTTAAGCTCTTTTCTCATAACCTTAGCTAATGGACACATCTCTGTTTTGTATATATCCGAAATTTCAAACATTGTAGGATTCATTTTATTACCTGTTCCAAGAGATGTTATTAATGGCACCTTTTTATTTTGAGCCCTCATTACAATTTCAATTTTAGCTGTCACTGTATCTAATGAATCAACTACATAATCAACATCATCCGTTATTATTTCTTCACTATCCTGCAAAAAGAAAACCTTCTTAACTTCAACATCCGCATCTTTATTTATAGATAATATTCTTTCCTTCATAACGTCTACTTTATTTTTTCCTATAGTATTATTTGTTGCATGTATTTGTCTATTAAGATTAGTTTCATCAATAGTATCATTATCAACTAGTACAAATTTCCCAATTCCAGCTCTAACTAGCCCTTCAACTACAAATCCACCAACTCCACCTATTCCAAATATTACTACTTTACTATTTTTTAATATATTTAATTTTTCTTCTCCTATTATCATTTCTGTTCTTTGAAATATATTCATATCAACACTCCTTATTCATAATTGCTATTATTTTAACATTTTTACCATCTAAAAAGAAAGGCATAGCCTTTCTTTAATTTGCAACTATATTAATTTCAAAAAGATCTTTTGATATTTCTTTTCTCTCTCCTAAATAGAAATTTATAGATTTATTATTATCCTGCTTTATATAACTCTCTAATTCATCTATTATATCTAATTCATTTATTATAAAAGTTATACTCTCACCATCAATATTTATATTATCAAGTATTGCATATAACATTAATAAATTTTCATCTTTTTCACCGTTAACATATAACGCTGTTTTTTTCATTCTAAGCATTTTAGGATGAAATAACTGTTGTATTTTTGCTTTATACATTCTTTTACCATCTTTTTCAATTTTGTCAAAAGGAATTTCATAACATTCTTTTTTCAAAATCTCTAGCTTAGTTTTAACTTCTTCTCTAACTTTTAAATATTCTCCATTATCTATATCTAAAATATGCATCTCTTCATTAAGTCCTTTAATCCACTCATTAAACAATTCTATCGTATTATTTTCTTCTAAAACTAATAAAATATCTTTTATATTTTTCCTTTTTGCATTTTTTAGCGTTATAATAAGTATCATTTCTAATAGTCTTCTAGAATATTTCTCACAAAATTGTAGTTTTTCAACTAACTTTGTCACATTGCTTGCCCCATAAATAAGGTGAATTACTGCATTAAGGTCAAAGTCATTCCCTATCTGTTTTACATCATACCCGTTATCTTCTAGTATATTTTGTTTTTGCTGTTTTTCATCATCATTAAAATTAACTAATACTAATGAATTATTCATATTTTCCTTTAACTCCATTTCAAAATATTTATTTCTTTTATTTTTATCTTCACTCATAACAATCATATTATTCATTTTAAATTCACCACTCTTCTTCAAACTTAGTATTCTTTCTAATTTATTTTTCACTTGCTCATCTTTATAAATTTTTTGATTAATCATATTTATTTTTATAGAAAGTTCTTTTTTCAGTTCATCTAAAGAAAAATCTTGGTATTTTTTTATTTCTTTTAATGTAAAACCGTACGATTTTAGTTCTAGTATTCTATTAAGATTAACCTCTTGCTTGCTTGAATAATATCTATAACCGGTATTTTCATCGATATATTCTGGTTTTATAAGCTCAAGTTTTTCATAATGTCTCAAAGTTTTTTGAGTTACTCCTATTTTATTCGCGAATTCACCAATACTGTACATTTTTCCCTCCTACTTAACTTTCTATAAATATATCCTACACCTTTACCTTAGGTCAAGGTCAAGCGTTTTCAATAAAAAAATTGAGAGCTATGCTCTCAACCTCTATAAATGCTTTAAAACATCATCTATTGATCTTTCATAACATTCTTGTCCCTTCATCTTTTCATGAAGTTTTTTAAGTTCTTTTTTGTCATTTCCAGAAAGTTCTACTAAACTACTTAAAGTTTTATAGCACCCTTTGCCGCATTTGATTTTTTCAACTGCCCAATCAATAGATTCTGTCCTATAATCCCCTTTTAACTTTTTTTCAAGTAGCTTTTTTACATCTCCCCTTGTCTTAACACCATATTTTTTTCTTAGTAATAAAAGTCCTTTGTCCCGTTCTTGATATACATAACTAAATGCCATATCTTTATAAATTTTTTCCATATAACTCCCCCTTTTATTATATAAAAAAAGATAGTACTAATTGACATAGTACTACCCTTAAATTTAACTTAACTCTGGGAAAAATCTCTTTAATTCAATTTCTGCTGTTTCTTCACTATCAGATCTATGTATAACATTGAATCCTGTATCTAATACATAATCTCCTCTGATTGTTCCTGGAACGCACTCATTCCATTGAGTCGGTCCACATAAAATCATCATTGCTTCAATTGCATTTTGACCTTCAACAACCATAGCTAATACTGGTCCTGAAGTCATGTTTTCTAAGATTTCTGGATAAAATGGCTTACTTGTTATATGTGCATAATGCTCATTTACAAGTTCTTCAGATAACATCATAGTTTTAACATGAGATACTTTAAGCCCTTTTCTCTCAATTCTAGAAATAATATCTCCCATGATGTTTCTTTTAAGTGCTTCTGGTTTTAACATTACGTAAGTCTTTTCCATATTCTCTCTCCCTTGTTTTGTTTTATTAATATTGAGTCATTGACTCATTTTTAACTATTAGTTCAGAATGAAGCTTATTTATATTTCCAAGTTTCTTGTGCATCTTTTCTAAGAAAATCTTAAGTATCTTAGCTTCAAGGTCTAAATCATCTTCAAACATTGCTTTTAATGTATCTTTATTTATCTTTGTAACAACAACATCTGTATCTGCTATTGCGTTAACATTATATAAGTCATTAACAAAAGTTGTTTCTCCTATTACTTCATTATCTCTAATTGTACCAATTAAAATCTCATCTTTGTCTTCTGTATATTTAATTATTCTTATTTCACCTTTTAAAACAAAATACACACTATTGTTTTTGTTACCTTCTCTAAATATAATATCATTTTCCTTAAAGTTGTATATATTCATATTTGTAACAATTTCTTTAAGTTGTAAATCGTTTAATATATCAAAGCCTTCTATATTTTTAATAATATCATACTTATCTAACTCTTCGCTATCAATTTCTGATTTACTTATCATATTTATATTTTTTCTAATATCTTCAATCTTTTCATTTGCAACTTTTATAAGTGATACCCACGCTTTTTGAAATTCTACATACTCATCAAAAACATCATAATCTGCTTTGGCATCGTATTTACTCATATATATATTTTCAAGACACGCTTTAACACCTTCGTTGTCACCATTTGTCATATAGTCAAATGCTAACATCATGTTAGTTTTAAATATTCTTTCTTCAAGATCATCCTTTAAGAATTCTCCAGGATATGGATCAAATTCTGTTGCTAAAACTTTTCGCATATTTGGAAGATCTTTTTGCGAGTCAATTTTAGCTTTCTCATATAAAAATCTATACATATCTTCTCTAAATCTTTTCCATATTGGATGATTTTTCTTAGGTGGTAAATGCTTAATTGATAACCTATTATCTAAAAAGAAGTCATATCCAAACATCTTTGAATTTAATAAATAGTCAATATCTTCTCCTCTTGTTACTCTTGGATCAAAAGGAACTGTTCTAAATAAATTTTTATGAATTATCATAGCTCCTCCAAAAGCAAATGGAGTCTTTTTTATAACTGGATCTTTACCAATTATCTCATCAAAGGCTTTTCCCTTAGCCCCAAATCTATCCCAGTATGTCATCCATGGCAAAATCTCTACATCATCATAATACTTACCATATTTATTTAAATAATAACCAGCAACTCCATATATAGTCTCACCATATATTCTTGTTCCCATATGTTCTTTTGCCATATCTATAAATTTAGGATTTTCAAAAACTTCATCATCATCTATTAACATTGCTACATCTGATCCCATTATGTGAGATACAAATAAACACATATTTCTAACATTAGAATATCCTTTCATTGATAAGCTATCAAAAGCTATATCTAAATTTTTTATTGCATTTAAATGCGCATCTGTGAAAAGAATAACTTCTATGTTAAGATTTGCTTTATTTATTATATTTCTAACCTTTTCTTCCGCTTCGTTAAATATTTCATTGGTAGTAGTACAAAGAAGTATTGCTAATTTATACTTTTTATTTTCTAGATTTTTCATACTCTCTAGAGTTCTAAGTAATGTGCCCTCTTCATCTACAGGAGTTGGGTGATCATATATAACATCACCTTCTTTATGTCCTTCATCTCTAGTTCTTGACCAATAAGTAGGTATTACAACTGTCGTTTTCATATACACACTCCTATTTAGTTAAAATTTTATTGTATAATGCTTCTACTTTATCTATAAAACTTGAAAGAGAAAAATTTTCAAAAGCATATTCATGACAATTATCTGCTCTTTTAAGTTTATCTGTTCTTGTTAACTCATCTATAATTTTTTCTGCTAATGCTTCATAATCATCTTGATCTATTAAAGCACCAACTTCTTCTGTTATAAAATCTACTGTTCCACCTTCTTTTGTTGCCACTACTGGAGTCCCACAAGCAATTGCTTCTATTGCAACAAGTCCAAAAGGCTCTTTCCTTGATGGCATAGTACTTACATCTGATACATTATATATTGACACTAATTCATCTTGATTTACATGTCCTAGCATAAAAACGTTTTTAAGTTTAAGTTCATTACTAAGTTTTGTCATTGAATCTTTTTCTTCACCATTTCCAGCTAAGATAGTAACCACATCAAAATTTAATTTTTCTTCATAAATTTTAGCTGCTCTTAAAAGCACATCTATTCCTTTAAATTTAGTGAACTTACCTGCAAAACAAACAATATATTTAGGATTAATATTTATGTCATATCTGTCTAATACCTCTTTTTTGCTTATACCAGTTGGAAAAAATAAATCTTCATCATATCCATTTAATATTAAACTAGATTCACTATACCCATAAACTTTTTCAATTTTCTCTTTTATATGTTCTGATATAGCAATTATACCATTTGCATTCTTAACAGCTTCCTCTACATATTTATGATATCTACTATCATTTTCATATCCCATTAAATCAGTACCATGTGCTGTTATTATATAAGGTATTCCTGTTTTGCTAGCTGCATATGCACCTACCCAAACGTGACCCGTATGTATTATATCTGGATTAAAGTCCGTTGATATATTTTTAACTCTCTCAGTAAAAGCAGTAACATACTTTTCAAGTTGATTATCGCTTAAGTTATAAAAAGTATTACTACTTTTTGGATGGGTAGTAAAGCAAGGAAAATCAAAAGATAATTCCTCTGTATTAAACTTAATAACCTCTGTATCAAACTCATATTCTTTTTCTTCATTATCTATATATATAACTTTTACATCGTGTCCTTTTCTATATAGCCTCTCGGCTAAGTTCTTAGTATATATTCCACTTCCTGAACCTTCTAAAGGAAAGTGATTTATTAAAAGTACTTTCATAATACCTCCCAATATTTACACGTATTATAAATATTATAAAGCAAATTTCATTTTTTTCAAATACAAAATTGAAATGAACGGCGTTTTATTATATACTCTATTTAAAGTTAGGAGTGATTTTATGTCAGATCTATTAAATGAAAGTTCAGAAGAACTTGTAGAAGAAAGCATTGACGAAATAGATACTAGTGAAGATAAAAACGAAGAAGATAGTTCAGAAACAGAAGAATTAATTATTCAAAATGTTATTTATGAAAATGATCACATTAAAATAATTCAAGATGATGATGCCTTTCAATTATTAACATTAAAAGTTGGATTTCCCTTTGATAAATTCAAAGAAATACTTAAGGACTTCCCTCAAATTTCTGTTCCAACAGATGCCACAGTAAAAGGATTACTTGGGAAAGTTTCTGACGTCCCTCAAGTTTTTGGTGTTATTCAACCTAGAATTGAAATTGAAATGTCTGCTGACAAAATGGAAGCTTATATAACACTTCATCTTGATGAAAAAGAATATAAAACAAAAGAAGGTCTGCAGTCATTACTTGACGAAATCAGAACTGAACTAAATACATTCGGAATTGTTCATGGGATATCCCTTGAAGACAAAATTTCATTTAACACTCCTATTGATGAAAAAATATTAATTGCAATTGGTACAGAAGTAATTAATGGTGAAGATTCTATTATAAAAATGTATGAAGTAGCACCTCCAAAACCTGAAATAAAAGATGATGGAACTGCTGACTTCTACTCAATCAACCTTATTCACTCAATTAAAGAAGGTGATTGGCTAGGTGAAAGATTAGATGCAACTTCAGGTACTCCAGGCACTACTGTAGATGGTGTTAGCATTGTTCCAAATTCTGGAAAACAACTTAATTTAGATTATGATAAAAAAAGCGTTTCTGAAGTTTACGATGAGGAATCAAACAAAACAACTCTTTATTCTTTAAAAACTGGAGCTATTTTTTATAATAATAATACTATTGAAGTTAAGGAATGCTTTACAATAGATAAAAACCTTGACTATTCTACTGGAAATATAGATTTTAATGGCTTTGTCATTGTTAATGGTACTGTAGATGATAACTTTGAACTAACAGCGACAAAAGATATAGAAATCAATTCTCAAATGGGAGTTGGAAAAATCAAAAAAATTGAAAGTACAGATGGGTCTTTATCAATTCAAGGTGGAATAGCTGGAAAAAATGAAGCAGTTATACAAGCAAAACAAAATATTTATTTAAAATTTGCTACTGAAACTAAAATTAGATGCGAAGGAACCCTACATGTAGGTTTCTACTGCTATAACTGTGATATTGAAGCTAAAGAAGTTATCCTTGAAGGATCTCATACTAGACTGATTGGCGGTAGAGTTGTTGCAAAAACAAGAGTTACAACTGATGAGATTGGAAATAACACCGCAGCATTAACATATGTAAAAGTTGAAGGTTACGATAATGAGGAATTTAAAAAAGAACTTGAAAAAACAACTGCTGAAATTGAGAAAATAAATGAAACTATTGAAAAAATCAAAAATGAAACGACAAAAGAAAAAGACAAAGTAAAGGTAAATGAACTTAAAAATTCCATTAATCAAGCAAAAGGTAACTTAAAATACCTTAGAGAACTTGAAAAAGAATATAAATCTTACATAAAAGATCCTGGTGAAGGCTCTATACATATTAAGAAAAAGATACATTCAAATACTATTCTTGAAATAAAAGAAAAGATGAAAATGTATCGAGATGATGTTGATTCTCAAACAACCTTATACTACGAAAATGATGATCTTCATGAAGGTTAAAAAAAGAACTTACTAATATTAGTAAGTTCTTTTCGTTTCTATGATTCAAGACACTTATTTAAATTTGATTTTATTTCTTCAAAATTATATCCATCTTTTATAATTTCTTCATTACTCATTACATAATCTTCAACTGTAAGTTTTCTATCTTCAAAATCCAAAATATCTTCTATCGTTCTATCTACGCAGTATCCTGTTTCGAAAATTGGAAATAGTGTACATCCAATTACTTTGTCCGCTTCTTCGTTAGACAATTCTTTTTCTAAAATAATTTCAGCTAATTTTCTATCTCTTCTTTTAGCTATTATTGCTCTTTCCCCTACAACCTTATGCATTTCATCAAAAGGTGTCGCCTCTGTTAATCCAAACTCTTTTTGCGTTTTATCAAGGAAGTCATTTGATATCCAATCTCCTATTGCCTCTATAAGCTTAGGTCTCTTATCAATACTTATTCTCGCTTTTTTATCTTTTCTCTTTTTTTCTTTTTTCCTTAAATCTTCATTTCTCATTTTCTTTTTCGTTAAATAGTTTGATGGTGATATTCTATCTGGTGGCTGACTTGCTAAGTTAGCAGTAACTGTATTAGACCTTCTATGATACTTAGTTATTCTAACTATTTCTGATACTATTCCACCTATTTTGTTTTCTGGCATCTCTATAATGTCAAACATTATTGATTTGCTTCCATTTTCCTTACCAAATTCTTTTTCTATTTTTTTCACAGCAACTACAACCTCTTTAAGCTCTAATCGCTCACCTGTTTTTTCTTCTATAAAGTCTCTCGTTTTTTCTATTTCTTTCTTTATAACATTTGCTGCGATATATATTTTATCCTCATCTGTCCCTTTTAGATACCCCAACACTTCTTTTATTTTATCATCAGATATATCTAATAAGAGCTCTCCTCTTACATCTCTAATCATCTTTTGTAATTTGTCCATTTTCACCCTCCTAGCTAATTTATCATTAATTATTTTAATATTTCAAGAACTGCATCTCTTATTTCTTTTGGTGTTACATCATTTAATACTTTATCTTCTTTTGCCATATCATTTGGAATAGTATAATCCTTTATGTCTAATGATATAGCAACATCATCTTTCCTTTTTTGTTCGTCAATTTCCATATTTTCTCCAACTATATTTTGTGATTCAAGTAGCGGATATACTAATGAGTTTGATACCTTATAAAGTTCTTCCCTATCAACTTTTATCATAAAGTCCTCTAGAAGAAACATATCTCTTCTTTCTTGTTCTTCTATATTTGAAACAACATCCTTTAAAACATCTTTATCTCTTTTCACAAATCCACTTACTCTTTTAATTTCTCTTTTAATAATTTCCTCCGGAACTAATTTCATCTTATCTTTTATTTCTTCAAAAACATTTTCATATAATCCCATTTCAACTCTCCTAGTAATTTTTTAGTCTAAAAAATAGAAGCACAAATGCCTCTATTTTTTTCAAAATGTATTACCATTATATAAAGTTTTCAGATTTTTTGCAATAGTTTTTATATATTTTTTTCAATAAATATATCTTTTAAATTCCATGTAGCTTTAAATGCTTCATACTCTTTACTAGAAACCTTTTTATTATTTTTTGTAGCTCTTATTAAAATATTTTTTGGAGTATGAGTTATATCTATAAATTCCATCATATCAACTTTGTATCCTTCTTTTTCAAGATACAAACTCCTAAGCGTATCTGTTACAAGACTTGATAACTTTTCTTTAACTATCCCATGTTTTAGCATAGGTGCTAGCGCCTCATTTTCAATCTTACCTAAAAATTCATGTTGGCAGCAAGGCACTGTAAGAATAACTTCTGCATCCCATCTTATCGCTTTTAATATTGCTGCATCAGTTGCATTGTTACATGCATGAAGTGTTACAACCATATCTACTTTATCTATACCTTCAAATTCATTTATATCTCCATTTATAAATCTAAGTCCTTCATACTTTAACTTTTTAGTTACATCATTACAAAGATTTATTACATCTTTCTTAAGATCTAAACCCATTATATTAACATCATAACCTAATATTTTAACTAAATAATAATAAAGCCCAAATGTAAGATAAGATTTCCCACAACCAAAGTCTATAATATTTATAGTTCTACCTTTTTCTAATTTATCTACAACAGTCTTAACAATCTCTAAATACTTATTTATTTGTCTAAACTTATCATATTTCTTTTTATATACTTTTCCTTCTTTGTCCATTACTCCAAGTTCTATTAAGAAATCGCACTTTTCTCCTTCAGATATTACATATGCTTTTTCTTTATTATGACTTAAACTTCTCTTATCCCTAGATGCTTTGCCCTTCTTTATATTCATATCACCTTTTTTAGAAACTAATACTTGATAATCACTATCTTCTGAATATATGTTAAATTGCTTATAATCGTTCTTATACTCATTTAACCTAGTAATGATATCATCCTTATCAAGATTCTCATGATAAGCTTTATTATCTCTTATATATTCCACCTGATATAATAATTCTTCTTTTATAATAACTGGAACAACTTTTACTTTTTCAACTTCTAAACTTTTCTTCCTTCTATTGCTTATTACTATCTCTATTAACTTTTCATTTATAAACTTTTCCATATTATCACCTACTTCATTATATATTATATGTTCTAATTACCAATAAAAAAAGTGTTAATTAACACTTTCTTCTATATACACATTATCAAATTTATTTTTACATTTGTTTATAGCCTTTTCTTCTACACTTTTATCTATAAACAAACTTTTTTCACCATCTATTACAACAACACTACATTTCTTTATATTTTCGCTATCCATATAATCTTCAAGCTCTTTCTTTATTAACATATCCTCATAGTAGTCAGATATTTCCTCTTTATCTAGTGTAACTGTAAATTCTACGCCATCTTCATCTTCTACTCTTATATATTTACCCATTCCATCTAGAGTTAAAACTCTTTTTGCTTTAATAAATTTACACTCTGGATACTTTTCAGTTAGATACTTTACTGCTTTTAACTCAGCATTAACGCTTGTTATATTTATAGCAGCAAAAATAACTAGTGAAACCATTAATATAATCATCCCAATTTTTTTATTCATAATTATCCCTCCATATATCCAGTTTAATATACTTAAAAATATTTTGTTTTACAAAAAAGTAAAAAAGAGCAAATCGTAAGCCGAGTTCTGTCTAGGGTAATCATCTATCTAGGCTTATTGTTACCAATAAGCTCAAGCGACATAACCCGAAAGCGAAGCGAGCAACTCCATATGCCTTCTTTTCGTCTTGCACCAGGTGGGGTTTACATGGACCCCCTCTATCACTAGAGAAGCGGTGAGCTCTTACCTCACCTTTCCACCCTTACCACATAAGTGGCGGTTTATTTCTGTTGCACTATCCTTAAGATCACTCTCACTGGCCGTTAACCAGCACCCTGCTCTTTGGTGCTCGGACTTTCCTCTTGCATAAAGCAAGCGATTACCTGATTTACTCCTTTATGTATTATACTATAATTTTCACTCTTTATCTACTTAACTTTTATAAAACATACTTTTAAGTAATTGCCTTCTTTAAATTCTTTTAATGTTTTAAAATCTCTAGGCAAAGTTTCACTTTCAAGTATTTCATACTCTTTGTTACTTTCTTCAAACGCTAATTTTATAAATTCTTTAAACTTAGTCATATTGAAAAGTGCACAATTAGTAGATGCTACTATTACTCCATTTTTTCTAGTTATCTTTATTATCTGCTTTAGAAGATCTTTATAATCTTTATTCGCACTAAATTTAAATTTCTTGCTTCTAGCAAAACTCGGTGGATCAAGAACTATAAGATCATACATCAAGTTCTTCTTTTCAGCATATTTAAAATAATTAAATACATCTTCAACAATAATTTCGTTTGCATTAAAGTCCACTCCATTTAATGCGAAATGTTCTTCTGTCTTTTCCCTACTTCTATTTGCTAAATCAACACTAACCGTCTTCTTAGCTCCTCCCAGTGCTGCAAACACTGAAAACGCACCTGTATATGAAAAAGTATTAAGTGCTATTTTATTATTAGCATATCTTTCCATTATTTTTCTTCTAACATCTCTTTGATCTAAAAATACTCCTACCATAGCGCCATCATCAAAATAAATCGCAAAGTTAACATTATTTTCCTTTACTATAATAGGAAAACTAGCTCTATTTCCACAAACGAATTCATCTTCTTCAACATAAGTCCCGCTATCGCCAAATCGCTTCTTTTCATATATACCTTTATATTTTATATTATTTTTTATGGCTTTTAGAATTTCTCCTCTAAATTTTATTATTCCTTTATTATACCAATTAATAAGAACAAAACCATCAAAGTAATCTATTGTCATTCCTCCAATACCATCACCTTCATTGTTAAATACTCTAAATGCATTAGTTACTTCTGATTCAAAAAATGACTTTCTATACTTAACTGCCTCTTTTATTTTTTTATCAAAAAATTTATCATCAATTCTTTCTTCTTGGTCAAGCGTTAAAATCCAGCCAGTTCCTTTATTTTGTTTTCCTGCATAACCTCTAGCTAAGAACTTACTATTTTCATCAACTAAAGTTAGGATATCTCCATTTTTAGACTTTGTTTCTTCATTGATTAATGGATATCCTTTTTTATATTTACTTACATATTTACTTTTTATAATTATCTTCATTTTTCACAACCTCTTGTTTTTATACTTTTAATAACTTATCATATTATATATAAATATACAATAAGGAGCAAACTATGTCTGATTTAGAAAAAGCAAAAAGCTACTGCTTTAAATATTTATCAAAGTGCCTTATATCTGAAAGTTCTATGTGTAAAAAACTTAAAGATAAAGGCTTTAATGATGATGTAATAAATAAATGTATTGATATATGTATTGATTATGATTACTTAAACGACTCTACATATACAAGTAACTTTATTTCAAATTCTTTAAACTTCAAAAATTGGGGTTATTTTAAAATTAAACAAAAGCTTATTGAAAAGGGAATAAAATCTAATATAATAGAAAAATCATTAGACATGATAGACTTTAAGACTAAAGCAATAGATGTCGCTGAAAGAAAATTTAGTAGTTACGATGATAGAGATAAAACTTTCAAATATATGCAAAATAATGGTTTTAAAACATCTGAAATCTTATATGCATTTAAAGAACTGGAAATATAAAAGGATATATATGCTATTCATATATATCCTTTTATGTTAAATTTACTTTTCGTCATTTTCTATTTTAATCATTTTGCTTGCATTTAACTGCATTGGATAACTTTCCATTACTGATGTTGCATAAACCCCCAATGTATCTCCAACTTCTAGTTCTGATATATCAAACATAAGTCTTCCCTCTGGCGCAAAGTTATATTCTCCACCATCTTTATCTTTACCTGATAATAACATTGCTCCATTTTCACCTCTTGAGATCTCACTAATAGTTATATTTATAACAAAATCATTATTATGTACACTAACTACATTATCACCTTCTCCAAAGTTCAAATATTCCACTGTTACGTTTGTGCCTTTTACAATATCTTGTGTTTCATATGTATTATATTTTTTTCCATTAACTTTGATATACTTTTCTGTTACTTCTTCAACTTTACCTGTAACTTCGCTTATCATATGTCCCATATTAGTATGATTTATATCAAATCCTGTTTCCTTAATATCTTCAAGTGAAAGCTTCCCTTCTTCACCTTTTATTACACCAACCTCCTGACTTAAATAAAAGTCATTTTCATTATCCACTTTAAATATATCTATTACATCCCCAGACATAATATGTACCCCTTCTGCTTCAAATCCTACAATTTTACCAGCCCACTCATATTTTTCATAATTTGTTACACTAGCTGGCTCTATTACGTCAATACCATTATTTCTTGGCGCCTCTGTACCGCATGCCGTTAAAATCAACATAGATGCTAATGCACCTGCCATTATTATTTTCATATTATCATCTCCTATTTTTTATTGTATATATACTTAGACTAACTTAATTAAAAAAAGTTCCATAAAAGAACTCTATTTTAATTTTATTAACTTCTCTTTTTCAGATTTAGTCATTTTTTTAATTGCATATTCTCTTTTCATTGCTTCTTTTTTATCTTCAAACTCTTCAAAGTACAAAAGCTTTACAGGTCCTCTTCCTTTTGTATACTTTGCCCCTTTTCCTTCATTGTGAGCTTCTATTCTTTTTTCTAAATTGTTGGTCCATCCTGTATATAAAGTTTTATCTTTACATTCTAATATATATATATAATTCATATACGCTCCCTTTATTTGTATTTATACATTATTATACAAAAAAAGAGCGTACATTTGTACACTCTTTTAATATTATGCTTTAAATTTATTTATTTCATCATCTAAATCTTTAGCTAAATGGCTAAGTTCAGTAGATGAATTTGCAACTTCATTCATAGCACTTGTTTGTTGTTCCATTGATGCATTTATTTCTTCTGCTGAAGCAGATGCTTCTTCAGATATAGCTGAAATATTTTCAATTGAACTAACAATTTTATTTTTAAACCCATTAACAACTTCAACTGTTGCATCTATATTATTAATTTTTTCAATTATACTATAGATTTCTTCTTTAATATTTCCAAATGATTCGCTAGCTTCTAAAACTGAAGCATTTTGTGCTTCTGCTTTTTCTTTTAACTCTTTCATTACAGCAACGTTGTTATCTGATGTTTCACTTATATCATTAACTATATTTGCAATCTCATCTGTTGCTTCATTAGAATTCTCTGCAAGCTTTCTAATTTCATCTGCAACTACCGCAAACCCTTTTCCATGTTCTCCTGCTCTTGCCGCTTCAATTGACGCATTAAGTGCTAAAAGATTTGTTTGCTCTGTAATACTCTTAATAGTCTCAAGTATATTACTAATATTTGCTGATTTAGATTGTAGCTCTAATATAGCTTCTTCAATTTTTATAATTGATTCATTATTTTCTGTTGTTTTAACTCTTAGGTCTGTAACAACTTTTATCCCACTCTCATTTGCTTCTGACACTACTTTTGATGAATCTAACATTTCTTTACTATTTGACACCAAGTTATTCATTTCACTATCAAGTTTAGATGCAACTACCGCTCCATCTTGAGCACTTGTAGCTTGATCAACAAGTCCTGTTGATATTTCTTCTACTGATCTTCCAACTTCTTCTGAAGAAGCGTTTACCTCTTCTGAAAGTGCTGCTAAATTTGTAGAAGATGATAGTAAATTATTACTTATTGATTTAGATGTTGTAACTAAACTCTTTAAATTTACAAGCATTTTATTAAAACTGTCTGAAATCTCACCAATTTCATCATCTGATTTTATGTCGACACTAACATTTAAATTACCATCAGCAACTGTTTTTAGCCCATTAACAAGTTTTGGTACATCTTTAAGTGATTTTCTAGCTATATAATAGATTGATCCTACTATGATTATCGCAGTTAATAAATAAATAACCATTACTGTATTCCTAAGTGCGTTAACTTCTCCATATACATCTGCTTCATCCATAGTCATAGCAACTGACCATCCAGTTGATTCTATTGGATTAAATGCCATATACTTCTTTATTCCATTATATTTGTATTCTTCTAATCCACTTTTTCCACCTATCATTTTTTGTTCGATAGTTGCAAGTGCAGAGCTTAAGTCTGATACATGCTTCTCAAGAATATATTCTGAATTTGGATGATAAATAAATTTACCCTCACTATCAACTAGTACTGCATAACTATTACCTTGCTTATAGCCTTCCATAACTTCAGCTATTTTAGCAATATCAATATCTACAGCTACTGTTCCTAATATTCTATTTCCATCGTACATTGGTGTTGATGCTGTAACAACAAGTTCTCCTGTCATAGCATCATGGTAAGGTGATGTTACGTGAGAATCTTTTTTAGCTAATGTATCTATATACCAGCCTCTTTTGTGAAGATCAAAATCATCATTTACTTTATAATCAATATCCTTAGTTACAAGGTTATTGTTTTCATGTAATCCAATGAAGACCATTCTTAAATTCTCATCCATACCTCTTAAGTTTTTCATTGTTTTAGCTACAGTAGGATATAAAGAAACTCTTTTTGATGCTTCCCTATCCTTGCCTACCTCTTCAGTTTCCATTACATATTTTCTAAAAATATTACTTTGTGCTATTGATTTAGTATAAGCAACTTTCTCCTTAAAATATGCATCAATTTCTTCTGAAATCCCTTTAACCTGATTAACTGTAGATGTTCCTGATATATCAGAAACAACCATGCTAACCTTGTTTGTTATATACGCTCCTGATATTAAAAACGCAATAACTGTTACTACTGTTAAAACCCCTACTAACTTTCCTGCTAAACTTTTTCTATTCATGTCTCCCCCTTTTTAGTGTCCCTAATATGATAATATAAAATTTTTCTATATTCAAGAAAAAAATACTAACTTTTTTAGTTAGTATTTCTCCTCTTAAACAACATGAATTTAGTCGCATTTTCTTCATTATCATTCATATTTTTATGAATTAAATTCAAGCCATATATTTCGCCAGCTTTTGTACTACAAAGAACTGCTTCATCTCTTCTTAATTCTTTAGCTGCTATCGCTGTATCTTTTTTTTCTTGTGTTTCAATGTTTTTATATATCTTTTTAATTTTCTCTTTGCATTGTGCCAATGCTTGAGAATGTGAAACAATTTTCACAAAATCATTAGTCCTTGCATATAAATTATGCTCTATTTTAAGCTCATACTCATATATTTTTTCTACTTTATCGTAATTTATGACTTCTTCAGTTTCTGTCACAATACCGGCTGTATTATTTGATATAGCACAAAGCCCTATATCAATTTTTCCTCTAACTAAATTTTCATAAACACTTTCACTTGTTACTAACCCAACAAATTCAACATCATATATCTTAAGTTTATCTATTATTTTTTCAGCAGCTATATGACTATAACTACCTTCTATGCCCTGGTAACCTAATTTCATTTTTATATTATTTCCTCTAACAATCTTTTATATAATTTTTCTTTAGATGCTGAGTTGTTTATTATTATATTTGCATATCTTACTTTTTCTTCCATTGGAATTTGCATTTCGACTCTCTTTGTGGCTTCTTCTTCACTTATTTTATTTTTTTCCATAAGTCTTTCAATCTGAAGTTTTTTTTCTGTATTTACAAGCCATATTTCATCCACTATTTTTTGTATTCCACTTTCAATTAAAAGTGGTGCATCTACAAAAATAACTTTTTCACCAAAATTCACTCTATACATTTTAATTTGCTCAGATATTAATCCTTCTATTTTGTTATGTGTTATCTCCGTAAGTTTTTCAAATTTACTATTACTAGAATAAACAATATGTCCAAGTTTCTTATTATCTATCCAATTATCCTCATTTAATACCTCTTCACCAAATTCTCTTAATATTTCATAATACGCATGACTACCCTTACTCATTACATATTTTGATATTACATCTGCATCAATTACAATAAATCCATTTTCTCTTAAGAAACTTGTTATCGTACTCTTACCAGTAGCAATACCTCCTGTTATTCCAATTACCTTCATCTAGCCCTCTCCTTTATAATCTAGTTCACTTAAAGTTTACATTGAAAAAGAGCTTATTTCAATAATTTTAACCAAATTGAAATAACCTCTTACTCATATAATTGTATTTCATTTTCAATTTTCTTCTTTTCATATTCAAAGGCAACAATATCTTCAACTGAATTAATGTCATATATTGATAACCCAGTATGGTTTAGATTGTTAAAATCAAGATGATTCTTTATATCTTCATGTGTAGTTGTCATTTTATCCTTTAATTCCTCATAAGAACTATACTCATAGTCACTAAGAGTATTATAAAAAATCTCATCCA
The DNA here is from genome assembly GCA_025210555.1 of Clostridia bacterium. Taxonomy (GTDB): domain Bacteria; phylum Bacillota; class Clostridia; order Lachnospirales; family JAOARL01; genus JAOARL01. Next base: position 41,761 of record JAOARL010000030.1, read on the forward strand.
GATTGTTTTCTTCAATGCCTATCTCATATTTTTTTTCTTGTTTTCTTTTTGTTGCATTCCACTGAAATAAAGAATCTCTCCTTCTAGGCTCATTTGGCAATTTGTTTTCATACTCCTCATAAGTATGTGATCCTATTTCATGCTCCAAATATCCTAGGTGTAGTGCTCTTGCTTCAAGGTATGCTAAAGTAGCTCCAAACTTTAAATTTTCTACCCTCTCAATAAATTTAAAGACACTTCCTGCTGCCCCACATCCAAAGCAGTGATATAATTGTTCCTTTCTGCTTATAGTCAAAGACGGTGTTTTTTCATTATGAAAAGTACATATCATATATATATTTTGTGATTCTTTGCTATGTAAGGTTGTTCCATATTCCGAAATAACCTCAACTATGTCATTTGCTTTCCTTATACTTTCAACTTCCTCATCTGTATAAAACTTTTTAAATATCCTATATCCTTTATTTATACCTTCTTGAAAGAATTCCAATTCTTTCTTTGAAAACTTTCCTTCTATATCTAACCAGCTTTCTTTTCTGTATTTTTCTCTGTTTTTATACTTCTTCATTTTTACACCTCCTTTATTAAAATAATATTTTATTTATATCTTCTATTATCTTTCAAAATTATTCTTTGCTTTTTCAAACTCAACAAGATCTTCTGTATCATAAAAATCATATTGAGTATCTCCTGAATTGTTAATATCAATTGACTCAGAAAACTCCCACGTTTCTAAGTGTTCCTGTATATCAGATTCTGCTGTTCTCATCTTTGGTTTAATATAATCAAAAAAATTAACTAAATGTATATTTCTAGTCTGAGTATAAAAAAGCTCTGACATTTTACCTTCATCCATAGCCCTTTCATAATCATTTTCTTCTGTCTTGATTTTTTCTAATTTAGGTTTTAGATTTTCAATTTTTCTACCTATGGCTAACTTTTGAAAGTTCGAATCCCATCCCACTGCATTAAATGGCAATCTCTCTTTATGTTCTTTATAGCTATATACCCCAAGTTCTTTTTCAAGATAACCAAGATGAAGAACTCTAGTTTCTAAAAGAGTTACTGCTCTTCTAAAATTTAAATTTTCAATCCTCTTAATAAAATCAAACACATTACCAACTGCGCCACACCCAAGGCAATTATATAATTCCCTATCAGAAGCTTTAAAAAGACTCATCGAAGGCGTTTTTTCACTATGAAATGTGCATATAGCGTGTACACCTTCTCCTGTTCTACTTTTATATACTTCTTGATATTCCGCTATTACATCAACTAATCTATTTGATTTCATAATTTCGTCTATTTCTTCATCCGTATAATACTTATTAAATATCTTATAATCATTTTTTATACCTTTCATAAAAAGGCTCAACTCTTTTTTTGTAAACTTACCAGGTTTCAGGTACCAAGGAGTCTTTTTAACCCTTAATCTATTAGAATACTTACCCACTATAAACACCTCCTTTTAATAATTACTATTATTATACCTCTCTAAAAATGTTTATTCAAGAATTTTCTGATAATTGTTCATTCTAAAAAAGGCGCTGTTTTCAGCACCTTTCAATCAACTAAACATAACTATATCACTTGATATTTTCTCTTTATTTATGATTTTTTTAGCAACAACTAATAATGGTGAAGAATTTTTATCATTAAGATTATCTATACTAATCCACTTAATTCCAGCAGAGTCGTTAACTTCATTTTCATCTATCATTTCTGAAATATTTACTCTTATCTTATTTTTCAAAGCTTCTTCTATAATAAAAAAATTAGCTATATGATGGGTGTGAGTATGTCCATTATATGGAGCTTCTGCTAAAAAATCATATGTTCCTTTATTTACTATCTTACTTATTTCATAACCTGTTTCTTCAAGAATCTCCCTTTTTATTCCTTCTAGTATGGTTTCATTATCCTTTATTCCTCCACCTGGAAGGTCGTATCTACCCGCATAAGGACCTGTTACTTTCTTTATAACCAAAATTTCACCATTTTCAGCACATATACCATAACTACCTATATGTCTATGCCAATTTCTTTCCATTAAAACCACCTCACTTGAATTTTTCTTGCATTCGCAAGTAAAACCATTATACCATCATTAAGAGCTCTCACAATGTCACATACATTAATATACAATTACATATTTGTTACTTAGCAAATATTTTTAACTCCATTATTATTTTTCTTAATAAATAACTATACATGATTTTAGATTTTATATTCTTATATAGTATATTTATTTTTATACTTACTGCCTTTCTTCTATATTTTTTTAATATTTCTTTTTTATTATTAATTGCATCTGCAAGAATAATTGCGCTTTTAAACGCATAACTAAAACCTTCTGCTGAACTCGGACTTATAAACCCTGCCGCTTCACCTATCAAAAATTTATTTTCAAAACCAAGTTTTATATTACTACTTCTAGTTGGTCTTGTTATAAAAGCCCCTTCTTTTTTTATTAAACCATCTAAATTAAATCCTTTTTCTTCAAGAAAATTTTCAAGCACAACAAATTTTTCATTTGCTTTTATGTTTTCTTTAGCTTTTATAGCAGTTCCTAAAACGAGGTATTCACCTTTTGGAATCATCCAAGAGTAAAAATCAGTGACATTATTATTAAAAACTGCTAAATAATGATCTATTTTATCACTTGATTTATACCACTTTTGCATTGCAATATATTTATCTACAGCTCTATCTTCATCTGGATAAATAAGGCTTCTAACTTTTGAAATTGATCCATCTGCTCCTATAATATTATTAGTTTTAATCTTTTTTGTTTCTCCATCTTTATAATAAAAAACTTCATAAATATTATTTTCATACTTAAAACCTTTAAAAACCGCACTATATTCTTTTTTTACCCGCTCTGGTATTATTGATGCCATCCACCTATCATACTTTTCTCTATCTATATTAATATAATTTTTCTTATATATATTTTGTTTTTTTATTTTGCTATCTATAGTTTTCACAGTATTAAGTTGAGGCGATACCAAAACACTATTAGGTATCTTTAATTCCAGTTTTTCAAGCACCTTTTGAGCAGCTGGTGCTATTAGTCCTCCACAGCATTTCGAACTCAACCATTTTTCGTTTTGATCTAAATTTCGCCTATCCAATATAATAACATTATTAGTTTTATCGATAAGACGCGCTATTGTACTTCCAGCTGGTCCAGCTCCTATTATCGCATAATCATATATCATTTTATTCACCTCTTTATACAATTATATATGAACCTAAGTTTTAAAGTTTACATTAAAACAACAAAAAAATAACTATATCTATTATAATAGATATAGCTATTTTAACTATAGTGACTTATAAGTAAACCACCAATCTTTGTATTCTAACTCTCCTTTTTCTGCTTGCTTTTTTCTCTTTTCTGCAAGTTCTTCTGTTCCAGCTGGTGGAACAATGACTTTATCTCCAAGCCAAGCATTATTAGGATAATTTTCAGGAGCAGCAACTCCATGTTTATCAGAAACTTGAAGTGCATTTAGTGATCTTAATACTTCATCAACACTTCTACCTACTTCTTGAGGATAATACATCATAAGTCTTAACTTACCTTTAGGGTCTACAATAAATACTGCTCTTACTGTATTTGTTCCTTTTCCAGGATGTAGCATACCTAAAGTTTTAGCAACTATTCCAAGTTCATCTGCTATTACCGGGAAAGGTACCTTTACATCCGTATTTTCATTAATCCATTCTACCCATTTTATATGTGAAAATACCTGATCAACTGATAATCCTATAAGTTCTGCATTTAACTTTTTAAATTCATCTGCTCTTTGTGAAAAAGCAACAAATTCTGTAGTACATACTGGTGTAAAATCACCTGGGTGACTAAATAATACAAACCACTTTCCTTTATAATCATCTGGTAATACTCTATTACCATGTGTTGTTTTTACTTCCATCTTAGGAAATTCATCTCCTAATAAAGGTAATTTACTTTCAAATTTTTCCATTTACATCACTCCTTCTATGAAGATTTTTCTTCACAATTTCATTCTACTCTTAGTAATATATAGTGTCAAATTTATCTCTTTTGTCCAATCAACTGTGCGCTACTTTCTAATCTTTCAATATATTTTTCTGCTTCTACTGCTGCTATTGCACCATCTGAAGTAGCAGTAACAACTTGTCTTAAATCCTTAACTCTTACGTCCCCTGCTGCATATATTCCATCTACACTAGTTTTCATTTTTTCATCAGTTATTATATATCCTTTTTCATCTAAATCTAACAAAAGACTAAATAGTTCAGTATTAGGCTTTCTTCCTATAAATATAAATAGTCCATAATTATCATTTTTCCCACCTAGTAATTTTTCTTCTCCAGTTTCTTTATTCTCTACTAAAATTGATTCTATACCATTTTGGCCATTTACCTTTTTTATTTCTACATTTGAAATAATATCTATTTTTTCATTCTCTTCGGCTCTTGCTATATAATACCTACTTGCTTTAACCTTTTCGCTTCTATTTAATATTGTTACCTTCTTTACAAATTTTGTTAAAAATATAGACTCTTCTATTGCTGAGTTCCCAGCACCAACTACAAAAACCTCATAATCTGAAAAAAAGACTCCATCACAAAGAGCGCAGTAGCTTATACCTCTACCTATTAATTTTTCTTCTCCTTCTGCTCCAAGTTTTTTTGCTCTATTTCCTGTAGCAATTATTATAGTTTTAGCTAAATATTCTCCTTTGTTTGTAAAAATTTTTTTAAGCATTCCTTCTTTTTTTATTTCTACAATCTCTTCATATATAAAATGTACATCATTTTCTTCACACTGTACCTGCATTTTATTTACTAACCCTGCTGCATTATTTTTTTCAGTATATCCTGGATAATTAGCCATATTTGAAGTTAAGCTCACCTGTCCACCTACAAATCCTTTTTCAAATATTGCTACTTTCAATTTTGCCTGAGACCCATATAATCCTGCTGAAAGTCCAGCTGGTCCTGCCCCTATTATTATTAAATCAAATTCTTTACTCATATAATCCCCTCCAGTTTTAATTCCTAGCATTTCACTTGGTTTTCATGTTTATCATACATTCTTTAAATGATGGATGTCAACTTCATCTAAAAAAGAGCCTATTAATCTTTAAGGCTCAAATCTACTATTACTGGATAATGATCGCTCACTGGTTTACCATTAAATAAGTATGAATTATCAACTCTATATTTTTTAACTCTAACTTTTTCTTTACTTACAAAACAAAAATCTATTGGTTTAAGATGCTTAAAATTAAAGTTATAAAACCAATTTATTGTTCCATAAGACATTGTATCTTCTGCTAAATATTTACTATCCTCAACTTCTTTATTTCTAATCATCATTTTATATGCTATTGTCCCCTCCATAAAATTAAAATCTCCCGTTAATATGTATGGAGTTTTTATTTCTTCCAGTCTCTCTAAAACAAGTCTTACACCCTCTACTCTTGCAACATCGCCCTTATGATCAAGATGAAGATTAAAATGCGTATATATTTCTCCAGTCTTTACATCTTCTAAAGTAACCCATGTACATATTCTATTACATACTGCATCCCATCCAATTGACGGTTTATCTGGTGTCTCTGATATCCAGAATGTCCCCGAATCTTTTATTTTATATTTATCTGTTTTATAAAATATTGCTGCATATTCTCCTTTTTTATCACCATCATCTCTTCCGACTCCTACATATGAATATCCTTTGAAAATTTTAGGCAAACCGTCTTCTTCATTCATCCAAATAGAATCTGCTTCTTGAACTCCTATTGAATCTGGATCATACTTTAATACTTGCTTTGCAATAATATCTTTTCTAATCTTCCATTCATCATAGTTACTACTCCCATATTTTAAATTATACGATACAATCCTTAGGTCTCCTATTTTTTTCTCTCCTACTGGTTTTAAACTTGGAATATAAACAAAAAAATATATAAGCAATATAATTAATAAATATACTATTTTCTTCATTTCACACCTCTCCTTCATCTATAATACGATATACTCTTAAAATTTCGTTCAATTTCAAAAAAATAAAAGAGCTTTTTAGTTATACTAAAAGCTCTTAGTTTTTTATATCTTAAATTGTGAAACTTTATTTGCTAATTCCTCTGACATATTTGCAAGTCCAGTAGTTGCTGAAGTTTGCTCTTCTACTGATGCTAATTGTTCTTCTGTTGCAGCTGCTATTGAAGCTGCTTCTTCAGCTGATTTGTCAGTTAGAGAACTTAATTTTTTAGCTGACTCATTTGATTCAGTTGAATTAATCTGTATCTTTTTAGCAAGATCATCTGCTGAAACTGCTAATTTATTAACCTCTGAAACACTAGTTATTATATTATTAAACGTTTCTTTAACTTCTGCTAAATCTTCTTTTCCTTTAATAATAGAACTTACAACTGATGTAGTTGATTCATTTGCTTCTTGAGTCGCTTCTGAAACACTACTTATAATATTAGAAATATTATTTGCTGATTCAGATGACTGCTCTGCAAGCTTTCTTATTTCATCTGCAACTACTGCAAATCCTTTTCCAGCTTCGCCTGCTCTTGCAGCCTCTATTGAAGCATTAAGTGCTAATAAATTAGTTTGATTTGAAATCTCTTGTATAGTATCAACTATAGTATTAATTTGACTAGAGTGCTCTCTTAATTCTGTCATAACTTTAGATAAATCATTTGCATCTTCAAATATCTTTTCCATTGATTCAATTAATACTTTTACTAAACTTTCACTTCTTTGAGAAAGTCCATCTACTTCATTTATAGAAGTACTTATATTAGTCATTTCCCCTTCTATATTTTTAGATAAGTTACTTACATAATCTATTAGTTCATCTAAATTTTGTGTTACTTTTGCTATATCTGAATTTGAACTAGATATCTCTGTTGCTGCTGTTGCAACCTGCTCTACAGCTAATCCATTTTGATTTGCTGAAGCCTCAAGTTCTTCTGCTGTATGTGCTACATTTTGTGAAGTTTCTAAGATTTCTCTTATTGTTCCTCTTAAATCTGCTGACATCTTGTTTATTGCTATAGCCATTTCTCCTATTTCATCTTCAGATTTTACTACTATATTTTTAGAAAAATCACCTTTTGATATTCCCTCTATATCTTTCTTTAACGGTATTAAAGGTTTTGTTATGTTTTTTGATATCAATACTATTAAAGCTGATAACATTGCTACTGATATAAGTGTTATCATAAATATATCAAATCTCATTTTATTAATAGCTCCAACATATTCTTCTTCTGGTATAGTAAGCATTACTATCCATCCAGTTTCATCAATAACAGAATATTTTACAATGTTTTTTCCATTATTATCAACAAATCTTCCTTCTCCATTAAGATTGATAATTGCTTCTTTCCCTAATTTAGATAAAGATTCATTTTCATCATCTATAATCTTCTTAAAACTTCCATCATCGTTTACTTTAAGTTCTTCTGTACCCTTACTTAAATAAGATCCATCTGAAGTCAAAAGAATTGCATATCCGTTGCTTCCTACCTTTATACTAGATACAATTTTTTGGACATTAGTAAAATCTAAATCTCCAGTAGCAATTCCAATCCATTTACCTTTAGAATTTCTAATAGGTGAAGCTGCCGTTATCATTGTTATATTAGAAGCTGCATCATAGTATGGCTCTGACCATGCTACATCTTTTTCTGTATTTCCTATTATATACCAACCTTCATTAGTATTATCTGCAAAATAATCTTCTGTATATACTATTCCGTCATCTGTTTTATATGCGTATGGACAGAAATAACTTCCGTTATATTTATCTGCCATAAATATACCATTTCCCAACGTTTCTTCATTGGCATTAGATATTACCTTTATTAAACCTATATACCCATTTTTATTATTTTCCTTTATTCCCATGTTTTCAACCATTTTGGCTAATGATATAGGCAATTTTTTATGTGTATCCAATTTTGAAACTATTTCTGATTTTGCTAATCCAACTTGATTTTCAACTTTTTCATTAATTTCTGTAGTTATAATTTTCCTTGAACTTTCAATAACCACTGCAGCAACAATTGTAAAAGCAATTATAACTACTGGTATTGTCCCAACTAAAATCTTGTTCTTAACTGTCTTAAATCTCTCAAGCATATTCATTCTCCCCTTGTAATAGTTTTAATATGAATATTTCATATCTATTTTAGAATAACATACTGATATTTACGTGTAAATAATGCTTTTAAATTTAAAATCAAAAAAATAAACCGAATACTTATTTTCATATTCGATTCATTATATATTAATAACCTGTTCCCTCTATACCTTTCACAATAGCAATTCCCGAACTAGTTCCTATTCTATCTGCTCCTGCTTTAATCATTTGCATTGCTGTTTCATAATTTCTAACGCCACCTGACGCCTTAACCTTAGCCTTTTTCCCTACTACTTTTTTCATTAACTTCACATTTTCAATAGTTGCTCCGCCACTTGAAAATCCGGTTGATGTTTTTACAAAGTTCGCTCCTGCTTCTAAAGATAATTTGCATGCTTTTATAATTTCTTCCTCTGTCAAAAGACAAGTTTCTAATATAACCTTTACTACTCTACCTTTAGCGGCTTCTACTACACTTTCAATATCAGCTTTTACATTTTCATATTTTTTATCTTTAATATATCCTATGTTTATAACCATATCAATCTCATCTGAACCTAACTCTATTGCTCTTTTAGTTTCAAATACTTTTGCATCAGTATCCATTGACCCTAATGGAAATCCAACAACAGTACAAACTTTTACTTCTGAATTTTTTAAGTTTTCATATACATGTTTAGTATAACCACTATTGGTGCATACAGATGCAAACCCATATTCTTTTGCTTCATTACAAAGTTTTATTATATCCGCTTCTTTTGCATCGGCTTTTAATATTGTATGATCTATATATTTTGCTATATCCATAAATATCCCCTCCTATATAACATCTTAACTTTTAAATAAAAAAAATGCTACTAATATATAAATTAGCAGCACCATTTTTACTTTATTTTTAACTATTTGGTCTCATTAATGGGAAGAATACACATTCTCTTATTGGTCTATCCATCATTACTGAGAATAATCTTTCTGATACACCAAATCCAAATGCTGGTGGCATACCATATCTTAAAGCTTCGATAAATGTTTCGTCATGCTCATGAGCTTCTTCATCTCCAGCTTCTCCCATTGCACGTTGTTCTTTAAATCTTTCTTCAAGATCAAGTGGGTTATTAAGCTCTGTATAACCGTTTCCAAGCTCTGATCCTGCTAAAATAATTTGCATTTGAGCAACTTTTCTTGGATCTTCTTTAGATCTTTTTGGAAGTGGGTTAAGTTGAACTGGTTGCCCTACTAGGAAACCTGGTCCTGAAAGTTCTTTTCTTACAACTTTCCATAATACATCGATAAGTCTCCAGAAACCTGCGTTCTTATCATACTCAACACCATACTCTTCTAGTTTCTTTATTAAATCTGCTTCTGAAATATTAAAAATATTTACTCCTGTTTTTTCTTCTATTATAGCTTCAAAATCATATACTTCCCATTCTTTGTCCATATCAATTTCAAATCCACGAGAAGTAAATTTAGAACTTCCCATAACAGCTTTTGTCATTCTTCTATATAGTTCTTTAGTAAATTCCATACCATCATTTACATCTGCATATGCCCAGTAGAATTCCATTTGTGTATAATCTTGAAGATGCTCATTACTCATACCTTCATTTCTAAATTGTCTACCTATTTCAAATGTTTTTTCATACCCTGCTACTAAAAGTTTCTTTTGCCATAATTCACCCATTGATATTCTTAAGAATACATCTATATCTAATGCATTATGATGCGTTTCAAATGGAGTTGCTGCTGCTCCTCCTGCTGAAGTTTCAAGTATTGGCGTTTCTACTTCTAAGAAATCATTTTCAATTAAGAAGTTTCTAGCTGTACTCCAAAACTTTTGCTTCTTTAAGAATATATCTCTTACTTCTCTATCCATTATTATGTCTAGATATCTTTTTCTAAATTTAGTTTCTTCATCAGAAATTCCATGGAATTTTTCTGGAAGTGGTTTTAATGATTTTGTTAAGTGATCATAACTCTTAGCCTTAACACTAACCTCTCCTGTATTTGTTTTAAATACAATTCCTTTTATTCCTATAATATCTCCAATATCACATTTTTCAAATAATGTGAATTCCGTTTCTGCTAACATATCTTTTCTAAGGTAAATTTGAATTCTACCTTCATTATCTTGAATATGCATAAACCCAGCTTTACCTTTACCACGTTTAGTCATTATTCTCCCAGCAACAGATACTTCTATTTGTTTCTCTTCTAATTCCTCTTTTGTAGTATCTTCATATTTTTCATGTAATACCCCCGAATAGTCCGTTACGTCAAATCTATGACCAAATGGATCTACTCCTAATTCTTCTAACATTTTTATTTTTTCCATTCTTATAAGCTCTTGTTCACTATATTTTCTAGCATCACTCATAATTTACCTCCTTCTTAAAATTTGTTATATAAAAAAACTCCTTGCATAATTGCAAGGAGCGTATATACGCGGTACCATCCTATTTTTAACTTAATTAGATAACGGCTTCCACCGGCCATATGGCAACTCATGAGTCTTTATCCATGCCTGTTCATATTAGTTTTCACCATCCACTAACTCTCTTTAAATCACTCAGCACTTCACTTCTCAATCACAGTTTTCTGAAGTTTATCAAATTTAAATATATTTGTCAATAGCTACTTATTAAAACATAATATAATAACTACCCTTTAACTTATTTGTAACTCCATACTAATAATAGCTATGCTATAATTATTTTAGGAGGTATTTTTATGAAAAAAATTATTATTGTACTAGCTATATGTTTAACTACTATCTATACTATTAGTTTAGTTAATCAACGAAATAGTGATGTTAATTTAGTTAAAGAAACAACTAAATCTACTGAAGAAACATGGAATAAACTGATTAATACTGAATGGTCAAACTATGATGACTGGGCTGGTAGTGGATTGAAATTTTTTGAAGAAAACAATGAGAAAAAATGTACTTTTATGATTTATGGAAGCGGTCTCCCTGTTATAAAAGAGCATACTTCTATAGTCACTCTAGAATCTGATAATATTACAATTAATGTTCCTAATCTATATGATGAAAATTCTAAAGATGAAAGTGTGGAAATCATTAAATTTACAGATAAACAAATTACATTTATGGATAAAATCTTTAAAAATAATAAAAACCTAGATTAAGGCAGTGCACCCCATTTAGTAGACAACAAATAAAAAAAGTTTGTTAAAATACTAAATGGAGGTGCTATTTTAATGGCAAAAAAAGGACAAAAATTTAATAAATATGAAAGAGATTTTATATTAAAAGTAACTCTCGA
>JAOARL010000031.1 GCA_025210555.1 Clostridia bacterium
TTTCCTGTTTATCTCAGTCAAAATTTTGACTTAATTTTTTATCTTCATTATTGTTAATAAGAATTAACTTGGCTTGTTGTAGTATTGTTTAGTTGTCATTGTTCTTCGTCGCTTGTTACGACAAGTAATATATTATCAAAGCTATTTACTTTTGTCAACAAATTTTAAAACTTTTTTTATATTTTTTTTGTTGTCTTTTTTTCTTCTATATAATATAATAAATCTAAATTTTTTTAGGAGGGGTTAAACATGATTTTAGAACTATTTAAAGAGGCTGTATTTAATTTTATATTTACATCAATCTTTTACGTACTACGCTCTAATTTTTTATTTCAAAGAATTGTTATAAATATAATATTATTTACTTCTTTAATTAAACTTATAACTAAGAAAAATTTTAAAATTTCATTATTAATAGCCCTTATACCCTTTTCATTTAGTATTCTTATCGATCTTATATTTTCACCAATCACATTTACTATAATGAATACTGGTCTATATCAAATTTTATCTAAAACTAATTCTTTTATTAGTGTTAATTTAGTAGTAAATTCGATGTGTCTTGTTTTAATAATGTTATTAAAACTTTTATTTAATAAAATCAATTTTAATTTTAACAAAATACCTACAAACAATAATATAATTAACATATTGATTTACCAATTAATAATTTCATCTTTTATTTCAATGTTTTTATGTTTTCAATTTTTAATTTCACCTGAGTTAATTAAATCTCCAATTTATTTTACATTTTTATTCCTTTTAGTAATTTTAATAATTTTAAATGTCTTTCTGATATATATAGTTTCAACTTTAGATACTAAAAATAATGAAAATAAAAACCTTGAGTTGCAACTTAATACTGTTAATATACTTTCAGATGAATTAAGAGAATTTAAACACAATTATTTAAATATTTTAAATAGCATTGGTGGTTATGTAAATAATAACAACATGAAAGATTTAAAAGAATACTTTCAAGAAGTTCTTAACCAAGCTGATAAAATTAAATATAGTAATCTATTTGCTTTAACAAGACTTAAAATATCTAGTATTTCTGGGATTTTAATAAATACTATTAATAAAGCTAATAAAAACAATATATTACTAAAACTTGATATTTCGGAAAATGTTACATTAAAAACAAACTTTAATTTATATAATCTTAGTGAAATAGTTGGTATATTATTTGATAACTCAATTGAAGCAGCTGTAAAAACTGATGAAGAATTAGTAAAAATAACTATCCAAAATATAAAAGATGGTTTACTTATAGAAATAAGTAATTCTTATAATATTGAACCTGATGTTTCTAAAATTTTTAACAAAGGATATTCTACAAAAGAAAACCCTAGCGGATTAGGTTTATATTATGTTAAAAAAATACTAAAAGATTATCCTTTATCTTCTCTTAATACAGAGTTTGAAAATGGTCTATTTAAACAATCTTTATTTATAAAATAATTAAAACAATCTTTATTTATAAAATAATTAAAACAATCTTTATTTATAAAATAATTAAAACAATCTTTATTTATAAAATAATTAAAACAAAAGAGCTATTCTAAATTTAGAATAGCTCTTTTGTAATTTAACAGATTATTTTATTAACCCTTTTGGTGCTACAGGTTCTTCAGTAAGCCCTAGACAAAATCCAAACGAATTTGATACAACTACAATTAGTGCACTTAAAACCCCTGCATATTTCATTAAATTTTTCATATTTGTCGCCCCCCTTTTTTTTAGTCTCTACTATTATATATTGTTTAACTTCTATTTTCACCCACTTCATAATGAACGGTCGTTTTTTCATAATGAAGTGTTTTAAACAATAAAATGAGCCACTATACTAGTGACTCATTTGGGCTGATGTTACCAAAGGCACTTTTAATATATCATCTTTTTCTACTCTTGTGTTGATGTTATCATTAAGTGTCACTTTTCCATAATGAAATGTTTTTGAGTTATTTGTATTATTATTATATAATTTCTTCTAAGGGGGAGATACAATGGACATAATAAATAACATCAGTAAAAAGGTTGCTGATTTTGCAATTGAAAATTCAACTAAAAACATGACTAAAGATGATCAAGAAATTCTTTTATATAGAATTACAAATTTCTTCATGAACATATATAAAGTAACTACAATATTAATTATAGGCTATATTCTAAATATTTTTATGTTAATGTTATTAACATTATTATCTTATACGTTACTCAAACCATTTATACGTGGTTTTCATGTTGATTCTGGTTTATACTGTTTAATTATAAGTATATTTTTTATGGTCGGCGGTGCTTATATTGCAAATACATTTACTGACATTAAGTATATATATTTAAACATAGTAAGTTTTATACTTATACTAATATATGCACCAGCTGATACAAAAAAAAGACCTATAATAGATCCTAAATATAAGCGTAGTTTAAAAATTAAAGGAATAATTTCCTTCATATTATTAAATATCATTGCTCTAAATATGGATATTTTAACTTCTAATGTTATATATATTAGTATATTTACAGCTACTTTAAGTATAACGCCTTTAATGTATAAAGTATTTAATCAACCTTATGATAATTATATTGAATATCAAAAAAATAAAGCCTAATAGATATGGCTTTATTTTATTGCTCTCGATTCTCCTGTAAAAGCTTTAAATAACTCTTTAAATTCTTTTTTCTTTTTTCTTGATATACATACAATTTCTTCATTATTCATTACTAATTGCTGGTTTGCAAGATCTAAAATACTTATATGATTCATATTTACTATAAATGACTTGTGTGCTCTATAGAAAGTATTTTTATTATCTTTTAACATTGCTTCCATATCTGTTAATGATCCATAACATTCTAAAACACTATTTCTCATATGTATTATAAGTTTCTGCGCTGAAGATTCTATAAATAAAATATCTTTTACAAGTACATTATATTCTTTATATCCTGAAGATACTAATATAGTCTTTTGCATATTCATATTTAAAAAATCTAAACTTTTCTTATAATCTTTTTCTAATCGTTTTATACATCCTTCAAATTCTTTGAACTTAACTGGTTTAATTAAATATTCAAAAGGTTTTATATTATATTTAACTGGCATCGTAGATAACTCTATATGTCCAGTTATAAACATAACATAAGATAATGGATCAACATCTCTTACAGCTTTTGCTAAATCAAACCCATTTAATTCATCACATAATGCTACATCTAATATATAAACATCTATCCCTTCATTTGGATTCTTTATATATTCCATAACATCATCTGGTTTTGTACATTTTAAAGCTATATTAGCTTCTATTTCATTTTCTCTTATTATTTTTACTAATGCTTCCGATATTGTTTCTACAACATCTCTTTTATCATCACAAATTATAAAATTCATCTTAGCCTCCTACCTAATATAATTCAACAATCTATATACTATTATTGATGCTTCTGCCCTTGTTACATTAGATTTAGGATAAAACATATTTTTCCCATTACCCTCTACAATTTTAAGTAACTTTGCTTCTCTTATTGATTTTTTTGCATAATTACTTGCATTTTCCATATCATAGAATTCTATATTAGTTAAAAAATTAATATTTACATTGTCCTTGTTTAAAATATTATTATAAATTCTCATGACAACTACTATTAATTCTTCTCTGGTTATAGTGTTTTTAGGTTTAAATTCATTATTACTATAACCTTTTATAATCTCATACTTATATGCTGTATTTATATAATCATAAAATTCACTTTTTGAATCTACATCTTTAAAATTAGATATGTTCTTTTTTTCAATTTCTAATTCTAAAGCTCTAACTATCATTTTAGCAACTTCTTCTCTGGTCATTTTTTCATTTGGTGCAAATTCATTTTCTCTTTTTGGAAAAGATATTTTCTTTTCTTCAAGTTTACTAATATATTGTTTTATCCAGTGGTTATTGATATCTTCATATTCATTTTTACTAACCTCATTCATTATATATGAATCATTCTTGTTTTTCTCTATAGTTGTAATGAAAAGTCCTTTTTTCATAATGAACTGTCCTTTTTTTTCTAAAGTATCCATTTTATATGAAATTGTTACTACATAACTCATATTATTTACTAATTTTTCGTCTGGAATTATTATTATATTTCTATTGTATATCTCATCTTCGTCTTGAATTACAACTTTTTTAGTTATTTCTTTATTTTCATTTCTATTAATTAATGAAACTTTTAAATCATATATTCTTTTAATTTCACTTTTAGAATTTATATTTAAATTTATTGGATAACCATATTCTTTATTGCTTAATAATTCCAACTTGTTAATTTCATCTTTTTCAAAATCATAACTTAAGTTAACATCATTAGTCTCATTCATTGGGTATAATACTTGTTTATCAATATTTTTTTCATCTCCAAGTATAAAGGTAAAATATTCACCTTTTTTACCTAATCCTATCTCATTATACTTAGGATTTAATAATTCTCCTCTTTTTATAGGTGAGTCTAATATTTTAACTAATGCTTCTTTATAATTTTTGGCATCTTTAACTATTATTTCTGATACTAATATAGATTTATATTCAACATTCATTATTCTATCCCAATAATAAGTACCAAAAAATTTTTCATTTGATTTATCCTCTTCATGCGAATATATATCATTTACACTCATATATTCACTATGTGACTGAGCAGCTTCATTTAATTTTTCATTAACAGATACATTAGTTAAACTATAATCACTTCTTATATTATTTACTAATTCTACTAATTCTTTTTGTGTTATATCTGTTTCATCAGCATATATGCTTACAAACATACTAATAAAACTAATAAATAGTACAAGAATCATTTTTTTCATTCTTTCACCTCCATTTAGCATAATTATACATTATTTATTATATATAATTTTATACAAAATAACCATTACAGGTATATTACAAAAAAGACGCTAGATAAACTAACGTCTTATATAACTATTCTTGATCTTCTAATTCTTCTTCAGCTTCTTGATCAACAATTTTTTCTACACCTACAACTTTTACTCCTGATTCTAAGTTAATTAACTTAACTCCTTGCGTTACTCTACTTGTTTTAGATATTTCATTAATTCTTAATCTTATTATAATTCCTTCTGAAGTTATCATTATTACTTCTTCTTCATCTGTTACCATTTTAATTCCAACAAGATCTCCGGTTTTAGTAGTTAATTTATGTATTTTAACTCCTTTTCCACCTCTATTTTGAGGATTAAAATCTGAAGCATCAGTTTTTTTACCTAATCCTTTTTCAGTAACAACTAAAAGCTTTTTATCTTCTTCAACGATAACCATTCCTTTAACTCTATCATCACCGTTTAATTTAATACCTCTTACACCTTTAGCAGTTCTACCCATTTCTCTTACTTGACCTGCATCAAATCTAATTCCTTGACCTTTCTCAGTTGCAAGTATTATATCTGTTGAATCATCAACTAAATCAACTTCTATTAATGAATCCCCATCATTTAATCCAAGTGCTATAATCCCAGATTTTCTTATATTTTCATATTCATTTAAATGAGTTTTCTTAATTTGTCCCATTTCAGTTGCCATTATTATACATTTATCTTCTTTCATATCTTTAACCGGTATAACTGTTGTTATCTCTTCATTAGGCTCAAGATTTAAAATATTTATAATAGCATTTCCTCTTGCAGTTCTTGAAGAAGATGGAACCTCATATCCTTTAAGTTTATAAACTCTTCCTAAATTAGTAAAGAATAATAAATTATCATGAGTTGAACATATAAATATTTTTTCAACTACATCTTCTTCTCTAGTTTGCATTCCTTTAATACCTTTTCCACCTCTGTTTTGACTCTTATAAGTATTAAGTGGCATTCTCTTAATATATGATAAATGAGTCATTGTAATAACACATTGTTCTTCTTTAATAAGATCTTCAATATCAATCTCATCTGCATCAAATGTTATTTCTGTTTTTCTCTCATTTCCAAACTTCTCTTTAACAACTAATATTTCTTCTTTTATAACTCCATATAAAAGTTTTCTGTCAGCTAGTATAGCTTTTAATTCTTTAATAATTTCCATTAATTCTCTATACTCTTGCTCTATTTTATCTCTTTCAAGACCAGTAAGTCTTCTAAGTTTCATTTCAATAATTGCTTCAGCTTGAATTAATGTTAATCCAAAGTTCTCAACTAATGCATTTTTAGCAATTTCTGTATCCTTAGATCCTCTAATTATCTTAATAATCTCATCAATGTTATCAAGAGCTATTCTTAATCCTTCTAAGATATGTGCTCTTGCTTCAGCTTTATCAAGATCAAATTGAGTTCTTCTTGTTATAACTTCAACTTGATGTGCTAAATAATGATCAAGCATTTGCTTAAGATTTAAAACTTTAGGTTCTCCATCTACAAGTGCAAGCATTATAATACCAAATGACTCTTGAAGTTGAGTATATTTATATAATTGATTTAATATAACATTTGCATTTATATCTCTCTTAAGTTCAATTACTACTCTTGTTCCAAGTCTATTTGATTCATCTCTAATATCTGTTATACCTTCTACTTTTTTATCTTTAACAAGATCAGCTATTTTAATAATCATATTTGATTTATTAACTTGATATGGTATTTCAGTTATTATAATTCTTTGTTTTCCATTTTTCATTGGTTCTATTTCAGAAACAGATCTAATTTTAAATTTACCTCTACCTGTTCTATAAGCTTCTTCAATTCCACTCTTACCCATAATTGTAGCTCCAGTAGGTAAATCTGGACCTGTTATTATTTCTAATAATTCATCTATTTCTGTATCTCTATCTTCATTTACTTTATTATCTATTATTTTAACTACACCATCTACTACCTCATTTAAGTTATGTGGTGGTATATTTGTAGCCATACCTACAGCAATTCCTGATGTACCGTTTACAAGTAAGTTTGGATATCTAGCAGGTAATACTTTTGGCTCCTTCTCTGTTTCATCAAAGTTTGGCCCAAAATCAACTGTATTTTTCTTAATATCAGCTACCATTTCTCCTGCTAACTTACTCATTCTTGCTTCTGTATAACGCATTGCAGCTGCGCTATCTCCATCAACGTTACCAAAGTTTCCTTGTCCATCCACTAATGGATAACGCATATTAAAATCTTGCGCCATTCTTACCATTGCATCATATATTGAACTATCTCCATGCGGATGGTACTTCCCGATTACGTCCCCAACAATACGTGCAGACTTTCTATGTTTTTTATCTGAAGTAAAACCTTGTTCTGCCATAGAATAAAGTATTCTTCTATGAACTGGTTTAAGACCATCTCTTACATCTGGTAGTGCTCTAGATGCAATAACACTCATAGCATAATCTATATATGAATTTTGCATTTCTTCTTCGATATTAACCGAAATAATTTTATCTCTAACTTCTTCCACCTATAACACTCCTATACGTCTAAATTTTTAACTTTCTTAGCATTTCTTTCTATAAATTCTCTTCTTGGTTGAACCTTTTCACCCATAAGAATTGTAAATATTTCATCTGCAGCTGATGCATCATCAATATCTAATCTTATTAAAGTTCTAGTTTTAGGATCCATTGTAGTTTCCCAAAGCTCTTCTGCATTCATTTCCCCAAGACCTTTGTATCTTTGTATTTCAACTCTATCTTTACCAATTTCGTCAAGTAGAGCATCTCTTTCTCTATCTGTATATACATGATATATTTTTTTATTTTTAGTTATCTTATAAAGAGGTGGCATAGCTGAGTATACATATCCTTGCTCTATAAGTTGTGGCATATATCTATAAATAAACGTTAAAAGTAACGTTCTAATATGTGCTCCATCGACATCGGCATCGGTCATGATAACTATTTTATGATATCTTAATTTCTCAATATCAAAATCTTTACCAATATTACATCCGAATGCTGTAATCATACTCTTAACCTCGTTATTAGCTAAAATTTTATCCATTCTAGCCTTTTCAACATTAAGAATCTTACCTCTAAGAGGAAGTATTGCTTGAGTTTCTCTATCTCTACCTTGCTTAGCAGATCCACCTGCCGAATCCCCTTCGACTAAATAAACTTCACTCTTTGCAGGATCTTTCTCTGCACAGTCTGCAAGTTTACCTGGTAAAGATGTAGAATCAAGAGCTGTTTTTCTTCTAGCTAAATCTCTTGCTTTTTTAGCTGCATCTCTTGCTCTAGCTGACATAATAGCTTTTTCTGTAACAATCTTAGCGATACTTGGATTTTCTTCTAAATAATATGTTAACTTTTCAGCAAATACAGTATCTACTGCTTGTCTTGCTTCACTAGTTCCAAGTTTTGTCTTAGTTTGACCCTCAAATTGAGGATCTCCTATTTTAACACTTATTATTGCAGTTATACCTTCTCTAATATCATCTCCAGAAAAGTTTTTATCCTTTTCTTTTAATATATTATTTTTTCTAGCATAATCATTAAATACTTTTGTAAGTGCATTTCTGAATCCTGTTAAATGAGTTCCACCCTCATGAGTATTTATATTATTTACATATGAAAGAACACTCTCTGTATATGCTGTTGTATATTGGAATGAAACCTCAACTTCTATATCATCTGCATTCCCTTCAGCATAGAAAACATCTTCATATAGAGGTGTTTTATTTTCATTTATGTGTGAAACAAATTCCTTTATCCCACCTTCATAACAGTATTCATTTCTAACAACGTCTTCTTCTCTTTCATCTATAAGAATTATTTTTAATCCTTTTGTTAAAAATGCTGTATCTTGAAATCTTTTTCTTAAAATTTCATAATTAAATTCTAATTCTTCAAATATTTCATGGTCTGGTTTAAATGTTACTAAAGTACCATGCTTCTTTGTTTTTCCAATTACTGTTAATTTATCTAATACTTTACCTCTTGAATAATTTTGCTCATGTATTTCTCCATCTTTAAATACATTAACTTTTAAACTTTCAGAAAGAGCATTAACTACTGAAGCACCAACCCCATGTAATCCTCCTGAAACTTTATACGCATCATTATCAAACTTTCCACCTGCATGAAGTACTGTAAATACAACTTCTACAGCTGGAATTCCTTTTTTAGGATGAATTCCTATCGGTATACCATGACCATCATCAAGTACTGATATAGAATTATCTTTATGTATAGTTACTTCTATCTCATTACATCTTCCTGCTAAAGCTTCATCAACTGCGTTATCTACAATCTCGTAAACTAAGTGATGTAAACCTCTTGAAGATGTACTACCTATGTACATACCAGGTCTTTTTCTAACGGCTTCTAAACCTTCTAGAATTTGAATCTGACTTTCATTATATTCTGCCATTAATTATCCCTCTTCTTCCTTTTTGAATTTCCAACTTCTATTTTACCTCTAAATTTTCATTTATTCAATGTTTTAAGCTATTTTTATTCAAATAAATATATCGGGGTAATAAAAAACACCTTAAATCAATTTTAAAGGTGTTTTATTACGTTTTACTAACTATTCCATTATTAACATAAAAAATATTATTTTTTATATCATATTCTTTTAAAATATCTTCTACTCCTGTACAAGTAAGAATTGTTTGAACTTCCTCTATATATTTTAATAAATATTTTTGTCTATTTCTATCAAGTTCTGAAAATACATCATCTAATAATAATATAGGAACTTCATTAAGTTCTTTCTTTATAAGTTCTATTTCAGCAAACTTTAGAGATAAAGCTGCTGTTCTTTGTTGTCCTTGAGATCCATACTTTCTGATATCAACGTTGTTTATCTTTATTACAATATCATCTAAATGTGGGCCTACAGAGCTATATCCTTGTCTTATATCTTTTTCTATATTTCTATTTAGATTAATTTCAAATTTTTCAGTTGTTGTACTCTTTTCATAATCTAATTCAATTTCTTCTTTATCTCCACTTATATTTTTGTAAACATCTTTAACTATAACTTTAAGCTTATTTATATACTCTTCTCTTAAATCTATAATTTTCTTACCTTCTTCTATAAGCTGTACATTCCAAACTTCTAAAGAATCCCTATCATAATCTTTATAATTCATTCTTTTAAGTAAATTATTTCTTTGCTTAAGTATTTTATTATATTTATTAAGATTATAAAAATATATTTTACTTATCTGAGATATTTCTGTATTTATATACTTTCTTCTTCCGCCTGGTCCATCTTTTATAAGCCTCAAATCCTCAGGTGAAAATATAACTACATTCAAATTACCTATCAGATCAGCTATTTTAGTTATAACTATACCGTTTATAGCTGCACCTTTTTTATAATTTTTCCTCAAGTTTAAATTAATTCTCTCTTCTCTATTATCTTTTTCGAAATTAAGTTGTATATGACTTTCATTTTCATTCCAACTTATCATTTCTTTATCATAATTAGTTCTATGTGACTTTCCAGTTGCACACAAATAGATAGATTCAAGTATATTTGTTTTACCCATAGCATTATTCCCTACAAATATATTTAATCTATCATTTAATTTAATATTTAAATTTTCATAACTTCTAAAATTTTTTAAAATTAAATTATTAATGTGCATATTTTACTCCTTAAGCTTCAACAACTTTATATTCTTGATCTGAACCATTAACTCTTACAATATCTCCATCATAAAGTTTTTTACCTCTCATAGTACAAATTTCCTCATTAACATATACTTCTTCATTTTTTATCATTAATTTTGCTTCAATCCCATCAGTTACAACATTTGCAAACTTTAAAAATTGCCCTAACTTTATATATTCTGTTTCTATTGTTATAAATTCCATTATATTCTCCTTATTATTTTTAATATTTAAAATAAAAAAAATGGGATATACCCATTTTTTATTAATTACTTACTACATGTTGATGTATAGTTTCAGGTATACATGTTGCATCTTCATGATTAAATAAAACTAAATTTTTACCTTCAGCAACAACCATACTTCTATATATCATACCGTCAAATCCTTCATTTTCAAAAAGATTAACTAAAGCATGGAATGGTGCATATTCAAGATCGTGATCTTTTTCACCTTCCATAGGCTTAAATGTTCCATCTAATGAGAATACTTCAAAGATTACTCTTACTAAAGCTTTTCTCATTGATTCTTCTCCACCTTTTTCAAATTCTTCCTTAACAAAAGAAACGAATCTATTCTCATGAATAGGAATATTATTATGAGTTAAATCTATTATTTTTTTATCGTCATTATTCAATTCAAATTTACCTACTGAAACTACATCTCCATCTTTAGCATGTATTTCTTTAGCACAAGTATCTTTTATTAAATCATGTTCTTCATCATCATGATATCCAAGATATAAAAATAGTCTATCGCTTGGAGTCATTTTATTAATTACAGCATGTTCTTTAGTTGGTATTAATCTATCACTTTCATGTTCTTTTAAACTATCATGGTGAACAGCTCTATAAACATTATTTATATTTTTATATTCTACTCCTAAATCTGGTTTTACATATTTTACCATCTCATGGAACCAAGCAAAAAAATCATATTTTTTGATTGCATCCATATCATCTGGCATTACTTTTCCAGTTTTTAAATCATCTTTTAATGCATTCCATTCATCAATCATTAAATGCACATCATGGTCAAATCTATTCATTTAATTCACCTCTTAAATTTATTTAAGTTAATACTATCACTATTTCTTTTAATGGTCAATTAAAAAAATACCAGCGTAGCTGGTATTTAAAATAATTATGATAATCTTACTGCCATCACTAAATATTTATAATTTTGACCCTCAATAATACAAGGACTAAGTGATGAAGTAAATTGTATTGATATTTCATCGTCATCAATAGCTTTAAGTGCATCTATTAGATATTTAGGATTAAATCCAATTAAGATATCTTTACCCTTTACATCTGTATAAATATCTTCATGAGCTTCTCCTATTTCTGTATTAGAAGAAATATTAATCTTACCTTCACTAATATTTATTTTTATATGATGTTTTTTATTAACTCTAGACATAAGAGCAGCTCTTTCTATAGCTAATAATAATTTACTCTTATTTATACTAACTTTTGTTTCATAATCTTTTGTAAAACTCTGTGAATAATTAAAATATTCACCTTCAAGTAATCTAGAAACTACTATAGTTGAACCAAGATCAAATAAAATATGGTTGTCAGTATAATAAATTTTAACATTTTCATCATTATCTTCTAATATTTTATTTATTTCACTTAATGTTTTTCCTGGAACAACAATTTTTATAGGTTCATTTGAATTATTTTTTATAAACTCTTCTCTATATGAAACTCTATATCCATCACAACTAACTACTTTTAAAGAGTTTCCTTCTATTTCAAAAAGTTCTCCTGTTAATATTGGCTTAGTTTCTTCAATAGCTACTGAGAATATAGTTTGTTTAATCATATTCTTAAGTATTATTTCACTTATTTCACACATTTTTTCTTTTTCAACTTCTGGAATTTTAGGGAAATCTGTTGCATCTTGCCCCATAAGCTTAAATTCACAATTCTCAGAAGTTATTTTAACTAAATTATTTTCAAGTACTTCAATCGTTACCTCATTATCAGGAAGTTTTCTAACTATCTCTGAAAACATTTTTGATTCTATTGCTATAGAACCTTCTTTTTCTATGTTACCTACTAATTTAGAATTAATAGCTAATTCTAAATCATTACCTATTAAATTTATAGTATCATTTTTAACATCTATAAGAATACATTCTAGTATTGGTAATGTTGTTCTATTTGATACTGCTTTAGATACGATATTAACACCATGTAATAAATCTTCTTTTTGACAAATTATTTTCATATTGTTAATAACTCCTTTCTTAATAAATAACAAAAATATATAACCTTGATTTAGTAATATTAGTAATAGGGCCTGTAGATATGTGGAAAAGTATCTCTAATATATAAATTTAAAGAGCTGAAAGATATTAACAAAGTTGTTGATAATTTTATAATATCTTTTATATTTATCCACATAACAAACATAAAATTTGTTTCTAACTTTTTATCCACACTATATTAACTTACAAATCACATATAGTTGTTATTAACTTAATTTTTGTTTTAATTCTTGTATAACTTTCTTTAATTCACTGTTATCTTCTAAATCTGTTTTAATTTTTTCATATCCATGAATTATAGTTGTATGATCTCTACCACCAAATTTTTCACCTATTTTAGGTAAAGATAAATCTGTAAGTTCTCTAGATAAGTACATTGCTATTTGTCTTGGGAAAGCAATATTTCGTGTTCTTCTCTTAGAACTAAGATCTGTATCTTTTAAGTTGTAGTAATTTGCAACTACTTCTTGGATATATTCAGGTGTTATAATTCTAGGTTTATCTTCTGACATTAAATCTTTAATAGCTTCGTTAGCTATTTCCATATTAATTTCACCATTTGTTAAAGATGAAAATGCTACAATTCTATTTAAAGCACCCTCAAGTTCACGTATGTTTGAAAATACTGATTTAGCTACATAAGTAAGAATATCATCAGCAATTTCAATATTATCTGTTTCAGCTTTTTTTCTAAGTATTGCAATTCTAGTTTCAAAATCTGGAGCAGATACATCTGCTATAAGTCCCCATTCAAATCTTGAACGTAGCCTTTCTTCTAATGTTTCTATTTCTTTTGGTGGTCTATCACTTGAAATAATAATTTGTTTATTATTTTCATATAATGCATTAAATGTATGGAAAAATTCTTCCTGTGTACGTTCTTTTCCACCAATAAATTGAATATCATCGACTAATAGAACATCAATAGTTCTATATTTAGCTCTAAATTCTTCATTTCTATCATCTTTAATTGCATTTATAAGTTCATTAGTAAACTTTTCAGATGTTACATATAAAATTTTAGCATCTGGCTTCTGTTCTAATATAAAATGTCCTATTGAATGCATTAGATGGGTTTTTCCAAGTCCAGCACCTCCATATATAAATAATGGATTATAAGCTTTACCTGGAGATTCAGCTACTGCTAAAGATGCAGCATGTGCCATTCTGTTTCCATTTCCAACTACAAAAGTATCAAATATGTATCTAGGATTTAAATTACTTACAAAATTTAAAGGATCCTTTTTTATAGATTCAATTTTTTCTGCTATTTTTTGTTCTTTTGTACTTTGATTTATATCAAATTGGTTAGGTAGAACTATTTTAATTTCATAATTACCACCAGTAACTTCATTAATACAATTTGTTATAAGTGAAGAATGTCTTTTGTTAAGTATCTCTAATGAGAAAGAATTATCAGTTTCAATTACAAATAAAGTATCTTTAATTGCTAATGGCTTTAAATTTTGAAACCATGTATTAAAACTAATAGAAGTCGTTTCTGATTTTAAAAGACTTAAAACTTCATTCCAAACAACTTGGATATCGTTATTCATTCTGTGCCTCCTAATATAAAAATATGTAGATAACTACCTTGTGGATATTGTTAATTTAGTGGATTAAAAATATAAAAATATGTTATCAATAATTTGTGGATAACATTAATTCACATAATTAACACTAGAAAATATAGCTAATTGGCTAAAAAAATATGGAGTTACCCACAAATATATCCACAGTTTGTGTATAAAACCAATATATATAAGCTATAAACAACTTTTCCATAATTTTACCAAAAAACCTGTGGATAAGCAATTATTTTTATAAAAATATAGTAAAAAAAAATATATCTGCTATAATAATTTATGCTTAGGAGGTAGTATATGTCTAAATACTTTAAAATAGTGGGATTAGTTATAATGATTTTAAGTGTGACTTCATATATATTTTTAAATTATGATAAACAATATACAAAAGAAGAAATCATAAATAATTTTTTTGAAAGTAACACTTTATATGTACATGGAAATATAGAAGCTTCATATAATGATAAATATGAAAAAGATTTTTTATTAAATAAAATAGTAAAAGAACAAATAGATGGAGCTAAAATTTTTGGTAAAATAACTTATAATAATGGAAAATATAATTCAATTTTTAATGTATATTCTAAATATAAAAAAAATAAAATTGATAGGATATTTGAAATTAATGAATCATTTAAAAATAATGTTATTGAAAAAATAATTTATGATGAAGAAAATAATAAATATATATTAGATATTAATGATTACAATACATATAATTTGAAAAGTAATATACATGTGGAAATGTATAAAAATGAAAATAAAATAATTAAAACTATAATTGAAATAAAAGGAAAATATGAAAGAAAACTTAATATGGATGTTAATTATATAGTAAAAATAGAAATAGAACCTTAAAATACTTGACTTAATTAGTAAAATTATATATAATCTTTACAGTTGCGTTTTAAAAGAGAAAATTTTAATAAATATTTTTTATTATCTAGGAGGTGTATCACAATGAAAATGACTTTTCAACCAAAGAAGAGACAAAGAAGTAAAGTTCACGGATTCAGAAAAAGAATGAAGACTGCTGCAGGAAGAAAGATTGTTAACAGAAGAAGATCTAGAGGAAGAGCTTCTTTAACTGCATAATTAAATATAGAATTTAGGCCGCTTATTTT
Source organism: Clostridia bacterium (assembly GCA_025210555.1). Classification (GTDB taxonomy): domain Bacteria; phylum Bacillota; class Clostridia; order Lachnospirales; family JAOARL01; genus JAOARL01. Next base: position 15,597 of record JAOARL010000031.1, read on the forward strand.
GAGTGGTCTTTTTCTTTATTAGAAGGTGATTTTATGAAAAATACAGAGGCTGTTAGAAAAAATACAGAGTTTAAAAAATTATATAATGTTGGAAAATCAGCAGCTAATAGGAATTTAATAATCTATTATAAAGAAAACAATGAAAATATTAATAGATTAGGAATTAGTGTTAGTAAAAAGGTTGGAAATAGTCCTATTAGACATAGAGTAAAAAGGTTAATTAAAGAAAGTTATAGACTTCATGAAGATGAAATTATGATAGGATTTGATATAATAATAATAGCAAGACAAAGTATGAATGGATTATCGTATAAAGATACTGAGAGTTCACTTATTCATTTACTTAAGCTTGTAAAATTATATAAAAATGGTGATTAATTATGAAGAAAGTAGCTTTATTTTTGATAAGTTTTTATAGAAAAAACAAGAGATTAGTTAAACCAAAAACTTGTAGGTACTACCCTACTTGTTCAGATTATACTTATCAAGCTATAAATAAATATGGAATAATAAAAGGTGGATTTTTGGGGCTATGGAGAATTTTAAGATGTAATCCTTTTAGTAAAGGTGGAATAGACCTTTTAAAATAGTTGCAAAAAGTACAAAATAAATATATATTATTTATATGTGAAAATTTAATTAAAAGGGAGTTTTAAAATGATAAAAAGTTTATTTGGAGGGCTTTTAAATACTATATTTGAATTTACTTATAATTTAAGCCCAGTTTATAATTTAGGTATTACTATTATTATATTTACAATAATGGTTAAATTAATTTTATTGCCTTTAGCTATAAAACAACAAAAAGAGATGGTTAAGCTTAAAAAAATACAACCAGAAATGAAAAAAATACAAGATAGATATAAAGGAAAGAAAGATCAAGAATCACAACTTAAGATGAATACAGAACTTATGGAGCTTTATAAGAAACATGATACACATCCATTTGGAAGTTGTCTTCCTACATTAATTCAGATACCTGTAATATTTGGTATATTTAGTGTAATGAGAAATGCTAACACATTTATTGGTAAATTAGATGTAATATATGGATCGCTTACTGATGGTTTAATGAATTTAGGATTAAACTTAGAAATGAATGGTGTTACTGAAATGGCTACAAAAGCATTTGGTAATAAAACACCAGATTTTACTAAAATGGAAGACGTTAGAATGTTTATTTCTAAACTTGGAACAGAAGATTGGTCTACGTTAATGGCAAATATAAAACCAGAAAGTGTTGGAAATATTAATGAATTATTAGCTCAAAAAGCTAACATGGAAAATTTTTTCGGCATTAATTTAATAGAAAGTCCAAATTTTGCATTTCCAGCAGTTATTATTCCTATAATTGCAGTTATTGCAACAGTAATAACAATGAAACTTAGTGCAAATCAAAATGCTATGGATGAAAAAGCTGCAGAAATGAATAAAACAATGATGAGAGTAATGCCTGTTATGACATTCTTTATTGGAAATAGTCTTCCAACAGGTTTAAGTTTATACTTTGCATTATCAAGTACATTACAAGTTGTTCAACAACTAGTTTTAAATAAATTTTATAAGGGGGATCCATCTAATGAGTAATTTTGTTGAAAAATCAGCTAGAAATATAAATGATGCTATAACAGATGCTTTAGTAGAATTAGGATTAACAAGAGATGAAGCTGATATAAAGATTATTGAAAAAGGAACAAAAGGTTTTTTAGGAATTGGTAGTAAAATAGCAACAGTAAGAGTTAGTAAGAAAGTTGATATGTTAAAAGTAACAGAAGAATTTGTAAAAGAATTTTTTGAAAAATTTGGAGCAGATGTTGTTATAAATGTTATTGAGAAAAAAGGAAATATAGAAGTGAATGTATCTGGAGATGATTTAGGATACTTAATAGGAAAACAAGGTAAATATATGGAAGCTATGCAATATTTCATAAATTTAGCACTAAATAAACAAACAGAAGATTACGTAAGAATTTTCCTTAATGTAGAGCACTATAAGGAAAAAAGAGAAGAAATACTTAAAAGTTTAGCATCTAAAGCAGCATTTAAAGCTGTTAAGTATAAAAAAACGATTAAGTTAGATTCTATGAATTCATATGAAAGAAGAATAGTTCATGCTTCTCTTCAGGAAAATGATAAGGTTGTTACATCAAGTGAAGGTGAAGAACCAAATAGAAGAGTTGTAATCGCATTAAAAAAATAGTAAATTATATGCTGCTCGGATGTTTGCAGCATATTTTTTTGTTTTAGGAGGTAATTAAAATGACAGATACAATAGCAGCTATATCTACTGCATTGGGCGGTGGTATAGCAATAGTTAGAATATCAGGTGATAAATCATTTGATGTTATTGAAAAAATATTTAAATCTAATAAAGATATAAAAAAAATAGAATCAAATTCAATAGTATATGGTTATATAGTTGATCCTAAAACAGGAGAAACTGTTGATGAAGTATTAGTAAGCTTTTTAAAAGGACCTAATACATACACTAAAGAGGATATTATTGAAATAAATACTCATGGTGGAGCTATTCCAACTAGAAAAGTTTTAGAAACTATAATTAATAATGGTGCAAGACTTGCAGAGCCAGGAGAGTTTACTAAAAGAGCTTTCTTAAATGGTAGAATAGATTTATCTCAAGCGGAAGCTATTATGGATATAATTATGTCTAAAACTGATTTATCACTTAAAAATGCTGTTAGTCATTTAAGTGGTTCTCTATCAGATAAAATTAAGGGGATGAGAAATGAAATATTACATTTAATAGCTAATATTGAAGTTTCAATTGATTATCCTGAGCATGATATGGAAGATATTAATTTTGAAAATGTAAAAACTAAATGTATTGAAATAGATAGTGAGCTTAATAAATTTATTGAAAATGCAGAAACAGGAAGAATTATGAAAGAAGGAATAAGAACTGTAATAGTTGGTAAACCCAATGTTGGTAAGTCTTCCCTTCTTAATGAAATACTAAAAGAAAATAGAGCTATAGTAACAGATATTGAAGGAACAACTAGAGATACATTAGAAGAATTTGTTAATGTTAGAGGGATACCTCTTCATATAATAGATACAGCGGGAATTAGAGATACTGAAGATGTAGTAGAAAAAATAGGTGTAGAAAAATCTAAAGATATAGTTGAATCAGCAGATTTAGTTTTACTTGTTTTAGATGCTTCTAAATGTATATCTAAAGAAGATAAAGAAATAATTGAAATTGTTAAAGATAAAAATACTATAGTAATACTTAATAAATCTGATTTAGAAAGAAAAATTGATTTAGAATGTATTAATATAAAAGATTTAAGTGAACACTTAATAGAAACTTCTATGCTTGATAAAACAGGAATAGATAAGCTCGAAAATTTAATTAAAGATATGTTCTTTGAAGGAAAAATTGAGGATTCTTCAGAAGCTATTTATGTAACTAATATGAGACATAAAAAATCTTTGGTTGATGCAAAGCAAAGTGTTAAAGAAGTTATAATGACAATAAATAATAATATGCCAGAAGATTTAATGGCGATTGATCTTAAAAATGCCTATGAAAAATTAGGTGAAATTACTGGTGATACAGTAAGTGAAGATATAATAGATACTATATTTAGTGAATTTTGTTTAGGAAAGTAGAGGTGAAATAATATGAGTTATAATGCAGATAAAGTAGATGTAATAGTTATAGGAGCTGGACATGCTGGTTGTGAAGCGGCTCTTGCTACAGCTAGAATGGGACTTAAAACAATAGTTTTTGCTGTAAATTTAGATAGTATTGCTATGATGCCTTGTAATCCAAGTATAGGTGGAACATCAAAAGGTCATTTAGTTAGAGAAATAGATGCATTAGGCGGAGAGATGGGAAAAAATATTGATAAGACATTTATTCAATCTAAAATGCTTAACAAATCAAAAGGACCTGCTGTTCACTCACTTAGAGCACAAGCAGATAAAGATAAGTACTCTAAAACTATGAAAAAAGTATTAGAAAATCAAGAAAATCTTAAAATAAAACAAAATGAAATTGTTGATTTTATTGTAGAAGATGATCAAATTAAAGGTGTAAAAACAGAAACAGATGCAGTATATTATTCAGATGCTGTTATTTTAGCCACAGGTACTTATTTAAGAGCTAAATGTATAGTTGGTGAGGTAGAAACTAACTCAGGCCCAAATGGGCTTAAAGCGGCAAATAAATTAACAGATGCCCTAGTTAATTTAGATATAGATATGAGAAGATTTAAAACTGGTACTCCATGTAGAATTGATGGGAATACTATAGATTATTCTAAAGTAGAGATTCAAAATGGTGATGATGAAATAGTGCCTTTCTCTTTTGAAAATTCAGAAGAAGATATAGCAAGAGAACAAATACCATGTTGGCTTACTTATACAAATAAAGATACACATCAAATAATAAATGATAATTTACATAGGTCACCATTATACGGTGGTGTTATAGAAGGTGTTGGGCCAAGATATTGCCCTTCTATAGAAGATAAGGTTGTAAGATTTAGTGATAAAGATAGACATCAAATATTCCTTGAGCCTGAAGGAGAAGACACTTCTGAAATATATGTTCAAGGTATGTCATCGTCTCTTCCAGAGGATGTTCAAATTGAATTTTTAAGAACTGTACCAGGTCTTGAAAATTGTGAAGTTATGAGAGTTGGATATGCGATTGAATATGATTGTATTAATCCTCTTGAGCTTAAACCAACACTTGAACTTAAAAAGGTTAAAGGATTATTTAGTGCAGGACAATTTAATGGTAGCTCAGGATATGAAGAAGCTGCAGCGCAAGGTCTTGTAGCTGGAATTAACGCAGCGCTAAGTCTTAAAGGTGAAGAGCAAGTTGTTATTGATAGATCTGAAGGATATATAGGAGTTCTAATAGATGATTTAATTACTAAGGGTACTAATGAACCTTATAGAATGATGACATCTAGAGCTGAATATAGACTTATATTAAGACAAGATAATGCTGAGTTTAGACTTATTGAGCTAGGGCATAAAGCTGGTCTTATAACAGATGAAAGATATAATAGATTCTTAAATGATAAGGAAACTATTGAAAAAGAGATAGAAAGACTTACTAATACTTATGTAGGGACAAAGGAGAATGTACAAGAATTACTAAGAAGAGAAGGAAGTACAGAACTTAAGTCAGGAATAAAGTTATTAGAATTAGTAAAGAGGCCAGAACTTGATTACTTTAAGATTGAAGAAATTGATGAAGAAAGACCGGAATTATCAAAGTATGTTAAAGAACAAGTAAATATAATAATTAAATATGAAGGTTATATAAAGAAGCAAGTTGAGCAAGCAGAGCAATTTAAAAAGATGGAGAATAAGTTAATTCCGAAAGAAATAAATTATGATGATATAAAAAGCTTAAGGCTTGAAGCTAAGCAAAAACTTAATGATATTAAACCCTATTCAATAGGACAAGCATCAAGAATATCAGGAGTATCTCCAGCTGATGTATCAGTTCTTTTAATATATTTAGAACAATTTAATAGAAATAATAATAATAAAAATACTGAGAATTAGGCAGTGCACCCCATTTAGTAGACAACAAATAAAAAAAGTTTGTTAAAATACTAAATGGAGGTGCTATTTTAATGGCAAAAAAAGGACAAAAATTTAATAAATATGAAAGAGATTTTATATTAAAAGTAACTCTCGAAAA
>JAOARL010000032.1 GCA_025210555.1 Clostridia bacterium
ACTATAGTAGATGAAGGAAGTAATAAGGCAAGACTTACAAAGCTAGTAACATATCAAACAAATACTAGTAAGCCAGTAATAGTAGAAAAACCTACTGATACAGGATCAGAAGTGAGTGACATCTTATATGATGAAGATGGAAGAATCTTAACAAGAGAAAGATTAGTTAAGATAGAGTATTCATCATCAGGAGATGAGTTTGCAGTATCAAAAGACTCAGTAGTATGGTCTCCATGGGAGAAAATAAAAAATTCAAATCTTTTAAAGTATGTTGAGTTAGATGATAAAATGGGAACAGTAAAAACAATATACGTAAGAGTAAGAGATGAAGCGAAAGCAGAAGGAGATATAAAAGTAATATATTACTTGCTAGATAGAGAAGGACCAGGGGTAAATATAACAACAAGTAATAATATAAGAATAGCAAAAGATGGAAAGGTAACATTAAAACTTGAAGCAAAGGATAATGTAAGTAAAGACCTTTCATATAAGATAATAGTTAAGTCTGAAAGTGGTGAGAAAGTAATAGAAGGAAAAACAAAAGGAGCAACTAGTATCTTAGAACCTATAAGTGGACTCTCAGCTGGAAGTTATAGCGTAGAAGTAGTTGTAAAAGACCAGCTTGGGAATGTTGGGAAAGCTAGTATGAACCTTTGGAGTAAATAAAATTATTCCAAAGGTTTTACTTTTATGTTATTCTTAAACTCGGAGGGGATAAAATGAAAAAGATTATATTAGCTTTAGCTATATGGAGCATAAGCATATTAGAAGGTTATTGCTTTTCAGATATGGATGATCACTGGGCTAAATTAGAAGTCGAAAAAGGTGTTAGTAAAGGTATATTAAATGGTTATGAAGACGGGACTTTTAAGCCAGAAGAAAAAGTTACATCTGCGATGGTATACACTGTTTTAGATAGAATATTTGAAAAAAGTGAAGTATATAAAGATGTTGATTTCGTACTTTCTTTAGATGGTGTAGAGAATTCTATGGTTAGACTTTTAGAAAGCTTTGAAAGTTTAGATGGATTATATGAAGGAAATGATCAAAATATAATTTCTGAAATAAAAGACCATAAAAATAAAGACTATAGAGCTTATGTAACTAAAGATGGACTGGAGACAATAAAAAATTTTAAAAAGTATATGAAAAATGATATTAATAAGATACAATCGTTAAAACAAAAAGAATATGTAACAAAATCAGAATTTATAAAAGATATTGAAGAACTAGAGTTTTCAAAAGCAGTATTAAATGTAAAAGGTTCAATTAATATGGGCGAAACTAAAATGGATTCAGAGAATATTAAGATGATGTCAAAGTTTACACTGTTAATGGAACTACCTAAATTTGAGAATGTTATTGATGAAAAGTTAGATAAAAATCATTGGGCGTATAATAGTTATAGCAGGGTAGCAGAATTTATAAATGATGAAAATGATAATCTTAATAAAATAGCTAGAAATGGCTTTGATAATAATATATCAAGAGAAGAAGTTTTTTATTTAATAAATTTAAGTTTAAGAAAACTTAGTGAAACATATGAAAGTTTTACTAAAGTAGCAGACTTAGAAAGTTACGTAGCTGAGAAGCAAATGTTAACAATGAAGGAGTTATCAAGACTAGTAGAAAACAAGATTGTAACTGGTGAAACTGTTAACGGTAATACTACCTATAAACTAGATAGAGATCTTAAAAGAGCAGAGCTTGTAGTATTAGCAAACAGAATATTAAAATATGATTTAGAAAATAAATAATTTAAACTACACAAATACATACATCTATGATATATTTAATGTAATAAGTATATTTTGGGGGGATAAAATGAAAAAGTTTATAATTATATTATTAGCTTTAACAGCAGCAGCGTCTGGTGGATTTTATGTATATGATAACTACGTAAATAAAGGTGATGATATTAAAAATCTTGATACAGAAGTTGTAGATTCTATTGATAAAGAGGATACTAACTTAGCTAATTATGAAGAGAAAATAGCTGAATTAAGAAGTATTGCAACAACAGACGATCCATTTGAAGTTGCAGGTGCAGAAACTATGGTTAATGCAGCATGGTTAAAATTTGAAGGAAATTATAATGATACGGCTAAAAGACAAGAACTTAAGCAATTAAATAAAGATACTTTAGCTAAAGCTGTTGATAGTTTAAATAGTGATTATGAAAAAATAAGAATTAATCAACAAATAATTGTACAAACAGAGCAATCGTTTAATGAAAAAGTTACTAATGCAGAGAATCTTGCTAATGATGTAAAGATGGCATATGAAAATACAGAAGATGCTAATAAACAAGAAGTTTTAAATATTACGCAAACAGTAGTTACAAAGGCTAATGATGCAAAAGTTAGATACCAAAATGTAAAGGTAAAAACTAATGATCAAGTAACTAGAGGAAATGAAATGATTCAAGCAGTTGCAGCATATAAAGCAACGGTAAAAAAAGCAGTAGAAAGTAAATAATAAAACTTAAAGGGGACCTAGTCCTCTTTTTATGTCTAGAAAATTATGGTAAACCATGATATAATTAAAGTAATATGGAGGTGGAAAATATGGGATATAAAGAAAGAATTGGAGCTCTTTTATTAGCTGGTCCTGTTTTATTTGGAGGGTGTGCTAGTGACAAACCAATAAGTCCTAAGGAAGTTAATACAGCATTGAATAATAATTCGCAGAGTACTGTGGTTCAACATGAGAGTGGTAGTTATGAAAATGAAATTAATGATATATTTAAAAATACTAATGAATTTCTTATGGAAGAAGGTAACTTTTCAGAGGAAGATGTTAAATTTTTTTCAGAAGCAGTTAACGGTCAGGTTGAGATAGCAATTGAAGGAAATATTGCTATACAAAATGCTGCTGGAAATATTATTGAAAAAATAATTGCAATTGGTGGAGAAGATGTAGAAATATCAAATAGAGATGATATAGAGGAATTTATTAAAACTCACATAGAAAATGTTGTTGAAGGGGATGGGAAACTATCAACAAGTGAAATGAATGATTTAATGGATAAGCTTCAAAACAAAGGATATATAAAAGACTCATTAAAGATGCAAGAAAGTTTAGGTAATATATTAGAGAATATAATTAATAATAATCAAGAGCCAGAGCAATAATAATTATTGCCCTTGGTTCTTTTTGTTTAAAAAGGAGTGGATATTATGAAAGGAACGCTAGAAAGACAAAAGATATTTTATGATTCAGGATCTACTAAAGATATTAAGAATAGACTTAAAATATTAAAAAAGTTCAAGAAAAGTATAATAAGTAATGAAAAAATAATATTAAATGCATTAAAAAAAGATTTAAATAAAGGAGAAACGGAAGCGTATATTACTGAAATATATTTAGTTCTTAAAGAACTAAAATATATGATTAAGAATTTGAAGAAAATGGCAAAGCCTGAAAAAGTTAAGGCTGATATTTTAAACTTTAATTCTAAAAACTATATATACAAAGAACCTTATGGCAATGCACTTGTAGTGGGTACTTGGAATTATCCGTTTCAATTAACAATGATGCCACTTGTAGGAGCTGTTGCTGGAGGTAACACGGCAATTGTGAAATTACCTAAATATACAAAGCATACAAATATAGTTATGCAAAAGATAATAGAAGAAACCTTTGTATTTGAGCATGTTACTCACGTAGAAGGCGGAAGAGAGGTAATGGAAGAGTTACTTAACCTAAAATTTGATAAGATATTTTTTACAGGAAGCCCTAAGATGGGTAAGATAGTAATGGAGAGTGCATCTAAGAACTTAGCAAGTGTATCTCTTGAATTAGGTGGAAAAAGCCCAGTTATAGTAGATGAAAGTGCAAACTTAGATGAAGCAGCTAAAAAAGTTCTTTGGGCTAAAGTTTTAAATGCAGGACAAACTTGTATAGCTCCAGATTATGTGCTAGTACATTATAGAGTAAAAGAGATGTTTATGAGAAAACTCATAAAATATAATGAAGAGTTTTTAAATGATATAACAGAATATGTATCTATAATTAGTGATGATCATTTTGAAAGATTAGAAAAGTTAATTAATAAAAATAAGACAATCAATAGACATTTTATAGACAAAGATAGAAGAATAATGACACCAATTATTCTTGAGGGAATAGATTTAGAAGAACCAGCTATGAATGAAGAAATATTTGGCCCTATATTGCCAATACTTGAGTATAAAACGCTCAAAGGAGCTGTTCATATAATTGAAAAGTATGAAAAGCCATTATCTTTATATATGTTCTCAAATGATAAGAAATCAATTGATTATGTAATGAATAATGTTAAGTTTGGTGGTGGTGCTGTTAATGATCTTATAATGCACATGTCAAATGAAAATCTACCTTTTGGTGGAGTTGGTAACAGTGGAATAGGAAGTTATCATGGTAAATATAGCTTTGAAGCATTTACACATAAAAAGTCGGTTATGTTTAAAAAGAAAAAGGATAATAATTTTAGATATAATATAACAAAAAAGAAAATGAACTTAATTAAATTTATTTCAAAATAGGGTTTTAAAATGAATATCTTGATGATAGAATGATAATGTAGAAATACATTATTATTTTATTGGGGGAAGTGAACTAGAAATGAAAAACAAAATGCTAGGGGTAAGAATTAAAGTATTGGTGCCATTTGTAATAGTAATGGTGCTACTATCTTCGACTACTATAATGAATACTAAAAAAAGTTTTAGCTCTGCTACATATAGTAGGATAGAAGAAAAATTAGACTCAGATATTAATTATATTGAGGACATGCTGAGGCTAACATACGGACCTGAGTGGAGTGTAAAAGATGGATTTATTTACAAGGGAGAAACTGCACTTGGAGATGGTAGCTTAGAAAACTCAGTTAATGGGGTTTTTGATGAGCATTTAAAAGATACAGGAACATTTAGTCTTGTGTTTATGCGAGAATATGGAGTAGAAGATGACCTAAAGTTTATCGAATCAAAAGGTTATACAGAGGGACATTATTTAAGAGTTGCAGGTTCTACAAAAGATGCTAAAGGAAATAGGATAATAGGAACAAGGATATCTAAACCAGTAGCAGATGCAATAGAGGAAAAAGGAATATTTAAAGGTGAAGCAAACGTAGCTGGGAACTTTATATATTGTAAATATGTACCACTTAAGAATAGTAAAAATGAAATAGTAGGTACAATGGTAGTAGGAGTTAACACAAATAGTGTTCATGATCTTATTGCAGACATGTCTTTTAAAGTTAATGGCTTAATGTTGATTTTTGTAACATTAGGTACAATTATATTATGGCTAACAACTAACCAAATTAAGAACTCTATTGATAAAGTTATTGTTAAGCTAAGAAAAGTTAAAGCAGGAGATTTAACTGATTCAAGTGATATGGTTACGCATGATGAGATCGAGCTTGTTAATAGGAACTTAAATGAGTCAAACGAGGAAATAAAGAAGTTAATCTTAAAAATAAAAGATAGTAATACAAGTATTGATAGTGCAGCTAAGGATATAAATAATTCAATAGATGATAACTTAGAGGCGTTTAAGATAATAAGCAAATCAAGTGATGAGATAAATGAAAAAATTGAAAAACAATCAAATGAAACGCAAAGTAGTGTTGAACTTATGGAAAATTTAGCTGGAGATGTTGATAGTATAAATACTGCAACAGATGTATTAAATGATAAAGTTGAGAGTTCAAATGTTAAAATTGAAGATGGTATTAAAAAGATGGAAAGTCTGAATAAATATTCAACAGATAACTTAGAGGGAGCTAATAATATAAGTAAGTCTATTATGGATATAGATAAGAGTAGTAAGCAGATAACAGAAATAACAGATACTATATCATCAATAGCAGAGCAAACTAACTTACTTTCTCTTAATGCCTCAATAGAAGCTGCAAGAGCTGGGGAACATGGTAGAGGATTTGCTGTAGTTGCAGACGAAGTAAGAAAGCTTGCAGAAGAATCATCAGCAGCTTCAGAGAAAGTTAAAAAACTTATAGATGAGATGCAAGAAAAATCTAAGTATGCCGTAAATGAAGTTGATAATACAATGAAAATAGCTGAAGATACAACATCATCAGTTAAAGAAGCAAGAGAAGTATTTGAAGAGATTGTTGAATATAACAAAGAGATATATGGTTCGTTAGAAGGCATAAGAGATTCTTTAAATAGCATTGTTGGTAATAAAGATGCTCTTTATAATTTCTTACAACTTATACTTAAACTTTCTGAAGAATCAACAGATAGTATAAAAGTTATAAGTAAATCAATGGATGATAGAACAATGGGAATGGAAGAACTTAAGTCATTATCAAATAATCTTAAAGAAGTAGTAAATGTTCTTACTACTAATATTGAAAGATTTAAACTTAAATAATTTTATTAATAGTACTTTGATAAATTCAAAGTTAGTGTAAAGAATTATTGGGATTTGATTTTTTAATATAATGAAGTACTATTTTAAAAAGATTGGCTTAGGTCAATCTTTTTTTGTTAACTATAAGCAATCGAATATAGAGTGTTATATGTTATATTCATTGCACTGCAC
>JAOARL010000033.1 GCA_025210555.1 Clostridia bacterium
ATTTCTTTTCTCATTCATGTTAATATTAATAAGACACATAGTTAACCTCCAATGTTTTAGTTTAGTCGCTTACATTGTATCACAGGTTAAACTATGTGTCTTTTTATATGCCCTTTTGGACACTTAACTATTCTATTTATAACAAAAAAACCAAGCATCTACTACTTGGTTTTATCTTATTACTTTTCACATACTGCATATGCTATAGCATAATCATCTGTGTGTGATAATGATACTAATATATTCTTAATTTCTAATTCTTCCTTAAGCTCTTTTGCCTTATCATGTACAACTACATAAGGCTTTCCAATCTTATTTCTTAATACTTCTATATCTCTTAGTTCGAAATTTCTTACCCCTGTTCCAAATGCTTTTGATACAGCTTCTTTAGCAGCGAAATTTGCAGCAATTGTTTCTGGATTTAAGTTTTTACTGTCAAAATAGTCAATTTCTTCAGAAGAAAAATATTTCTTTAAAAAATTAATATTTTTATCTACAGCATCCTTAATTCTTTCGATCTCTACTAAATCGGCGCCTACTCCAATTATCATAATATTTCCTCCTAATATTAATTATAATTCCGATTTATCTTTTACTATCCAACCTTTTGTTATTCCAAAAATTTTAGATATTACTTTTGCTGTTTCTGCCCTCGTTGCATTTCCTTTAGGTTTAAAAGATTTATCTGGATACCCATTTATTATACCATACTTTGATATAATGTTAATCTCTTTTTTATATATAATATCTTCACCATCTAAGTAGTTAGTTTTGTGCTCTATATCAGTTGGAAATACACTCATATCCATAACTCTGGCTAAAACATAACCTATTTCTTCTCTACTTATAGGCTCATCCATTTCAAAGAACCTAAAGTCTTTACCATAGTCCTCTTCTCTAATTAGATTTAACTCTTTAACCTTTTTATAATATCCTTGGTTTACAAACCAATGGTCATCTTCAGCAGTTTCAAGTTCATCTAATTCTAAAATTCTTACAACCATTGTTAAAAATTCCGCTCTACTTACATTGTTTTCAGGTCTAAAATTACCATCTTCATATCCTAAAATAATATCTTTTCTTACTAAGTCATTTATGTATCTACTTGCCCAATGCGTTTCACTTAAATCATTAAAAATATTTACAAATTCTCTGTTAATTCCACCAAAGTCTATTGATAGTGGGTTACTTGAATATATAAAACCTTCTGGATTTTTAATAAACAATACAAACTCATACTTTCCTTCGTACTTATTAAGTATTACTTTTACTTTTCCATCTTCTGTCTCTAGCTTAGTACTTCCGAAATACGCAAGCATTTTATCTCCTGTAACTGCCGTTTTTATTGGTTCTGGAAAAGTTTTATCGCCCTTAGGATAGCCAACCAAAGTATATTCATACTTTCTATCAGCATTTCCTATATCTTTCCACTCTATTGCGTATCTTTTATTCATCTTATCATATTCTTCATCTGTTATATTTTTAAGACCTACTTTATCAATTAAATCTTTTTCAATTACAACTTCTTTCTCTATTAATTCCAATTCGAAGTCTTTATCTAATCTTTCAATATAACCAGTAAACCCTGCTAACCCCAGCCAATATTCGTATAAACCTTCTACATTAGCTGCAATTTCAAGATCTAAGTTTTCTTGAGGATATATATTAAATACATTGTTTGAATACTCTACACTACTAGTATTTTTTTCGGCTCTTTTTGAAATATCATCATAACTAGTAGACTTTTTAGCTAAACTACTTCCAAATAACTGAACATAGTCTTCTGCTGCTATTTCCATAATATCCCACTTATGAGAATACTCTAATCCGTCTGTGTCTGTAAAATGTCTTACTCTCTCATCGTTTTCTATTCCTCTAATTCTTGCATAGCCTGTTTCTCTCCATCTATCGAAAAATTTGTTTTCGCCTTTCACTAAGTAATAAGACGTAAAGTGATGTCCATATTCATGAGAAATTTTTCTTGCAATCTGATCTATTTCTGTGTATACATCTCCATCAAAGATTTCTATGTATCTTTCTTTATTGTATACTATTGTTTGGCTTAAACTATTATATTCAACGCTAGAATGATACATTCCAGCAACACCTTCTGGCGAATCTGGATACAAATAAAGATAAGAAAGATATCCTAATTCCTCACCGTGAAAGTTTTGTAATAATTCATTATATACTTGTACTAGCTTTTCGCCTTTCCAATTTTCTGAATAACTAATAATTTCTACGCCTTCTTCTCCTTTAAAAGAATCAATAGGCTCTCCATATCCTTCTCTAGCCTCAGCAAAAGTTGATATAGAAATAGTTATAAAGAAAATTAAAAAGAAGCCTAACATTTTTATTTTTCTCATGACACATCCCCTTTTCTCAATCTATTTGTGATTATATAGAAGAAATATGTTAAAAGTGTTACAACTTCTTTAAATTAGTCTTAATTTTTATTTATTCCAAGCACTGTCCCTATTTCAAATGTATTCCCTCTTAAATATTCTTTTGTTTCCATTCTCTTTTTACCTTGCATTTGCATATCTGTTATCATTACATGTCCATTTTTAGTCTTAATAACTATTCCTTCGTTATTATCCACATAAACTATTTGTCCAGGAACTACTCCTCTTTTATTATCAAAAGTGTACTCTCTTGCTCCCCAAACTTTGAACATTTTATTATTTAAATATGTATATGCACTAGGCCATGGTGCAAAACCTCTAACTAAATCCACGATTTCTTTACTATTTTGATCCCAATTAATTAGCCCCATTTTCTTATCAATAATTTTTGCATATGTTACTAATTCTTCGTTTTGCTTTTCTGGAATTATTTTATCAAATGATTCTATTGTGCTAACTATTGCATCAGCACCTAGCATAGATAACTTTTCATGTAAAGTTCCTGCTGTATCTGTACTTAAGATAGCTATACTTCTTTTAAGCAACATATCTCCTGTATCCATACCTTCATCCATAAGCATAGTTGTTACTCCTGTTTCATCTTTACCATCAACTATTGCCCATTGTATTGGTGCTGCACCTCTATATTCTGGTAATAATGAACCATGAACATTAATACATCCCTTCTTAGGTATGTCTAGAATTTCTTTGTTTAATATTTGTCCATATGCTATTACTACAAAAAAATCTAAGTCAAGAGACTTTAAATATTCTATAGTTTCTTCATCTTTTTTTATTTTTTCAGGTTGCATAACCTTTATTCCTTCTTCTATTGCATACTCCTTTACAGCAGACATTGCAACTTCTCCACCTCTACCTTTAGGTCTATCAGGTTGAGTTACAACAACTTCGATGCTGTGTCCTGCCGCAATTAATGCTCTAAGTGATGGAACTGCAAAATCTGGTGTTCCCATAAAAGCTATTTTCATTAAATTTCCTCCACTACTATTTCTCTTATTTTATCCGATAATTCATCAATATCATGCCATGCTGCATCAATTTTAATGTTTGCTTTTTTCAGCTTATAAATATCAACATTTTTAAGTTTTTCTTCATTTATTTCAACTTTAGATGCTCCATTTTTTTGATAAAGCGACAATAAGTGATTTGGTATCTCTCCATCAAAAACAATGCACTTACTTATTATATTTTGCCCAACTGTTTCTTCTATGGCATTTACATGATTATAAACATCATATCCTGTTGTTTCCCCTGGCTGAGTAACTGTATTACAGATATATATAATTTCAGCACTCGTATCAATTAAAGATTTTGAAACATCCTCAACTAATAAATTGGGTATTATACTAGTATATAAACTACCAGGACCAAGTATAATAACATCCGAATTCAATATTGCATCAACAACACCTTCAGCTGGTTTAACATTTTCTTTATCTAAAAACATTCTTTTAATACTTGTTTTATGTTTTATTACTCCTTCACCAATAACACTTTCTCCTGCTATAACTTCATTATTCTCAAGCTGCGCATGAAGCACTAAATCTTCAAGTGTCACTGGTAAAACCTTACCTGATATAGCTAATATCTCACTTGTCTTTGAGATAGCTTCTGAGAAAGAACCTGTTAACTCTGCAAGTCCAGCTATGAAAAGATTCCCAAGACACTGTCCTTTAAGATCACCGTCTGAAAATCTATGCTGAAAAACTTCTTTCATCAGATTCTCTTCTCTTGAAAGAGCAACTAAACAGTTTCTTATATCTCCTGGCGGAAGTATTCCCAAATCTTTTCTAAGTTTTCCTGAACTTCCTCCATCGTCTGTAACAGCAACTATAGCCGTAATATGATCATTGTATTTTTTTAGCCCTCTAAGCAAAGTAGAGAGTCCTGTTCCACCACCAATGACTGTGATTTTCTTATCTTCCATCTTCTACTTCCTTTTTAAATTCCTCTGGATCATAGAACTTAGTTGCAATATCTCTAAATATTTTTCCATCTAAATGGTCATATTCATGCTGAACAGCTCTAGCTAAAAATTCTTCAGCCTCAAGTTCAAACTCGTTTCCTTCTCTATCAAAAGCTCTTACAACTATATGGTTAGCTCTTTCTACATCTCCATAAACACCTGGCACACTAAGGCAACCTTCTGGTCCTACTTGACTTCCATCTTTTTCTATTATTTCTGGATTAATAAATTCAATATATCCAGTTTTATCTTCAGTTACGTCAACTATAAAGATTCTTTTAAGAACTCCTACTTGAACTGCTGCAAGTCCTACTCCTTTAGTTTCGTACATAGTCTCTTTCATATCGTCTAAAAGAGTTATTATATTATCATTTATCTCTTCAACAACTCTTGATTTCTTTCTTAATATTTCATCTTCATCATCTTTTCTTATATTTCTAATAGCCATTTTAATCCTCCTTCATTTCCACATTATATTATAACATATTTATAGGGTTAAAATCCAAATCAAGTATACTTTCAATTTTCAATTTTTCATAAAACTCTATTATGTTTTCT
Source organism: Clostridia bacterium (assembly GCA_025210555.1). Classification (GTDB taxonomy): domain Bacteria; phylum Bacillota; class Clostridia; order Lachnospirales; family JAOARL01; genus JAOARL01. The sequence continues at coordinate 4,951 of JAOARL010000033.1, forward strand.
TTACTTTTTGATTTAACTAAAATTTTATATCTATATATATTTCTCAGTTTATATATTTTAGCTTTTGTAGGTCCAATAATATTTATATTTTCAAACTTATTATCTTTTATAAACTTCTTAATTGTCATAGCATCTTTTACAAGCTGTTTTTGATCTTCACCTTTTATAGTTATTACTCCTAATTCTATAAATGGTGGGTAATTCATAAAACTTCTATACATTATTTCTTCATTGTAAAAGTCTTCATAGCTACTTTCCAATACATTTTTAAGCACATAATTATCTGGCTCATATGTTTGTATAATAGCTTTAGCCTCTCCTTCATTTCTTCCAGCTCTACCAATAACTTGACTTATAAGTTGATATGCATTTTCTCCTGTTTTAAAGTCATCAAAATTTATTAACATATCCGCTGCAACAACTGCTATAAGACCAACATTTTTAAAATCATGTCCTACCGTTATCATTTGTGTTCCAACAAGTGCACTATATTCATCACTCTTAAATTTGTCTATAATTTCTTTATAGCTGTGTTTATTTTTTATTGTGTCCGAATCCATTCTAAGAGCCTTAACTCCTTTGAAATTTTTAATAAATTCATCATATACTCTTTCAGTACCTACACCAAATGATTTTATATACTTAGAGCCACATTCAGGGCAAACCTTTGGATAATCTTCTTCTTTACCACAATAATGGCAACTTACCTTATTACTGTTTCCATGATGAGTGTATGAAATGTCACAATTGTTACATTTCATTACATATCCACACTCTCTGCATGAAACAAAATTTGAGAATCCTCTTCTATTTAGGAACAAAATAATTTTCTCATTTTTATTAAGAGACTCTTCAATAGCAGACTTTAACTTCAAGCTAAATATACTCCTATTTCCACTCATCAACTCTTCTCTCATATCAGCAATTTCTATTTTAGGCATTTTATAATTTAAAACTCTATTTTTCATAGTGTATAAATTATAGATTCCATCCTTTGCTTTTTTGTAAGCTCTTATTGATGGTGTAGCTGATCCTAGTATCAGCGCTGCATTTTTAATCTCACAAATTTTTTCAGCCACTTCAATAGCATCATATTTAGGTGTTGTTTCTGACTTGTATGTCTTTTCATGCTCTTCATCTATTACAATTATTCCCAAATTGTTAAATGGTGTATATAGAGCCGACCTTGGTCCTATCATAATACTTATTTGTCCATCTTTTGCTTTTTTCCACTGATCATACTTTTCACTATTATTTAACCTACTATGTGTAACGGCAACTTTATCCCCAAATCTACCTTTAAATCTCTCTACCATTTGTGGCGTTAAAGAAATCTCTGGAACTAAAAATATTGCAGATTTCCCTTCTGCTATAACATCTTCTATAAGGTGCATATATATTTCAGTTTTACCACTTGCTGTAACACCATGAATTAAATTTTTGCTTAATCCATCTAGCATTTTTCTTTTTATATCTTCATAAATATATCTTTGTTCCTCATTTAAATTTATTTTTTTATATTCATCGTACTTCACATTTTTAAACGGGTCTAAGTTTTTTTCTTTCTGTGTTTCTTCAATAAGTCCCTTTTTCAAAAGACTTTTTATAGGACTATCTGTTATATATAAAACATTTTTTATATTCCTTATACTATCTTCTTTTTTTTCAATCATGTAACTCATAAGCAAAAACTGTTTCTCAAGTTTAAGGCTCCCTTTACTTTCTTCAATAAACCTATGTGCCTCAACTATATTTGTAACCTTAAACCATTTTTCATATTGTAAAAGGTTATCCCTACCTTTTATTCCTGAAGGCATTATAAGTGTTAACGCCCCAACTAAAGGACACCTATATTCATTGCTTACAAATTTAGCAACTTTAATCATATCTTCATCAAACACTGGAATATCATCTATGATCCTTATTACTTCTTTTATCTTACTAGGATCAAATGAAGGCTCATCAATAAAACCTATAACAAATCCTTCTATAGGCTTATTCCCTCTACCAAATGGAACTAACACTCTATGTCCAAGCTTAGTATCTTCATTTGCTTTATATGTAAAAATTCTATCCACTTGGTTATTAAATATATCTACTATTATTTCTGCGTACATTTTTTCTCCTCTCACATAAGGAAAAAACACCTTTAAAGAAAGGTGTTTACTCTACACTTTTTAATTCAAATTTCTCTTCAAGAATTTTTTCAATAGCAACTGAAACTTCTCTTTCATCTGCTTCTTTTTCAGTTAATTCTCCTGATTCAACTAATGATCTAGCAAGCTCTGAAACAGCTAATACTAATTCATATCTAGTTGTAATTTTAACTTCTTTCTTGTTTATAAAATCTCTTAATTCTTCATATGATGGGTGTAACATTCTATCCCTCTTTCCTATTTAGTTCCATTTATTCTATTTGCTATAGTTTCAGGCTGAGTAGCTGTAAGTATTACGTGATCACTATCTGTAATAACTACTGCTCTTGTTTTTCTTCCATAAGTAGCATCTACTAAGTAGCCTTCTTCTTTAGCTTCATGTATAAGTCTTTTTATTGGTGCTGATTCTGGACTTAATACTGTTACTATTTTATTGATTGCTATTATGTTTCCAAATCCAATGTTAATAAATTTCAAATCCATACTTAGCCTCCTAATTATATAATATGTAACATATCTAGTCAATTATTATAAGTCTCTTTTACCAAATAGTTTCTTATATTCTTCTATTTCCAGCTGTATGTTAAGCAAATCATTCTTAAGCTTGCTATATTCCTCTTTAAGAGTTTCATTTTCAATTGTTACGCTTTCTAATCTATCTGTAAGTTCCTCCATATTGCTGAAAAGTTTTACGTAGTCAACTCCAATGTTTACAGAAGCTAAAGTTATTATCATATTTGGATTCATAACTTTTCCATTCAAATTATTAGTTAACTCACTTATCTTCTCATTAACATATATTCCTGCTTCTTTAACAATATCTTCTGACTCATTACCTTTTATCTTATAAAACTTCCCTGCTATATTAATATCTATAGATTTCAAAAAACTCACCTCAACTCTTAATTAGTGGCAACATCCACCAGAACATCCACCACAATCTCCATGATCATGACCGTGGTCATGTCCACAACCTTCTTCTAACTCGTCTCCACCAATAGTTGCTCTTATTACTGCAAGAACTTGGTTTAATATATCATTAAAATCTGATTCAGCATTAACTAAGTCATTAATAGCTTTGTTCTCTTTTAATTTTAATCCCATATCTTTAAGTTTTTCTACCTCAGCTTTAAAAGCTTCTTCTTCAAGTTCTCCATTCATCATTCTAGCTTGAATATCCTCTTGAAAGTTTTGATAATCATCCATTTCTTTCATAGCTGCTTCATTTGCCATAAAATTATCTTTTGCTTCTCTTAAACTTTTATATTCATTAGATTCAACTAATAATTCTCCAACCTCTTTTGCTTTTTCAAATAACATCAAATCACTCCTTATATTTTTTCACCGATTAAATAATACGGTTTTGCTTCTTTAATTTTAACAGATACAACTTTACCTATCAAGCTTTTATCACCTTTAAAATGAACTAAATAATTACTATCTGTTCTACCATGAACAGTTGCATCATCACTCTTACTAGCTTGCTCAACTAAAACTCTAGTTTCTTTACCAACCATTTCTTTAGCTTTTTTATATACTACTTTATCTAAAACCTCTTTAAGTCTATTAAATCTATCACTTTTTACTTCATCTGAAATTTGATTTTCCATATTTGCTGCTTTAGTTCCAGTTCTAACAGAGAATATAAAAGTAAATGCTCCATTATATTCTACTTCTTCAACTAATTTAATAGTATCTTCAAATTCTTCCTCTGTCTCTCCCGGAAAACCTATTATCATATCTGTACTTATATATAAATCTTTAATTTCTTCTTTAGCTTTCTTTATAGTTTCTAAATATTTTTCTCTAGTGTAATTTCTATTCATTTCTTTAAGCACTTTATTATTTCCAGCTTGAACTGGTAAATGTAACTGATTACAAACTTTATCACAATCTCTAATTGCATAAATAAGTTCTTCTGATATATCTTTAGGATGAGATGTCATAAATCTAATTCTCTCTAATCCTTCAACTTCATTTATCATTCTAAGTAGTTCTGCAAATGTTGTCTCTTCTTCAAGACCTCTTCCATAAGAGTTAACATTTTGTCCTAAAAGCATTACTTCAACAACACCTTCTGAAACTAGACTCTCTATTTCTTTAACTATATCTTCTGGCTTTCTACTTCTCTCTCTACCTCTTACATATGGAACGATGCAATATGTACAGAAGTTATTACATCCATACATAATATTTACACACGACTTAAAATCATATTTTCTATGTGATGGTAAGTCTTCTACAATTTCACCATGCTCTTTCCATATATCTATAATTTGCTCATCTGATTCCATCCTAGCAATTATTAGTTCTGGAAGTTTATGTATGTTAAAGTTACCAAAAACTATATCTACATGTTTTTGGTTTTTCTTAATTTCTTCTATTGTTATTTCTCTTTGTGTCATACATCCACAAAGTGCAATAATAAGATTAGGCTTGTTTTTCTTCATAGATTTTAAGTGACCTAATCTACCATATACCTTAAGTTCTGCACTTTCTCTTACTGTACATGTATTATATAATACAAAATCTGCTTCTTTTTCATTTTCAGCTTCTGTATATCCAATTTCCTCTAAAACTCCAGCTAATGTTTCAGATTGCTTTTCATTCATCTGGCATCCAAATGTTTTTATAAAGTATTTAAGACCTTTATCTCCTAAAATCATTTTAGCTTTATTTATATATTCTAATTGTCTACTTGTTTCATTCATTATATTCACCTCTCACGCTAGAACATTTTAACATATTTAAACAAAAAATTAAAGTTATGCTATAATACCCCTAGGTGATAAATATGAAAATAATTGAAAAACAAATGAATATAGATTTTAAAGTTTCTGATTACATAAAGAACATCAAGAATGAAGATGTTATAATTTTTGATATCGAAACTACGGGCTTTGTAGCCAATAGAACTTATCTTTATCTTATAGGTTATATTTTGTGTGAAAATGGCAACTGGGTATTTAAGCAACTATTTGCAGAGAATATAATAGATGAAAGTGAAATTCTATACACTTTTTATGATGAATTATTAAAACGAAAAACTCTGATACATTTTAATGGTGATACTTTTGATATACCTTATCTAATTAAGAAATCTAACCAACTAAATATATCTAATAAATTTAATGACATTAACTCAATCGATATCTATAAAATAGTTAAGCCATTTAAAAAGATATTTAAAATGGATTCAATGAAACTAAAGAATATTGAAAAGTTTTTAGGAATATATAGAGAAGATCAATTTACTGGTGGTGATTTAATTTCTCAGTACTATGATTATCTAACTACAAAGGATAAATCACTTGAGATTAATCTTCTCCTTCATAATGAAGAGGATTTAATGAATTTACCAAAGGTATTTGAGTTTTTAACTTATATTAATACACTTAATAGTCTTAAGTCTGGTAATTTCAAAATAGATGAAATAAATAATATTGATCAAAGTTATGAAGTTGTTTTAAATAAAATATCTCCTTTTAATTTAAGCTTTGATGGTTTCAATTATAAACTTAAATTTGAAAAAGATAAAAATATAAAATTATATCAAAATATAATCAATACTGAGTTAAAATATTTCTTAGATGATCATAAGGATTATTTCTTTATTCCCGATATGAATAAAGCTATACATAAAACTATAGCTTCATCTTTACCAAGTGAAAGAAAGGAAAAAGCAAAAAAATCTACTTGCTATATTCCTCATCATTCTAATTTTATAAACGTATTTAATAATAGTATAAACTTAAAAATATTTAAATCAGATTATAAATCCAAAGAACTTTTTGTTGAATCTAATGCAGAAAATATAGTTGATGTATTTCATAAAAATATCATAGATATACTTAATTAATATATAATCAAAAATAACTACTTCAATATGAAGTAGTTATTTTTATTATTAATCTATTACTGCTTTTACAGAATCCATCATCTTTTCAAGATTTTCAAATTTCTTTTGTAAATCTGCAACTTCTTGATCTGTCTTTTCATTTATAAACTCTTTATCTGCATGTGCTGATAAATAAGCAAGCTCTTCTTGAAGAACATCAAGCTTAGAAAGAAGTTCAAGTCTTGAGAATCTCTTTTTAAGCTCTGGTTGACCAGTAGTAAATGAAACTTCTCCAGCAGTAAGCTCATATAGATCTCCTCTTTCCGGAATAACTGTGTCAATGTTAAATGTTTCTTTTATAAGCTTAGAGAATGTCTTTTGAGCTTCAATTTCTCCATGCACAATAAATATTTTCTTAGGCTTAGTTTCAAAGTTTTCAATAAACTCAATTAATCCATCTTGCCCTGCATGTCCAGAATAACCTTCTATGCTTTCTATTTCAGCATTAACTGATATATCTTCACCAAGAATTTTTACTTTCTTAGCACCCTCAATAATTCTTCTACCAAGTGTACCCTCTGCTTGATAACCTACAAATAGTACAGTTGAATTTTTTCTCCATAAGTTATGCTTAAGGTGATGCTTAATTCTTCCAGCTTCACACATTCCACTAGCTGAAATAATAATCATTGGCTCATCTTTTTCATTAAGTTCTCTTGATTCATCTGCTGTTCTTGTAAATTTAAGTCCTGGGAAATCCAGTGGATTATCTCCATTACTTACATACATTCTAGCTTCTTCATCATAGCAATCAAGATTTTGTCTAAAAATCTCTGTTGCTGATATAGCAAGCGGACTATCTACATATACAGGAACTCTACTTAAGAATTCTAAGTCTTCTTTATATTTATCTTTATATTTATGTAATTCATAAATAATCTCTTGCGTTCTTCCTACTGCAAACGATGGAATTATTACATTTCCCCCACGTCTTATTGTTCTCTTAATTGTATCTAAAAGTTTTTCAACTTTGTTTTCATTGATTTTATGTAATCTATTACCATAAGTAGATTCCATTACCACATAGTCAGCATCAGCTATAAAGTTTGGATCTTTTAATATAGGCATATTTTTATTACCTATATCTCCAGAGAATACAATCTTCGTTTCTTCTTCTCCTTCTTTAACCCATACTTCTACAAATGCAGATCCTAAAATATGTCCAGCATCTCTAAATCTTATAGTAATACCTTCAAATAATTCTATCATTGTATCATATCTATATGGCGCTAAATACTCAAGTGATGCTACTGCATCATCATATGTGTATAAAGGCTCAATCGCAGATTTTCCTGCTCTTGATCTCTTTCTACTTTTCCATTCTGCCTCTGTTTCTTGGATATGCCCACTATCTGGAAGCATGATTCCACAAAGGTCAGCTGTTGCTTTCGTACATGCTATTGGACCTGAGAAACCATCCTTAACTAACTTTGGTATTCTTCCACTATGATCTATATGTGCATGTGTAAGAATAACTGCATCTATTTCTGAAACATTAAATGGAAATGCTTCAAAGTTTATTTCCTCTTGTCTATCATGCCCTTGAAACATACCACAATCTATTAATATCTTTTTACCAGCTGCTTCAATCATATGATTAGAACCAGTTACTGTCTTTGCTGCTCCGTAAAAACCTAAATTCATATATCTTCCCCCTAGATACTTAATTTACGATAAAAGAATGTTTTTATTGGTTCGAAATTAAATTCGCTAGCTGATATTAGCTGCTCTGTATTTCCAACAAATAAAACTCCTTCTTTCTTTAATGATTTATTAAATCTCTTATATATCTCATCCTTTGCTTCTTCTGTAAAATATATAAGTACATTTCTACAAACAATTATATCCTTATCTTTTGGATATTCATCTTTTAAAAGATCTCCAAGCTTAAATTCTACACAATTTTTTATTTCATCTGATATTTGATAAAAATCTCCATTTTTTGTAAAGAATTTATTCAAAAACTCTTTTGGTACATTTTTAACACTCTTCTCTGAATAAAGTCCTATTTGTGCTTTTTCCAATATTGTCTTATCTATATCTGTAGCCAAAATCTTAATCTTTTTAAGATCAAAATACTTAGAAAGTATCATTACTATTGTATATGGTTCATCACCTGTTGAGCAAGCTGCACTCCATATCTTTGGCAATGTACCTTTTTCCTTTATTTCCGCTATTACTTGTTTATCAAATATATCCCACTGAAGTGGATTTCTAAAAAACTCTGATACATTTATAGTAAAGTAATTCATAAATTCATTAAATAAATCACCTTTCTCTTTTAACACTTTTACATATTCATCATACGATGAAATGTTATTTCTTACTATAAGCGAATCAATTCTTCTTTTCATTTGTTTCTCTTTGTAAGCATTTAAGTCTACTGTAGTTAGACTCATTATATCTTTCTTTAATTTCTCGTAATCTCCTAACATAAATGCTCCTTTCAACTAGCTTAACTTATTTTATCATTATTATCTTCTGTATTCAACGACTTATTCTTTTTTAATCCCTTACCTATAAGTATAAAATATCCAACTATAACTATTAAATTTAATTCACTCATAAGAGGCATTAAAAAATTAAGAATTACCACGTTTATTATAGTAAGTATTGTAGGTATAGTTATTATATACGCTGATATTTTAAACAAATATTTAAAATCTACATCAACCTTCATAATTTTAAGCACTATCATACCAATTATCCCTACTATTAATACATATATCCACTTAGATATAAGTTGGAATAATAATATTGGTATCATAATAAGTGGAGCGAATGCTTTTGCATTTTCTAGAAAAGCTGCTACATCTGACTTGTTAAATCCCAAATTCATTTCTTCAAATTTTATTATTCTTGTGTCAAATTGGCTCTTTTTCTGGATTACTTTCTCTGCATTTATATATATTGCTCTATTGTAATTATCAATAAACGCTTCCTCCAGCTGACTCTTAGTGTCAATTACTACAATACCGTCACCATCTTCAAAAATAATCGCTTCATCATTATCTGTAACTGAAAGTTTTCCATCTTCAAATTTAAAATCATTAACCTCTGTTACTACATAATCTTTTGCTTCTGTTATTAATTCTGTAATACCAACTCCCGCAAAAATACTATATGCTAAAGTTGACAATACTATAAGAAAGAAGATTTGTCTTATTGGATGACCATTCTTTTCCATGAGCTCTCTATAAAACTCTATATCATAAAATAATCTAAAGTATTTTTTCATTATTTTTCACTGTCTCCCTTCATATATGCAATTATAAAGAAGTATATTGCAATTATTGTAAATATATATTCAATCGCTAATAAGTTATTAGTAAATATTTGTGATATCATTGTTGCTATAAGAGCTGGTGTTAAAACATACATACTCATCTTAAGTACTCCTATATAATTAACATCACATTTATGATTAAAATTAAGTATTATATTTCCTAGAACGCTTACTATAAATGCAATTAATACATAAGCAATATAAACACCTATAAATATTGGAATATTATACTTAAATATAAAATCCAATATTTCCTTTAATTGCTCTACTCCAATTGATGTCATTTTAGCTGCCTTTTCATTAGTTACAAGGTTAACTATTGAATTATTAATACTTATATATAGTATTGTTAAATACGTATATACACTAACAAATACTATGCTAAGCGTATACTTGATTGTATCTTTAATGCTTTCTTCAGCAAATTCATAGTATTTTCTCGGTCTTAATATTGAATTAACTATCTTTTTAATTATCTTTGCCATATGCCATCCTTTCTATAAAATCAACAACTGATTCTATACTCATATCTGTACTATCTATTTCTATAGCATCATCAGCTTTTTTTAATGGTGATATTTCTCTATGCATATCTTGATAATCTCTTTCATTAATTTCATTTAATACATCTTCAAAAGAAACATTTTTAAATTCTTTCAATCTTCTATTTGCTCTTTCCTCTGCTGAAGCTGTTAAGTATATCTTTAAAGTCGCTTCATCTTTAAGGACATGAATTCCTATGTCTCTTCCATCCATTATTAAAGATTTCCCCTTAGCAAGCTCTCTACATATGTCAGTTATCTTACTTCTAACTTCCTTATAAGCAGCAACTTTAGGAACCACTATACCAATTTCCTCTGTATGAACTTTAGATTCAACATCTTCTCCGTTTAAATAAACATCCCCATTAATAAAATCTATATCTACGTAATCTAAATTTGCTTCAACCATCTCTTCATTTAAATAATCTATTCCATTATTAACACAATAATAAGCTACTGATCTATACATAGCTCCTGTATCTATATATTCTATCCCCAAGTTTTCTGCTACTAATTTTGAAATTGTACTTTTCCCTGAACCTGCTGGCCCATCTAATGCTATTACTATACTCATAAGTCCCCCTTATTTAGTTTTTTCTATTATATAAAGTATTGGTGGATTATTAGGTCTATTAAGCAAAGCATACTTTGCTACTGCAAATTTTTTATCATCTAGATTACTTATATGCTCTTCTACTGCATTTTTTTCCTCTAGCCCTCCATCATGTCCATAATAAGCTGATATAAAAATAGCTCCTCCTTTATTAAGCAAATCCATACTTTTTTCTATTGCAATTATTGTAGTGTCTTTTTTAGTTATAAGATTTTTATCCCCCTTAGGAAGATATCCTAAATTAAAAACCACTACATCAATGCTTTCAGAAACATATTTATCCATATTTTGATGCCCATCAAGAACCAACTTAATATTATCCTTTAATATCTTTTCTTTTGTATTTTCAATAGCTAACTTCTGTACGTCAAATCCATATACAAATTTACATTTTTCACTAAGATACAATGTATCATTACCATTACCTACTGTTGCATCAATAGCTATAGTATCTTCTGAAATATAATTATCTAAGAACATATGAACTACTTTTGTAATCTTACTTATCATCTTATACTCCTTTTAAATACTCTATTTCTTCATCTGTTAAATGTCTGAATTTTCCTCTTTCAACACCATCTAAAGTTATATCACCTAATTGAATTCTTTCAAGTTCTAAAACTCTATGTCCTAGTGCTTCACACATTTTTCTAACTTGTCTATTTTTACCTTCATGTATTGTTATTTCAACTGTACTTGTATTTGCATTTTCTCTTATAACATCTAGCTTTGCTTCGCTAGTTACATAATCGTCTATCTTAAGTCCACTTTCAAATTGTCTTATCTCATCTAGTGTAAAATGTCCTTTAACAAAAGCTTTGTACACTTTACTTAATTCATGTTTTGGGTGTGTTACTCTATATGTCAAATCTCCATCATTAGTAAGTATTAATAATCCTTCTGTTGTAAAATCCAATCTTCCCACTGGATAAAGTCTTTCTTTAATTCCATGTAAAAGATGCATAACTGTTTTTCTTTTCTTTTCATCTTTTACAGTAGTGACATATCCCTTTGGTTTATTTAAAAGAATATATACCTTCTTATCTTCTTGCTCTACTATTTTTCCATTATATTCAACAACATCATCTTCACTAACTTTAGTTCCAAGTTCTGTTATTATCTCTCCATTAACTTTAACCTTACCAGCTAATATTAATTCTTCTGATTTTCTTCTTGATGCAATCCCTGCTGTTGCTAAAAATTTCTGTAGTCTCATCTTCTCACCTCTCATATAATAATAACATATATAAAGCTTCTTAACACCTAGTTTAGAAAAAGTTTAGAAACAAAAATAACTACTTCAATATGAAGTAGTTATTTCTTTATTTACTAAGTATTATTAACTTATTCTTACCTACATTACCTAGTTGATCATACGCCGTTAATGTTATGTTATAGAATCCATTGTTTAGTCCTACTACCTTCTGAATTACACTTTCATTTCCTGCGCTATCTCCTTTTATTACTCTTGTATTCTCTCCATCTTTACTTATTTCAACTACATATCTTATGTTCTTTGTTACGTTATCTAACATTTCAAGTCTTAAGTTTATCTCTCCGTTTTGAGCTATATTTATATTGTTAGCTGCACTCACTTTTACTTTTGGTCCTTCCCTATCTAACTTATATAATATTTCCTTAAACTTCTTTCCTTCTCCAAACTCATTTTTAGACTTAACATATACTGTCTTAAGTTCTGATGGTTCATTATCAAGCGTTACATACTTAACAACTTTATTTCCTGTTACCTTTTCCCATGGTGACCATCTTACTCCATTTGATGAATATGATATTTCAGTAACATTTTCAACATCTAATTCTAGTTTTACATTTCTTTCTTTTACCAGAATATATCCTTCAGCTGTTACTATTCCTTCATTTATTGTTCCACCTATATTGGCTCCATCTTGGTCATTTCCACTACTAGTATTCCCATTATTACCTTTATCTATTATTACTACATTATTTCCATTTTTCTCTTTACTTACATATCTTATCTCTTTTGAAACATTTCCTACTCCATCATAGACATTTACCTCTATCTTATTTTCCCCATCTTTTTCTAGTGGTATTCCTCCATAATATTTAGAGTATTTCCCTATGTGATCTGACTTCCACTTTCCTTCGTCAAAGTCATATCCATATCCATTTCCATTTATTATAAACTTAACTCTTAAGTCATTTTTAGATACCATGTTATCTGTTACTACAAGCTTTGCATCAACTTCATCATGAGTTGTTTTTAAATCGCCATAATTAACTTCAAATTCATCTATAACTGTTGGCGTATCTTTTTTAATAAAAAGTATTTCATCTATAAGTACTTCTTCTGTCTCTTCAAGATCTAAGTTTCTCATCTTATAAGTAACCTTGTAATTAGCCCCTGGTGTAAATCCTTCAAGCTTTACTATTTCTTCATCTGTATAAGTGCTTTCTATCTTATTAGATAAAACATCCATATTTTGGGCTATTACCTTAAGCTCTGGTACTGTTTCATTTTTAGAACTTGGCGTTACTCTTATATACATTTCATTCCCAAACACTGAATATATACTTATATTCTCAGGCTTTTCTGGCATTGTTACAAATTCAAAAGCACTACTATATTCATTTTCATTTAAGTTATTATCTCTCACCTTAACTTTTATGTTATATCTTTTGTTAGATAATAAATCTTCAAACTCATGCTCCTGAGTATAAGAACTCTCTATTGCTTTTTCTACATTTAAGAATTTATAATCCTTTACTCCTGACCCACTATAATTATCTGTCATATATTTATCTGTAGCACTAGCTGATACTATTATGCTTTTAGTATCTTTATCTACTAGGTTAACTGTCCCTTCATTTGCATAGTCATTATCAAATATAGATGCTACATCTATATGATTAGCTCCGTGCCATACTCCTGCTGATGATGACCCTTCATCATCCAATGAAACTAAATGTATCCAAGCATAATATGAGTGTTTATTATATACTTCTCCACCATTAGCCTTTACATATAGATCGTTCCATGAAGAATCAATAAAATCTCCACTTCCATCTCTTTTGAAAATATCAGATGTTCCATCCCAAGCAGCTATTTGTGCTTTAGTAGGGAAAAATCTTAATACATCGCTATCAAATGATAATACATTTCCTAAATTTATAAACCTATATCCATATCCATCAAATATGTAAAGTCCATAAGCTTTAGCTCCTGTAACAGTATTCCAGTTAATTCTAACTCTTGTTTTACCAGTGCCTAGCCCTTTACTAGAATATTCTTCAAGTGTAGTTATAGGTGTTGCCAGCGTATTACCACTTATAGTGCTAGTATATCCTGTATAATTTCCATTGTGTGATTTTGATCTTATTCTGTAATATTTTACAACTGATGGATTAGGACTTCCCCCTGTATCATCAACTAATCCTGTTTGTGCATATACTTGGTTAGTTCCTGTATAAAGATTTATCCATCCAGATGTGCCATTATCACTTACCTCAAGTTCATATACTGTTCCTGCTGAATTATAATTATTATTCCAGCTAACATTTATTTTTAAACTTTTAGCTGTGTTTCCATTAGTTGCCCCAAAGCTAGATGGAACATTTGCATTTGTGTACTGACTTAGGCTTAGACTTCTTACATTAAGTGTATTATCTCTTACTCTAATATTGTAAGTATACTGAGTATTTGGTGTTAAACTATTAAATGTCTTGCTGTTTCCACTTTGCCATGTAGCTCCACCATCAAAACTATAATCTTTTATTCCAGATCCTGTATCACTTGCTGTTACTGTTACAGTTAGGCTTGTGCTAGAATTCACAGTCACTGCTGCACTAGCTACTGGAAGTGAGTCATCAACTGCTACTTTAAGTCCTGTATTTCCATATCCATAATTGTTATTAGCATGATCTCTAAAATAATAATAAACACCATTTTCTGGCATCATCTTAAGTCCTTTTAAGGTAAACTCTGCTTCTTTAATCATGCCTGATTCGTACGTTTCACTTACTCCTGTAAAAGTTGCATATGTACTAGTATCAAACTCTACTATATTAGTTGCATCACCTAACCAATTATGATAAGCTCTTACATCTTCTGAACCTGGAAGTTTAATATATGTTCTTATTATTCCAGCTAAATTATCTGCTCCTCTTAATCTTATTTTAAGTGTTTCGTTTTTCTTTATCCAATATATATTTCCATTTACATATGTAGCTCCACTAATTGAACTTGATATATATGTAGGAAGTGTCTTATCAATTTGATATGTTCCACTAGTCATTATCTGAACATTACCCGCATTATCTGTAACTTCAGCTTGAATCTTTCTTAGTCCTTCAGTTTCAAGAGGTATTACGCTATTTGTATTTCCATTTATATAGCTTCCCCATCCCCTATATGTACTACCATTATCAATACTAGTTCTAAATCTCCATCTATAAACATTAGATCCCCCACTATCACTTGGGTTAAACGTAACTGATATATTATTCTTAGTCCATCCGCTACTATTTAGAGTAAAAGTTCCGCTAGGCTTTGTTTTATCTATATTTATTAATCTATTTACACTATCACTTATATTCCCAACATTGTCTACTGTTCTTGCAAATATTGTCGTTATTCCTGCTTGACTTATTGTAACTGGGCTAGAATATGTAGTCCATGAACCATTGCCTATTTTGTACTCTCTTCTAGCTAATCCTGACAAACTATCACTTCCACCAGTTACAGTAAAGCTAACATTGTTTTTAGTCCATGAACTGTTTACTGTTATCACTGGACTAGTTGGCTTTGTATTATCCGTTTTAAGATTATACCCTGTATCTTTCCATGTCCTATATGTTCTATTATATGGACTAGTTGCATCATCCGTTATTGCCATAATGTTGGCTGTTATATTTGAAGCTGTTATAACTTTAAATGTATAAGTAGCCTTAAGTGTACTACCATTATTCACATTGGTTGTAGATCCTGTAAACCCAACATGTGAATGTGTATTATAATTTGTTCCAGCATTTGTATTGTAATGACCTCTGTAAGGAGAACCAGTTACTCCAGATGTATATAAAAACGATCTATACATTCCTGAACCACTATCGACTCCTTGTACCCAAAAACTAAGAGAATCATTTTGTTTAGCCCAGTAATCGCTTCCATTAATATATCTTGCACCTGACACATATCCATATGTCATTACAGGTGGCGTTGTATCTACTCTAAAACTTCTATGGGCAGACCATGGTGATACAGCTCCTTTAGAGTCCCATGTCATCACCCTAAATTTCCATGCTCCATCAGCTAATAAAGTTGTTGTTTTTGTTTTAGCTGAGCTTGTAACAACGCCTGTATCATATTGTACTGATGAAAAATTATTTGTACTACCTTGTACTCTGTATTTAGTTTGAGCATCCCCACTATCTGGATCATTAAAATTCCAATTAATTGCCACTGTATTTACTTTTGTTTTAGCACCTTCTGCTGGTGCCGTTACTGTTGGTGCCGTTGGTGGCTGATTACTTAAAAGTATTACTCTCTTTGTAGAGTAAAAATTTCCATTCTTATAAGTATAATAATCCGACAATCCTGAAGTAGCTGCATAAATGTCAGGATGAGTATCACTTACACGCTTAAAACTATCACGTGGAAATGAACCTCCACCAGTTATACTACTTCCATTAGAATAATATTTCAATTTATCTGCTAAACTATCTCCACCATAATTCCAAGGCGGATCACTAGTAGTAAATATACTGCTATATGTACTATTATACGTTTCACTTAAATGTATATGACCAGCTCTAGTAAATAATATTCTTGTTCGTGTATGCCCTGCACCAGTACTATTAAACATCATTTTTGCACCTGTGCTAACTGGATACATGCGTTCATTTAACCATATAAATCTAACATAATTACCATATGCACGGTATTCTACACCTCTTACATAACAACCTTTCTGTCCATCCCAAAAAGTTCCTGATCCATCATAGTAGTGAAAACCACCACCACCAACTTCATCATCTCTATATTCCCAAGGAGTTCCACTTACGTAAAAGTTAGTTCCATTCCATCTTATATCAAAAAATACTGTCATATTTGGGTCTGCTGTATCTCCACTATCATATATTTCAAAATATGTATATCTTGTATTATCAGGACTAGCCCATAATATCTTACTAGTGTCTGAGTAATCATACCAAGTACTGTTTTTATGCTCTATTGTAAAACCATATGATCTTTTATAATTACCATTACTGTCATATACTTCCATCTTGCTTGGATGCACATAATTATCATAATTTTTCTCATATAGAGTTCCATTTATATATTTATGTATTTCTCCATTTGGAGCTAAGAAAAACTGCTCATTAGACCCCGCTAGAAGTGTTTTATAATTTTTCCCCCCTAAAGATTTTTTAACTTTAACTTTAGTTGGTGTTACATACGAAATACCATAAGGATTATAATATATATCTCCTTTATTATCTAGCATAGTAAGTCCTATGTTAAGCATATAAACTTTTTCTATACCTGATGGTGCATTTGTGTGCTCCTGAAACACTGTGCTAACATTACTACCAGAAGAATACAGTTTATTATCTGTTTTCCATATAACAACTCCACCATGATTCTTACTACTAAACATTCCTTTTACATTAGTTGCTATTTGCGTAAATGTATTAATTGCAGTTTTATTTCCTGTTCCAAACTCTCCATTTCTATTTTTTCCCTTAGCCCAAAGAGTTCCATCTGCTTTAAGTGCCAGTATATATTCATAAGTGTTGTAATCATGATGAACTACTGATTCTACGCCACTTATTCCTGATATTTTTTTGAACACATTTGAGTTTCCTACATACGCGTTTTTACCTGTATGCCACAATGTTCCATCAGTCTTCACTACAACCACACTATTATCTGCAATAGACACTGATTTTACATTACTATTTATCTTAATATAATTAGATGTATTTTTATAATCAATGCCTAAGCCAAACTCTCCACTGCTTGAATATCCAATAGCCCATAAAGTATTATCATTCTTATGTAAAAGAGTATATCTTCTTGCTGAATAAAGTTTTTTCACTCCACTTATACGAGTGTCTAGTTTCATTTTCTTACTTGGATCATCATAGGTACTCCAAACTTTACCGTTTTCATATGCAATGACTGTACCAAACGAAGTTTTTGATGCATCTATTGCTTTATCCGTTTTACTTCCCAAATCATCTATTTCTGTAAACTCATCTTTTAATCCATGTTTAAAACCATAAATACTTCCATTGTCATCTATAGCATACTGTTCTTCATCATATTTAAACAAAGACCCTGTTACGCTTGTTATTTTTGCATAACTTTTCATATTTAATACTAAAAACATCATTAGTAATCCAACAACTATCTTCTTCATATATCCACTCCTTATTTAATTCTCAATATATTCTCATTTTACTCCTTAAAATACATATTGTCTACTATATTAGGAGTAAATCAAATTATTAAATTTTTCTAAAGTCACAAAAAAAGAATGCCTATATAGGCATTCTCTTAGTTTACTTACTCCAAAGATTCATACTAGCTTTCCCTTCATTTCCAAGCTGGTCTTTTACAACTACTTCTACGCTATAACTTCCAGCTGAGAGTCCACTTATTGGCTCTAAGATACTAGTTAACCCTTTTGTTTTTCCTTCTATAACTTTCTCACTACTTTCAGACTTAACTGTTATCTTATATGAAAGGTCTTTACTTACATTATCCTTTGCTTCAAGTTTTAATGTCACCTTTCCATCTTTTGCTATTCTTATATTATTACTTGTTGTTATATTTACCTCTGGCCCTTCTCTATCTAGTAGGTAGTATATTACTTTTATGTCTCCTTCAGCTTTCGCTTCATCTCTTACTCTTACGTACACTGTCTTTACTATTCCTACCTTTTCATCAAGTTCTACATACTTAAGTATTGTAGAATCTTTTACTTTTTCCCATGGTGACCATACTACTGAGTCTTTTGATACTGCAAACTCATCTCCTGATGAGCTATACTCTATCTTAACTAGTCTTTCTCTTGTTAAGATTCTTCCATCCTCATCATATAATATATCACTTACTTCTGATCCTGTATCAATAGGTTTCTCTACTATAACAGGCTTACTAGTATTTGTTTGATATGTTACTAGCTTTGTAAGTCTTGCCTTATTACTTCCCTCATCTACTATAGTTGCAGTTATTCTGTTTTCACCTATTCCATCTAGCTTAAATCCTCCATAGTATGTTTGGTAGTCCCCAAAGTGGTTTTCTTTCCATACACTTCCATCACTATCATATCCATACTTTCTTCCATTTATATCAAACTGCACTTTAAGATCTTTTTCAAATGTTTTATCATCTGATGCTACTAGCTTCATATCTATTTCACTTTGAGTTGTTGTAGCATTACCATAGTTTATTTCAAAGCTATGTATTACTGGGTCATTATCATTACTTGTAAACATTATATTATCAAGTACATTCTTTCTCTCTTCATGACCAGCTATATTCTTAACTACTGCATCTACCTTATAATTAACAGCTGGCGTTAAGCCTTCTACTGTTATTATCTCTTTATCTGTAAATGCCATTTCTACAGTATCAGATGAATCAGCCTTATTTATACATATTATCTTAACTTCTGGTCTCACGTTATTTCTATCATCTGTATAAACTCTTACTGCTACCTTATTATCTTCTGTATCTATTACATCTATTTGTGGCACTACTGCATATGTTGTTATATTTCTTGTAAGTGAATGAATATTATCTACATTATCTCTTACATATGCTTTTAGTGTATATCTTTTATTAGATTTAAGATCTGCAAAGTTTTTACTTGTATCACTTCCATAACTTCCTATATCACTTCCAAGATCTACTCTATAATCTTTTACTCCAGATAATGTATCTATAGCGCTTATATCTGCTCTTATATAATCATATCCTTGCTCTGTGCTATCTATACTTAAAACTGGATTTGTCTTATCTATTAGATATACTCCACTTCTTATGATATTTTCATTTCCTGATTTATCTACTAGCTTTATCTCTATCATTCTCTTACCATCACTTGGTGATAATGATCCATTATATAATGGAACTGTGAGTCCTGACCAGCTAGTCCATGTACTTCCCTCATCTAGGCTATGTCTTATCTGGCAGTTAGCTCCTTCTAATCCTGCTGGGCCATTATCAGATGAATCTACCCTAAAGGCTACGTCTACTTTACCCCATGTGCCTTGTGAGTTTGGCGTAAAGCTTCCTATAGGTTTTGTTTTGTCTACTACAATGTTACTTGTGTAAGTAACATCATCACTTCCTCCCATCTGGTCATCTACTGATACTTTAAATCCTGTATATGTTCCTTCAAGAAGTTCACTTGTATTCCAGCTAAGAGTATAAGCTCCTGCTCCTACTCTTGTAGTAGTTTTCTCTACTCCTCCTATAGTTCCTTTTATTATCATGTTATCGCTATCTGCATCCACTATAGTACCTGTTATATTAAGTGTTTCATTATCCTTTTTATATACTAATGAATCACTAACTGTTATATCTGGTACTATATTATATTTTACCTTCATAAGCTTATCAGCGTATCCTTCTCCACCGTTTGAATCTCTAACTATAAGTCTTAAGTTTACATCTGTAAGTTCTTCACTATCTCTTCCTCCAAGATAATCTTTTATAGTATCAAGATATGCCTTATCATAATCTATTCTAGCATCAAAGTAACCTTCCTGACCTGTACTTACAAATCCTTTTATAAATCTTTCTGCTGTCTTTTTAGTGTTATCTAGTGGTGAGTAGAAGAAGTACTTTCCTATAAGTGTTTCTCCACTATCATCTATAACTTTTCCACTTATGTCCATATGTGTAAATGGCTTAAGTTTACTAAGTGGCGTATCTTGAGTAACTACTGGCTTATTATTATATACCTTTATAGTTACTGCCTTATTTACTAGACCACCTTTATGGTCTGTAACACTTAAATCTATCTGTACATCTTTTTCATATCTAGTTCCGTTCCATACAAACTCATTTATATCAAACTTAGATGTATCTATATCTATTGCTACGCTTCCTTTTCCTACTCCAGATGTTCTGCCCAGCATCACCGCATATACTCCAGCTGATAAGCTGTAATCTATAGTGTCAGCTACGTCAACGTCACTTATATTTATATTTAGTTTTCCGGTTTCCCCTTTAAGGTAAGCTGCCTTATCTGTTGACATAGTTACTACTGGCTCTGAGTTTACATAAGGAGTTAATCCTCCTGCAAAATGTAAGTTACCTGCATTATCAAATATATATACATCTGTATGATAAGCTCCACGAATGTTTCCATGATCTGATATATCTACTCTAAATCTATATGTCCCAGATCCCATGTCAGTTCCACGAATTGTTACATTATTATGCCAGTCTGTTGCTAAATCATCTTGTCCACCTGCTGCTGACCATGTAGGGAACTGTACTCTATTTACTCCAGATATAGAATCTAGTGCTCCTTTTACTTCTACCTCATATCCGTTCATATCTACTGCTATAATATCTACACTTATACTTGTAGGTATACTCTTATCAACTCTAACAGTTTTTGTTTCTTCATCACTTATATTTCCTGCTGTATCTATTGTTCTAGCCAGCACTGTAGTTACCCCTTCATTACTTACTGTTACGCTACTAGAATATGTAGTCCAGTCTACAGTAGTTGCTCCTGATAATTTATATTCTGTTCTTAAAAGTCCTGATAATCCTGAGTTACCATGAACTATAGCAAAGCTTACATCTTCTTTAGACCAGCTTTCATCCACTGTTATAGTAGGACTAGTTGCTTTTGTCTTATCTATATTTATAACTCTGCTTACTTCTGCACTTATGTTTCCTACATTGTCTACTGTTCTTGCATATACTGTTGTAGTTCCTTCAGCTGAGATAGTAACAGCTGAACTATAAGTTTGCCAGCTTCCACTTTCTATCTTATATTCTCTTCTAGCTACTCCTGATCCTGTGTCACTTCCACCTGTTATAGTGAAGTTAACATCTGTATTTTGCCAGCTAGAATCCACATTTATAGTTGGCACTGTTGGATTTGTATTATCTGTTTTTACTCTATATGATGTATCTATCCAAGTTCCACCAGTTCTATTATAAGGACTAGCTAAATCATCGGTTATAACCTCGATACCACCTATTACATCCTCTGTTGTATCTAATAAAATATCAAATGTAGCTTTAAGTGTATTACCATTATTTACATTATCAACTGAATCTGTAATCTTAAACTTATTGTGAATATTTTCATTTGCCTCTGTTCCATTAAATGCATGCATTCTGTATGGATTTTCCGCTTCATATCTAACACGAACATATACTCTTCTCATTCCAGCATCATTATCAATACCTTGAACCCAAAATTTAATGGCATCTCCATTTTTAATCCAGTAATCTACTCCATCTACGTATCTTGCTCCAGATGCATATCCATAAGTCATAGTTGGCACGGTTTTATCTATATAATAATCTCCAGAATAAACTGTATTAGAGTTTCCTGCATTATCTTCTATATATATTTTTATTTTTCTATGTCCTTCAGCGCTTAAAGTTGACGATGATACTCCAGTTTCTTCTGCATACCATCCCCCATAAGTACTTCCACCATTTGTTGAATATGCTTCTTTATATACCTTAACTCCTGATAAATTATCACTTGGTGTGTATGTTACTCCAACATTACTGTTTGTCCAACCACTTGTGTTATTAGGTGAAAAACTAGCTGTTGGCTTTGTCTTATCTATCTTAACTTGCTTACTTACCTGAGCACTTACATTTCCTACATTATCTACTGTTCTTGCATATACTGTTGTTATCCCTTCAGTACTTACTGTTACTGCAGAGCTATATGTAGTCCATGCTCCACTTCCTATCTTATATTCTCTTCTAGCTACCCCTGACAAACTATCTGTACCACCTGTAACAGTAAAGTTGACATTGGTATTTTGCCAGCTAGAATCTACATTTATAGTTGGCGCTGTTGGAATTACATTGTCTATTTTTAGTCTTAATCCATTTGCATCTGACCAGCCACTTCTATTACGTGTATCAGCTAAGTCATCAGCTATAGATTTTATCTCTGCTGTTAAGTTTTCAGATGTATTAATTAACACATCAAATGTTGCTTTAAGTACTCCACCACCATTTGTATTTGATACTGAATCCGTTATTTTAATTTTATCATGCGTACCTGCATTAGTTTCTGTACCACTTGAATAATGTGCTCTATATGGGTTATTTGATCCATGATCCGCTATTAAATAAACCCTTTTCACTCCAGCACCGTTATCTACACCTTGAACATAAAACTTTACGGTATCTCCATTTTTTGCCCAATAATTTTTTCCACTTACATATCTTGCTCCTGACACATAACCATAAGTAAGCGTTGGCGGCGTTGTATCCACCATAAAGCTTCTATGCGATGACCATGGTGAAGCTTCTCCAGCTGCATCCCATGTCATTATTCTAAACTTCCAATTTCCATCTGCTAATGCAGTAGTTGTTCTAGTTTTAGCTGAGCTACTTATAGTACCTGACTCATAATGAATAGTTGAAAAGTTATTTGTGCTCCCTTGAACTCTATATTTACTTTGAGTATCTCCACTATCTGGGTCATTAAAATTCCAGTTAACTGTTACTGTGTTATCACTTGTTTTTAGTCCATTAGTTGGTGCTGTTATAGTTGGCGCTGTCGGTGCTGCATTAAATGTGTATTTAACTATTCTTTCTGTTGCTCCTCCTGATATACTATCTCCATATAAAACAAATAATGCTCCATTATTAAACACCATTGACCATGTATGCTTACCACCCTCATTTAATATCTCTTTAAGTTCCAAAGTAGTAGCATCAACTATTGCAACTTCCGCTGAAGAAGCAAGGATCATTAAATCATTCTTATACTTTGCCACTTTCCCTAAATTAGTAGTTCTATGATAACTTAGAGTTCTTGACATTGTTAATGTTTTACCACTTACTTTTGATCCTGAAGTGCTAAATTTATCTATATAAACTTTACCACGCTCAGTAGTTACTGCGCATGCATAGCTAGAATCATCATAATATCCTACTCCATATGAGTTACCTACTCCTGTATATGGGTTAGTAGTAGAACCATTGGTCTTTCCAATTCTAGCCCTCCATCTTGAACCATTGCTCCTACTTTTACTAGCTGATAATACACTATTAGGAACTCTTGAAGACGTATAGTATCTCATACTACTATACGTTATATTACTAGCTCCCAATGATCCAGTTCCATTCTGTAATTTACCTGTCAAGTCTGCATCGACAGTAAAATGTTGATAATCATTTATGTCCCAAGGTCTATCAAAGTAATTTCTCCAAGGTGCTTCCTCATCTCTATCAAAATCTCCAACATAACCTTTTAATTTATAAACATTCCCCACTTTAAATATTCTTCTAAAATAAGCCCTATGTCTGTACTTACCGGCTGCATCTATTCCAGTTGGTGGAATTACTCTTCCTGGATTAGATCCACCTACGTTAAGAGGATCTATTACAACTGCAAAAGCTCCACCAGCTTGATCATCACCACGTCTTGGTTTTTTACTTGCAGTTCCAACTACAAGATATTTACCATTATCAAGTTTTACAATATCTTTTACTGAAACCTGATGGTTATACCCCGCTGCTGAAGTTAAATTTCTTTCCCAAACTTTGCTAAGATTTGTATTATACTTAATTATTCTAGTATAATACCCATGTTCTGAGTTACTAACTTCTACAGTATAAAATAAACCTCCATCAATTTTATCGTCTATAATATTTCCTACTTCTGCTTGATTACCTAAACTTATAGTTTTACTTTTTGTTAAGGCATGTGAATTAAAATTTATAGTGATAAACAAACTTGTTATAATAGTTAAAAGTAATATTCTTTTCATATTTTTCTCCTATCAGAATTATTTTTTTATTAATTAAATTTTATCATAACAATACTCTATTTAATATACTTAACAAAAAAATAATGATCCATTTTAAAATGAATCATTACTTTTATTAATAACTATTACTTATCTCTATATTTATATCCTTTGTAGATGTGTTATTACCTTCATCAGTTGCTTCTATTCTCATTACTACTGTATTCCCTACTACAAAGTTAGAATTTATACTTGCTGCCATCAGTATTTTACCTGTATCTACTTCTGTTACTCCAGATCCTGTACTTATACTTATAGCTCCTGTATCCAGTCCTCCAAATAAAAGTTTAACTTTTATATTTTGAACTCTTGTTGTGTCTTCTACTTTTATCTTCTCATGTACATATGAATTAGGTGCAAGTTTAATATTATTCCCTGATGTTTTTATTACTGGCAATACCTTATCTATCTTAGTTACGCTAACTACTTCTACTCTTTCATTTCCTACATTATCTCTTGCATATATAGTTATATCTTTATTCTCTCCAACTATTATATTTCCTCCTGAAAGAGCATTACCTACTGTTCCATTTACAAAGTCTCCTACTACTTTATTTCCTTCTTGCCAAAGAACAGTGTTTAAACCACTTTCTGTCTCAGTTGTAGTTACTGATAATGTTACATCAGTATTTACATATGATGCTGGATTACCTGTTACAGATATAATTGGAGCATCTACATCTGTTCTATCAGGTAATGATATATAATAAAGATTTGCATAACTATAAGTTCTTATAGTTCCTTGCTTTGCTCTTACTCTTATTGCATATGATTTATTTGAATTATAAGCCGTTCCAGTAGAACTTCTATATAAACTTCTTGGATCATCACTAAGATCTAATCCGCTTTTATCATGTTTAAATATATCATCATTTCTTGTATTATCTGCATATCCACTTATTACTGCTTCAGTTGGATAAACATGTTCTAATCTACTATCAAAGACTAAATTATTTCCAACATTAAATATACGGTACTTATTTCCGTCATATATAAGAACTTCATATTCATTAGCTCCTTCTACAGCTGGCCATGTTAATTTTATATATCCTCTTCCTTCTCTGCTCCAATTAAGTGGTCCATAGCTTCCTGTAATATTAGGAACTCCTGACATATGCTTATAATCACTATAAGCTGTTTCTACTAAATCTCCATTTCTAGCATTTACTCTATAATAATATGTTGTATATTTACTTGGAACTACTACATCTTCTGTAAGACTAGTAGACCAATCTCTTATTACCTCTAGATTTTCATTAAATGTGTCATTCGTTGCTCTTTCTATTCTATATTCTGTATTTGCTGGATTTCCTTCAGCATTAATTGTAATTTTGTGTATTACACCTTCTTTATTACTTAAATCTCCACTTGATGCATCTGCTACTGTTATACTAGGTTCTTTAGCAAATGTATATTTAGCATTCAAATTCTTTTCTCTTATATTTCCTACATTATCAATTACTCTTGTTTTTAATATATACTGAGTATTTGGATTTAATCCTGCTATATCTTTAACGTCACTTGATTCATAAGTACTCCAGCTACTTCCGTTATAATAACTATATCTATTTACTGGAAGTCCTGATAATAAATCATTAGTAGCACCTACGTTAATTCTCATACTATTAGTGCCCGTCGTTGTAAGATTAACTGTATAATCTTCTGGTAAATCTGCATCTGTTCTATTAGGTAGAGTTGGCATATATGGTGTTGAATAAACCGATTCTCCAACGGTATTGTATGCTGAAACTCTAAACCAATAATTTTTTTTATTATTATGTGCTGCATATGATGATTTAAGATATAATCTACTTGGATTATCCCTTAAATCTAAACCTGTCTTGCTATGATTAAATATATCTATTGTTCTAGTATCATCAGCATCTTGATTAATTCTTGCTTCTGTTGGATAAACTTTCCATACACTTGAGTCCCACGTTGTTGTATTCCCAGCATCCCAGGCTCTATAAGTACTTCCATCATATATATGCACTTTATACCCTGTTGCTCCTGTTTGAGCTTGCCAGTTAAGTATTACTTTCCCTCTTCCTTCTGTTTTATGCCATAAAACACCTGCTGTGCTACCTGTTGGAGTGGGTGGCGTGCTTGGCACTGTCCATCTATCCTTCCATGAGTAATTGCCATAATTTCCTGCATTATCTCTATATCTTATAGTAAATCTATATTTGTTACCCGGTAATAATCCATTGAATACATGACTTGTTTTATTTGTTTCATTATAAGACTTCCCTGCTTCTGGAGTACCATCATTATCTATGTCTACAGTATCTTCCCAATCGCTACCATTCCACCTTTTAGCATATATTCTAACACTATGATATCCTGAACTTGGACTACTATCTGCAAACGCTTTCCAATTCATTGTAATAGAAGTATCAGTTGTGTTTGTATATGTTCCTGTTGATAAATTTGGATTATCTGGCAAAGTCGTATCCACTAATACATTAGTAAGTTCACCCCAGCTTGATGCTCCACCATTATTGTCCCATACTTTTACTCTGAATTTCCATATTCCATCAGCTAAAGCTGTTGTTGTTTTAGTTTTAGCACTGCTTGTTACAACTCCTGAATTATAATGATTGGTAGTAAAATTATCTGTACTCCCAATTAATTGATATTTTCCCTGTGTATCTCCACTATCAGGATCACTAAAGTTCCAGTTAACAGTTACTGTGTTATCTTTAGTTTTAATTCCCGTAGCCGGTGCTGTTATAGTCGGTTTATTAGGGTTTTGATTATATATTCTTACATACCAATAACCATCTGAATGTTTTCCGTTATTTGGATAAGCTCCAGCTGGAGCAATAATATTACTCTGAACTAAACTTCCTTTTGCATTACTCACTACAGTATATTTATCATATCTTGCTTCTGTATATGATACGCCTGACTTATCAGGTGGAAGATACACCCAATAATCTAACAATGTAAATGTTGCCGTATCACTATATTTATCCATTGGTATTTTTATAGTTTTTTTATATGGACCATTTATTATATGTTCATACATACAATATCTCATAGATGAATTTACCTTATAATAAACCTTTGTGTAGAAAACATACTTTTCTCCACTTGGAACGTCTATTTTCACATCTACATTTCTAGTGCCATGATATGATTCAGTAGCTCCAATGGCATTCATTTCATCTTCTTTTATATTATACCAACCTCTGTTGCTATGGTATGGATTTTTACCATATAATCCCTTGTTCATTACATTATAGTTATATTTATCAAGTACAAATTCTCCTTCGTCCCAATCTCCATTTGATACAAACTCTTGCTCTGTTGTAAGTCTAACATCTACATAACCATCGAATGGACCTTCAATATACCAAACACCCACCTCTTCATGCCACTCATCACTTCCTGACATGCTACTTTTATATAATGATAACCCACTAACTTCCTGAGCATCTTTATTATCTATAAGTTTTCCTCTTGAGGTAACATTAAATCTTCTATCTGCACCAAACACTCTTGCCTGTGCTCTATATAGATGTGCTTCACCTGCTGGAACTGTAATTCCAACTTGTCTGGTTACAGTCTGATCTCCTTTTTTATCACTAGCATCTATTCTTACTCTATTATATCTAGTAAAATTGGACGTTGAAGTATACCCCCCTATTATTACTCCGCTTTTACCAAAAATTTCATTAAAACTTGTATATGCTGATACATTTAATGCAAAACCTATTATCATTAGAAAAATTAATATAATTTTCTTCATCCTTAACCTCCAACAAATATTTATTAACTAAATTTTAACATACAACCTTACATTTAGATATATTTTTGCAATAAAAAAAGCATAACATCTGTCATGCATTTTCTTAATATAATAAAGCTGATAATACTTTACTGTATGTACTATTTGTTGGAACTTTGAATGTTCCTGCTCTAAGTTTTCTAGCCTTTCCTTGGCTTTGAATATATTTATTAAACTTATCTGCATTATCTACTAATCCAGCATTATATATAATCTTAGCAACTTTTTCTGAGCTTGATCCGCTAGGAATAGTCACTCTTCTATAACTTGTAGTTGCCGAACTACTACTGCTGCTAGTTGAAGATACTTTTTTAGCATCTGCTAACTTCTTTTCATAAGATTTTTTAGTTTCTTCTAAGTTTAACTTTAACTCTTTGTTAGCATTAATTTGCTCTACATTCTCTGTTTCTAATTTCTTTACCTTATTATTAAGTTCAGAAATTAAATTGTCTTTTACATTATTTTCATCTACTGGAACTAATCCTAGTCCAGTTGCTTTTTCAATAATTTGTTCATCTGTTAATTCTACTTGTTCTTTTACAGTTTTAACTCCACTTTTACCATATGATATAACTGAAAAAAGTGAAACTACCATTAATCCTACTCCTAAACCAAGTAGAAATGATCTTTTTGAAAAATACATTTAATCACCTCTTTTGTGTTAATTCTAATAATAATTTTACTTCACCTTTACCAATATTTAATTCTTTTGCAATTTCATCAACACTCTTACCATCTTCGTGTAAAGAATAAATATCAGAGTAACCTCCAGATTGAGTTTTCTTTTCTGGTTTAGCTACAGGTTCTTCAACTTTTTCAATTTCTACGTTTTTCTTTTGTACTTCTTCATCTCTAGCATTAACTTTATAAGTAGGTACACTTGTTGCTGAATCATACTTTTCATCAATCATTTGATATAAAAATAATAATTCTTTATGCTTTTGCGATAATTCATCATTAACATGATTTGCAAACTTATTAAGTTCTTCCATCATCTTATCAATTTCATCAAGTTTCTCTTTAAGCTTCTTCTCTGCATTTAATATCTTATTTTGATTAAGTGGATTATTAATAATATCTATGTCTTTCATATAAAAAACTGATACTACTGTCATTATTAATCCTGCTAAAAATAATAAAATATACATAGTATAAACCATTTTATTCCTCCTTATTATATCCTTATGTCAATATGACTATCCTCAGCTGTATTTACACCAATCTTGCCTTTGTCACTTAACTTTAGCTCATCATCTTCTGCTTCATCTTTATCTTTCTTTTTACCATTTTGTGAGCCATCATTTTCATCGTCTTTTTTTCTAAAATAAACCTTTTCAGTTTCTTCAGTATCTGTTACACGATGACTGTCATCATTATACTTTTTTTCTAGCTCTTTTGCAAAGATATTTTCATTTTCTGATAAAACTTTTAACTCATGTTGCTTTAGCTGTGAAATTTCTTGATTTTGCTGCATTGAAATCTGCAAATCAATTGGTCTTACTGACATTCTAATCACCTCTATGGTCTATATTGACTAACCTTTATATCTGCACCTTCTCTTTGGAACGTACAGTATTTATTTTCCTCATTATTATGTAAAAATGCTTTTCCAATAGTTATTTGCACTCCTGGATATATAACATTTTGTACATTTATTCTAGCATCTATCTTTTGATTTAATTTTTCTCTTAGATCTTCTGATTCTGCTTGTGATTCTGCTATCTTACTTGTATAACTATTTCTCTGCTCTACAAGTTGCATAAGAAGTGGTTTTTTACTATCTGAAAGTCTACCAACTTCAGCCATTTTTTTAAATCCTGTTATAGCAGTATCCATCTTTTGTACTTCTTTTTTATACATAAGAATCTGATCATTGAGTGCATTAAATGCATCTATTAATTTGTGATCAAATCCTACTTTTATTTCTGTAAGAGTCCCAAGCGATGCACCAATAGTTTTAGCGCTAATCATTTTTCTAGCTTCAAAAGTTCCTCCTGATATAAGTCCTTTTTTCCCAAGAACTAATATATCTGAATTACTTATAACATTGCTGTGAAGTATTGATCCAACTTCTAAATTTCCTTCACAGTGGATGTCTGCATTTTCAATAAACTTAGCAACTATTTTACCACCAGATTTAAGAATGCCTTTCTTTACTCCTTGCATTCCCTTATCTAATATAATATCTCCGTCAGCTATTATTTCAGCTCCTTCTACTATCCCATACACTTCTACACTTCCACCAGCTTCTACTTTAAATCCAGTTTGAACATTCCCTTTTATAACAACATTTCCTACAAACTTTATATTTCCAGTTGAATGATCAACATTTCCACTTATTTCATGTGTTTCATTAACCGTTATTTTATCTCCTACTAAAAGAACTTGTCCTTCTATATTAGAAATAATATGTAGTCCATCTTCTGTTAAAGTTGTATTTTTACCCGCTGCTGGTTTAATTTCTTTTCCTTTTTGTGCAATTATTGTATTATTCTTTACATCTATTCCATTAACACCATCAGTTGC
This sequence comes from Clostridia bacterium, assembly GCA_025210555.1. GTDB lineage: Bacteria > Bacillota > Clostridia > Lachnospirales > JAOARL01 > JAOARL01. The sequence continues at coordinate 35,790 of JAOARL010000033.1, forward strand.
CTTAGTTATTTTAGCTAATTCATCACCTGGTGCAACATTCTCAATTAACTCAAGATTATGATAATCAACCGTTCCATCTTCAAGCATCTTAGGAGTTAACTCCTTTTCAACACTAAAAAGATATTCAATTTCTCCATCATCACCTTTTACTGGTTTGGTTCCTTCTGCAACCAAATATTTAATATTAAATTCTTTTTGGCCAAACGCCTTTTCTATATCACTACTTCTCAGCCCATATATAATTTCAGCTTCTCTAAGCTTTTGATTTATATATTCTAGTGTTATACTGTCTATTCCTTTTTCATGTCTTACAAACTTAATGTATGCCTTCATGGCACTTTCTTCGATTATTACTTCTACGTCTTCAAATAGATCAGGGCTTGTGTTCTCAAATGTCTCCATTATAACTCCCCCTATACTCCTAGTAAAACATCCTTATGTTTTCCTAGTTTTCCTTTAAGTCTCATCATAGCTTTACTATGAAGCTGCGAAATTCTTGATTCTGATACTTCTAATATCTTACTTATTTCTTTAAGTGTTAATTGTTCATAGTAGTATAAATAAACTACTTTCTGTTCTTTTTCTGGCAAATTCTTTATTGTATCTACTAGAACTTCTTTAATAGCATTTTGAGTTGCAACATCTTCTGGCGTCTCTGTTGATGCCTTTGCAAAACCATTCATATTTTTTTCATAATTTTGATCAACAAAATCTTCAAGTGATGTAAGAGTTAAAATATTAGTATCTTTAACTAATGTATCAAACTCAGCTACTGTAATATTAAGTTCTTTTGCCATTTCTTCATCTGTTGCAGCTCTACCTAATTTTTCTTCAAGTTTTTGATAAGCTGCTTCTAAATCTTTGTGTTTTTGCCTTAAACTTCTAGGTACCCAGTCGTTTTTACGAATACTGTCTAATATTGAACCTCTTATTCTAAGAGATGCATACGTTTCAAACTTAACCTTTTTATTAAGTTCAAATTTATCTATTGCATCCATTAGACCAAAAGCTCCATATCCTATCAAATCATCAAGCTCTACATTATTTCCAAGATACATCTTAAGTCTTCCTGCGACAACCTTAATAAGAGGTGCATACTCTGTTATGAGCTGATCCCTTATTTGTTTACTTTTAGTTTTCGCATATTCTTCCCATAATTTATCAAAATTCTTTTCAGGCATGCTTTACCTCCAAACCACTATTTTTTCTTATGGCGTTTTATATATTTACCCTTTGTTATTATTCTAAATGTCTTTGCTTCTAAATAACTACCGAGAATATATGTAAGCACTGCTACAAAAATCAGCTTAAGATATATATAATTTATTGAATCTCCCTGGTAGAAATATGAATATAAACCTACTGCTATCATAGCTAGTATAGTCATCATAAATTTAAATTTCTTCATAATTCACATCCTTATAATTCAATTGTACCTTTACCTATAGTTTTTACAATTAATTTACCATCTTCAGCAAAAAGCTGAATTGTTCGTCCATAATCTTTTCCTGTATCTTCTGCTATAATCTTTATTCCTGCTTTTTTTAATGCTTCTTTAGAGGCTATTACATTCCTCTCTCCAACTTTCATTATATCACTGTCATTTGCAAAAGAAAACATCTGAGCTCCTCCTGCAAGCTTTGCTGTTATCCTTGATTTACTAGCTCCAAGTTCAATCATTTTGTCAATTAAAATTACTGTTGCTGTATCTGCGAATTTAAATTTATTATCATTATTTTTAATTTGCGTGCTATCTGGAAGCATTATGTGAGCCATTCCTGCAACTTTTGTAAGCGGATCATATAAAGAAATACCTACACATGAACCTAATCCTAAAGTTGTTATCATTCCCTCACCTTTTATTAAATTTAAATCTGCCATCCCTACTTTTACTACTTGTAGAGTATCCAGCATTAAGCTACTCCTAATGACATAAGTAATGTCTTAAAAGAACCTATTTCAGGTATTAATATATAGTATCCAGATATACTGTCATCACCTTGATTAAACATTGTTTCTATAAATAGTACTTTGTCTCCAACTTTTCCAAACTCTATTGCTGGAACTGATAAAATAGCTCCTGCCATGTCAACAGCTAAATGAGGTACAGAAGGTACTACACTTAAGTTTGTTAATGACGAAAGTGATGTTAAATATGAACCTGTTAAAATATTCCCAATCTCTTTCATAGCAGATGTTTCTATTTCTCCAAATTCTTCAACTTTCATACCCATTAGAAGTTCTACTAATTTTTTTGATGATTCATGTTCTAAAACAAACATCATCATTCCCTTAATATCCCCTTCTAAACTCAATAAAATTCCTGTTACAGTTTCTTCTTCTCCACCTATTAAAGTAGCTACATCTGAAAACTCTAATACTCTTACTTTTGGAACATCCATATCAATAGGTCTGTTGAGCATTTTAGACAATGCCGTAGTGGCATTGCCTGCTCCTATATTTCCTACTTCTTTAAGTACGTCTATATGTACATCATTTAAACTATCTACATTCATTCTACTCACCATCTTCTTCAAGATCAAATGAAGACTTAATCAATGTTTCTAAATTAAGTAAAGTTATAATTTCTTCGCCTACTTTTCCAACTCCTGAAATATATTCATCATCAATCTCTGATTCTTTAATATCTTGTGCATTTTCTATTGAATCTGCATCTAAAGATAAAACTTCTTTAACTTCATCAACTATTAGACCTATAGGACTCTCTAATATATCGATAATAATGATTCTTGTTTGATTGTCAAATTCCTTAATTTCAAATCCAAATCTGTTTCTTAAACTCATTACTGGAATTATTTCCCCTCTTAAGTTTATAACTCCATTAACGTACTCTGGTGCCTTTGGCACTCTTGCAAAACTCATAGTTTTTTCTATCGTCTTTATCTTTTGAATATCTATACCGTAGTTTTCACCACTTAGTCTAAATATAATAAATTGTTTAACTTCATTATTTGTCATTTTAATTTCCTCCTACTTAACAAGTGTATTTACATCTAGTATTAAAGCAACTTCCCCGTCACCTAAGATTGTAGCTCCTGCTATCATCTTAATTTGACTTAAGTACTTTCCTAGTGATTTGATAACGATTTCTTGTTGTCCTATTAATGAATCAACAATAAATCCTGCTTCTTTTTCACCTTTTTTAACTATAACAACTGTTACGTATTCATCTCTTGCTTCTTCTCTAGCAACATCTAAAATACCATCTAAGTGTACAATTGGAATAACTTTATCTCTAAGCAAGATAACTTCTTGTTTTTGTACATACTTAATTTCATCTAGTTTAATATCTTCAATTGTCTCTATTGTATTAAGTGGAATAGCATATTGCTCATTTCCAAGCTTAACCATTAGAGATTGAATAATTGCTAAAGTAAGAGGTAATCTAATAATAAATTTACTTCCTTTTCCTTCAACCGTTCTTACTTCTATATGTCCACCTAAAGCTTCAATTTTACTCTTAACAACATCAAGTCCTACTCCTCTACCTGAAAGATCAGTAACTTGCTTTGCCATACTAAAGCTTGGTCTGAATAACAATTCAATAATATCATTATCTGACATATTATCAGCTATATCTTGAGTAACAACTCCTTTTTCAATAGCTTTTGCTTTAATTGTTTCAACATTTATTCCTGCACCATCATCTTCAACTTCAATAACAACGTTATTTCCATCTTGATATGCTCTTAAGAATATAGATGCTTTTTCATCTTTCCCTGCTGCTGCTCTTTCTTCTTTACTTTCAATTCCATGATCTGCAGCATTTCTTAATAAGTGAATTAATGGATCTCCAATCTCATCAATAACTGTTCTATCAAGTTCTGTTTCTTCCCCTGACATATATAATTCAAAATTCTTATCTAATTTTCTAGCTAAGTCTCTTATTAATCTTGGGAATCTATTAAATACTCTTTCAACTGGAACCATTCGAACCTTCATAACCGCATCATGCAGATTAGTTGTAATTCTTTCTAAGTATTCAATTGCTTCATTATAATTCTGTGCACTCTTACTAGCTTTAGTAGCACCAATTCCTTCAAGTCTAGTTTTAATAATTATAAGCTCAGATACTAAGTTCATAAGATTATCTAATCTATTAATATCTACTCTTACTGTTTTTCCAGCTTTTGGCTTAGATTTCTCTTCTTTTTTAACTTCCTCAACCTTTTGCTCTTCTTTTACTTCTCCAGTATTTTGAGCATTTACTGTTTGCATTGCTGATAAACTATCTGCATCTACTTCATTAGCTTCAACAGATTCAACCTCTGAAACGTTTGAAATTTTTTCTTTAACTAAATCTTTTTCCTCTTTAGTAAGTAGAACAACTTTAAATTCAAAATCAAACTTTTCTTCTTCTATATCATCTGTCTTAGGCATAGTTTTTATAGTTTCACCTAAATCTTCTAATGCCTTAAATACCAAAAATGCTCTAGCTGATTTTAATACACATTTTTCGCTTAACCTCACTGTTATCTCTAAAGCTTTCATATCTTCAGAAACAGCTTCTTTAATAGCTAATATTTCAGTTGCTGAGTATTCTATTTCACTTTCTACTACAGTTTCATTTGTAGACACTTCTTCTTTTGAATCCGTCGTATTATCTTCTTTACCTTCTAAAATATTATTTAATGCTTCTACTATTTCATCATATGCATTATCTCCTTCAGAACCTGAATTAGTAATTTTTTCAACATATGATTCTAGTGCGTCTAAGCACTTAAATAGTACATCTAACATCTTTGCACTAACACTAATATTCCCGTTTCTAATTTCTGATAATACATTTTCCATATCATGTGTTAACTTTTGCATCTTTGTGTAACCCATTGTTCCTGCCATACCCTTTAATGTATGTGCAACTCTAAATATTTCATTTAATATATCAGAGTTATTTGGATTTTTTTCAAGCTCCAATAAGCTTTCATTTAAATTTTGTAAATGATCATTTGATTCATCAATAAAAATTTCTAAATATTGATTCATATCCATTTTTAAAGCACCCCCACAATTGTTGTTATTGTTTCTGTCATTTGATCTAGAGGAACTACCTTGTCGATAATTCCAGCTTCGGCTGCTGCCCTTGGCATCCCATAAACAATACTTGTATCTTTATCTTGCCCAATTATATAAGCATTGTTTTTTTCCTTTATCATTTTTAACCCCTTTGTTCCGTCTGAACCCATTCCAGTCATCACAACACCTACTATATCTTGTGTGTTAATTTTTGAAATTGATTCATACATGATATCTGCCGCTGGTCTTAAGCCTGTAATTGGTGGTTTCTTGTTTAATACAATTTTATAGTCTGTACCAAACTTTTCAACCTCCATGTGATAACCTCCAGGTGCTATATAAACAACACCTTTGGTAATAACATCGCCTTCTTCTGCCTCTTTTACTTTTATTTCACTAAGTGCATCTAACCTTTCAGCTAAAGACTTAGTAAATCCAGCTGGCATATGTTGAACTATCAAAAACGCCGCTGGTATATCAGGGTCTAACTTAGGAATAACTTCTTGTAAACTCCTAGGTCCTCCCGTAGATATCGCTATTGCTACTATTTTCTTGAGTCTTTCTTTTTTATTAAAATTATGTTCATTATGAACTATATTATATTTTTTAATTTTAGTTAAATCGGTTTTTGCTGCAATTCTTATTTTTGATTCTAATATTTCCTTAAATTCACCTGCACCTAATTCAAATACCTTTTCAGGTTTAGCGATAAAATCAACAGCTCCAGCTTCTAAAGCTTTTATAGTTGTATCTTCGCCTTCCTTTGTATAAGCACTAACAATTATAACTGGTTTAGGACTCCGCTTCATTATCTCCTTTATCATACCAATACCATCTAGCTTTGGCATAACTTGATCAGATAATACTACATCTGGATTATACTTTTTTATATACTCTAATCCTTCCATACCATCTTTAGCAATGTCGCAAACTTCAAAGCCTTCAATTGATGAAACTACACCTCTCATCAACTTTGCCATAAATAGAGAATCTTCTACTATTAAAATTTTTATCTTTTTCATTTTACCGCCCTTCTTCTAGTTAGACATCTTAAATATAAATTTCTTTATGAACGACGCTATTCCAGTATATGACTTGTCTTCATCTTCTTTAACAAAATGCTTAGATATTTCAGCTACTGCTTTTGAAGAAGAACTTTTAGGATAAGCAATTGAAACCGGTTGTTGCATTTTAACTGCTTTTTGTAACATTTCATCATGTGGAATGTAACCTATAACTTCTAAATCAAGTTCCAAAAATTTTTCTGAAACATTCTTTAACTTATCAGCTATTTCTTCTCCCTCTTCTTTATTTCTAATATTATTAACAACCAATTTCAGGTCATTTCTAATCGGTTTTATCTCTTCTTGATCAGTTTTTTCATCCTCTGATTTTTCTCCATCTTTTACCTTATCTGTGTCATCTTCGTTTTTATTTTTTTCTTTTTTTACTTCTTCATCATGCTTGCTTTTAAGTATTTTTATAAGCGCATATGCATCAGTAACAGATGTTGGATCTGGTGTTGCTATAAGAACAACTTCGTCTGCAGTTTTAACAAAAGTTAGGACTGTGTCTGAAACACCCGCTCCTGTATCTATAAGTATTACATCAGCCATCTTATCAAGTAAACTTAAATTTTGTATAAAATAATTTAATTGTTTTTCATTAAGTCTAGTAAGTTCTTGTATACCAGACCCTCCTGAAATGAACTTGATTCCATTTGGACCATCTATAAGTATATCGGTAATTATCTTACTACCATTAATAACATCTAGCAAAGTATATTTAGGTACTATTCCAAATAACACTTCTATATTTGCAAGACCAAAATCTGCATCAAGTATTACAACTTTTTTTCCCTCATTTGCTAGTTGCACGGCTAAGTTAATAGTAAAGTTAGTTTTTCCAACCCCACCCTTTCCACTAGTTACTGTTATAACTTGTGCATTAGGTCTAACTATTTTTTTCTCTTCTTTTTTCACTACTTTTTTAACTATTTTTCTTAGCTTAGTTGCTTGATCCATTATTTATCAAAGCTCCCTAATAATAACTTTGCAATTTTTTCGGGTTGAATAACTTCGATGTCGTCTGGAACGTTTTGTCCAAATGTTATATAAGATAATTTCTTACTTGTTAAATATCTAATATTTAATATACTTCCAAGTGTTAATGTTTCATCTTGTTTCGTGAATATTATTTTGTAATCCCCTAATTCTGAATATGTCTCAACTATATTTACCATATCTCTATACTTAGTTGCTAAGCTTAATACTAAATATATATCTTTGTTATCAATCTTAGCTAATAAATCTTTAAGCTCATCAAATCTTTTTTCGTTTTTATGAGATCTTCCTGCTGTATCTATAAATACACTGTCATAAGCTTTAAATAAATCAAACTTTTCATCAAACTCATTTGTTGAATATAAAACCTCAACACTTATTCCAAGTATTTCAGCATATGTCTTAAGTTGCTCAACAGCAGCTATTCTATATGTATCAGCTGTCATTAATCCAATCTTTTTCTTTTCATTTAGTGTGAAAAGAGCTGTTACTTTAGCTATTGTAGTTGTTTTACCTACCCCTGTAGGCCCTATAAATACTATTGTCTTAGGAAACTCTTGCCCTTCTTCTCTATCAATATTTATAGGTGTTGGTTTCCCAATAAAGCTTATTATTCTATCGTAAACTATACTTACTAATTGATTTATACTCGTACCTTCGTTAACAACCTTATCATCTAAACCATCAAGTAACTTTTCAGCTATTTCTGGAAGAACTTCATTATTAACTAAATTATCATAGAACAATTGTAATATTGTGCTCTTATATTTTCTCTTAGTTTCAGTCTCAATTAATTGCTGAGAAGTTGTTATTTGTCCCATTACTTTTGTAAGTAACCCTTCTAAGTTATCAAGTTTACTCTCTAAACTTTTTATAACTTTATCTTTTTCCTCAACTGTATTTTTAACATCCATAACTTCTGTATTACATGCCTCTAGTTTTTCTTCTGCTTTTTTAGGTTCTTCTTTCACCTCTGAAAGCTTTTCTTCCACTTTAGGCTCTTCTTTAACTACTGTGGGAACCACTTTAGGTTCCTCTACTTTTTTAATCTCTTGAACTGGCTCTTTTTTAATTGCTTTCTTAACCGCTGTTAATTCCACTTCTGGTTTTTTGAAAAATTTCATAATACCATCTGGTTTAATTTTTCTAATAGTTAATATGTATGCATCTTCACCTAATTCATTTTTTGCTTTAGTCATTACTTCGTGTTCTGTCTTACCACGATACGTATATGTTTTAATTTTCATCTATACTCACCATCCCAATTGATTGTATTTCTATCGAAGGTTCTACTTCGCTATATGATAAAACAACTAAATTCTTATAATATGCTTCTGTCATCTTTTTAAAATGAGTTCTAACAACAGGACTCGCTAATATTATTGGATTCTTTCCATACGCTAAAAACTTTGCTGTTTCTCTTCCAACGCTCTCAAGCATTTTTTGGACTATATTTTGATCTATTGCTACATATGTTCCATGCTCTGTGCTTTGAATATTTTTAAATATAAGCTGCTCTAAATTAGCATCTATCGTTACTACTTTATTTACTCCGTCTTCAAAATACTTACGAGATATTGGTCTTGAAAGACCTTGTCTTACATACTCTGTAAGCATATCTGGATCTTTCGTTATTGTTGCATAATCAGCAAGTGTTTCAAATACTGTTATTAAATCCCTTATTGATATTCCTTCATTTAAAAGATTAGCAAGCACTTTTTGTATTTCTCCTAAATTCATGAGTTTTGGAACAAGTTCCTCAATAAGTGCTGGTGCTGACTCTTTAACTTTATTAACAAGTAATTGTATATCTTGTCTTGTTAAAAGTTCTCCTAAATGGTTTTTTATTACTTCTGTTAGGTGTGTAGCCATAAGTGATGGTGCATCTACAACCATATATCCTTTTGCCTCTGCCTCTTCCCTTTGATCTTCTGTTATCCAAAGTGCTGGAAGATTAAATGCTGGCTCAACTGTTTCAATTCCTGAAATTTCCGAATCAACAAATCCCTGATTTATTGCTAAATAATGCCCATGCATTATAGTTCCTTTTGCAACATCAGTTCCCTTAATTTTAACTATATACTCATTTGGACCAAGTTGTATATTATCTCTAAGTCTTACTATTGGAACAACTGCCCCAAGTTCTGTTGCTATTTGTCTTCTTATCATTACTACTCTATCAAGTAAATCTCCACCTTGTTTAATATCTGCAAGTGGTATGATACCATATCCAAATTCTAATTCTATTTGATCTACTTGTAGAAGTTCCATTACATTTTCTGGTTTTCTTATTTCTTCTACATCTTCGTCTTCTTCTGTTATTTCAGATTCAATTTCTTCAATTTTTTCTTTTCTATCTATTGAACTACCTATATACATAAGTATAGCTCCAAATGTTGCAAGTACGAAGAATGGAAGCGGTGTAAATATTCCTAGGAATATAAGTACTCCTCCTGCCATATATAAAACTTTTGAAAGTCTAAATAACTGACCTCCTAAGTTAACACTCATATCTCCTCTTTGACTTCCTTTAGTAACTATAATTGCTGTCGCCACTGATATAAGAAATGCTGGTATCTGACTTACAAGTCCATCTCCAATAGTAAGTTTAGTATAGAGCTCTGCTGCTTCTCCTATACCCTTACCTTGCATTGTACCAACAATGATACCACCTATTATATTTACAAAAGTTATAAGTATCCCTATTATGGCATCTCCTTTAACGAACTTTGTTGCCCCGTCCATTGATCCATAAAAGCTTGCTTCATCTTGAATTTTTTGTCTTCTTTCTTTAGCTTGCGTTTCATCTATAAGTCCTGAATTAAGATCTGCATCAATAGCCATCTGTTTACCAGGCATTGCATCAAGTGTGAATCTTGCTGATACCTCAGCAACCCTTTCAGCACCTTTTGTAATTACTATAAACTGTACTAATACAATTATTATAAATAATATTATCCCTACTACCAGATTACCACTGGTAACGAAACTACTAAATACTTCTATTATTTTTCCTGCATTACCGGACCCAATAATAAGTCTTGTAGATGATACATTCAGCGATACTCTATAAAGAGTTGTAAGCACCAGCAAAGCTGGAAAAAGCGACATATCAAGTGGTTCTTGTGCAAACAGTGCACCAAAAAGTATAAGCAGCGCTGCCGATATACTTATTGTAAGTAATATATCTAAAACTCCTGTTGGCATAGGTATAATAAATATTATAACTGCCGATACAAAAGCAATACCTAAAACAATATCACCAATCTTCATTTTGGCCCCCTTATTTATAGTCTTTCCATCATATTAAATTATACATTACTTCGTTATATTTTTAAACATATTTTCACCTTTTTTTGCTAATATTACAAAGTTTAAATTTTCTAATAATAATCACTATATTTTTTTGTCTTTTTAGTAACAATTCCAACTCTTTTCTTATTATTTTATCCAAAACAAAAAAGAAGAAACCTTCATTCTTATATTAAAGTTGAAAGTTCTTCTTAAAATTACAGATTAATTTTTTTATATTCTTGATAAATTTTATTTTTATTCATCAAATGCCCGCATACTATCAATATATAGCTTCCCATTATATAAACATAATTTATCACATCTAAAATTTTATAATTACCACCAATTCTTATATATCTTTGTAAAAAACTAAGTACATAAACAATTATTAATATAGCTATAAACTCTTTAATCATTCTAATTGAAATCTCTTTATATTTATTTTCTACTATTTTTTTATTAATTTCTAATGCTTTTTTATACGTAACACTTTTTTCCATAATTATATATAGTACAAAACATCTATATCTAACATTATGCAAAATCATCAATATCCCAAATATAAAAAAGCCTATAAATGAAGCTATTAAAGGATTTTTAACATTTAAGATAATTAACGCAACTAATGGAGACGCTATGACATAAGTTATGCTAAAAGCAACTGCAACTACAAAAAAAGATATTATTTGATCAATTCCAAACATAAAAAGAACTTTAAATTTATCTCTTATATTACTATCTTCATTTCCTATTATTTTAAACAACAAATATATTGGTAATATCACCATTGTTACCATATTAGTAATAGGTATTAATTTTGAATTATTTCTCATAAAACTTTGCGCAATTGCAACTAAAACTATTACTAAAAACGCACTCATTACTCCCTTTTTCACCTTACTCATTTCCATACCATTTTCTCTCCTATTCTAACTACTAATTTCAAAATTAGATTCTTCTAAAGATTCCCTCGAACCCTGCATTTCTTCAAAATGTATATCAGATGTTAATCCTGCATTTTCAACATCTTTATAAAACCAATATTTATGATTTTTAACGCTCTCTACTACTTCTAAAAATCCAGCTTCAATCCCCTTATCCATTATATTTTTAGCATCTTCAACATTTTGCTCAGTTATCCCTTTAGAAGGATCAACTTTAACCAAATGACTAGCTATATATTCTTCACCTATCATATTTGTCCAATCATCTAATGCAACAAAACTTTTAACTTTTATATTTGATAAAATATCTACACATTCTATTCCTCTATTTTCTTCTATATCTTCTCTAATGTTTTTAGTAAACCCATTAACTGGAATACCATAAAACTCTAAAATATTTAATAAATCAACTTCTTCTTGCCCTTTAAATCTCCATGTAGAGATTTCAATAACTAAGGTATTACTCTTATAAGAAACAATCTCTGCTAGTCGGTTTAAAGTGTCATAACAAATTCTTTTTGCTAATTCCGATTTAACTTCTGGAAAACCTTCCTGATTCATTATAGCTCTTATTGTTTCCTCAGGATGCAATTCTGCATCATCTTTAACTAATGGTCCATCTACATCAAACAAAACTACATTGTATCCTTCATCATTAGTAAACATAGTACTCACCTCTTAATTAATTATATCACATTAATTTTTAAGTTTATATACAAATGCTAAAACCTCTGCGACTGCTTCATACATATCTGGCGGTATATCATCACCTATTTCACAAGATGCATACAACCCTCTTGCTAGAGGTTTATTCTCAATTATTTCAATATCATTTTCTCTTGCAATATCTTTTATTCTTTTAGCCATATAATCTGCACCTTTCCCAACTACAATAGGAGCAAGTGATGCAGAGTGATCATACTTTACAGCTACTGCAAAATGTGTCGGGTTGGTAATTACTACATCGGCTTTTGGTATATCTTGCATCATTCTTCTCATTGATGCTTCTCTCATCTTTTGTCTTATCTTACCCTTTATCTCAGGATTACCTTCTGTTTGCTTATATTCTTGTTTAACTTCATATTTGGTCATCTTAAGATTTTCTTCATGTTCTCTTCTTTGAAAGAAGTAATCAATAGCAGCTACTGCTATAAAAAACATTCCAGTTTTCATACCCAGTCCAGTAACTGTTCTTCCAACTTCTTCAGCTATATCTATTGGAGTCATATTTATAAATTTATATATCTTTGTCTGCTCACTTTTTAACAGCACATATATAATAGTTGCAAGTATTGATATTTTCATTATTATTTTAAAAAACTCTGTAAGCATTTTCTTTGAAAATGTCTTTTTAAAGCCCTCTATAGGATTCAATTTTGAAAACTTTGGTTTAAGCGGCTTAAGAGTTGGAAACCATCCTGTTTGAATAATATTTCCAACAATTGAAATTATTAGACTAGTTGCAAGTATTGGAAGTATTATTATAAGTATGTTACCAAAAAGCATTCCAAGCGCTTTCATTATATACGTATTATTATTAAGATTATCTACATTACCTATATTATTATATACAGTTCTAAAGACTTCATTCATTTTATTTAACATGTATCCACCTGAGCTTTGAAGCATAAAAAACATTGCAATAAAAAGAAGAGCTGCACTAACCTCTTGGCTTTTTGCAACTTGACCCTCTTCTCTAGCTTCTCTTCGTTTCTTAGGCGTAGGCTTCTCAGTCTTTTCTCCACCTTGTCCATCTGCAAAGAGTTGTAGATTTAATTTAATTTTAAATTCATATTCATAAATCATGGGCTAACATCCTTTATAAATCTAAATACACTTTTTTGCATTTCTACTTCAATCATTCTATAACTCTGCGGAACCACTTGCATTATAGCAAACAATATAAATAATCCTATTATTACTTTAAGCGGCATACCTACAACAAATATATTAAATTGAGGCGCTGTTTTTTGAAGTATTCCCATCGCTACATTTACGACCATTATTACAGCCATAACTGGTGCAGCTACTTTTATAGCTATAATAAACATAGTTTGCATGAGCATGACTATATTCATTGCCGCATTTTGAGTCATTATCGATTCTCCAACTGGTATTACCCTATAGCTATATACAATTGTCCTAATGAGCATATGATGACCATTAGTTATAAGCATTGTCATAAGTATTAAAAAATAATATAAATTCTCTGTTATTGTAGCTTGTGACTCACTTAAAGGATCAAACATACTGGCCATTGTAAAACCAATATTAAAGTCAATTAAGTATCCTGCAAGTAATACAATAGAAAACAGAAGATATACTAAATATCCTATTATCATACCTATAAGAATTTCTTTAACTCCATAATACCCATATGCCATTATATTAAGTTCTCCAAATTTATCTGTTACAGGTATTGTAGACATAATTATCATGCTAATTATAAAAGAAGCTCCTATTTTGGCATATACCGGCATATTTCTACCACCAAATACAGGAACTGTAATAAAAAATCCTATTATTCTTAAAAAAACCATTATCAGCAGATCAACTTGGCTAAATACATTTATTAATAAGTATTCCATCATTATCTACCTCAAATACACATTTATATTTGTCAATAAATTTGTTGTAAAATTTGATATTTTAGTAAGCATCCATGGACCAAAAATTATTAGCGCAAAGAATACAGCAACAATTTTAGGCGCAAAGGCTAAAGTTGGTTCCTGTATTGATGTAGTCGCTTGAAATATACTAACAATAAGCCCTACTGTAAGAGCAAAAATAAGTGTTGGCATAGAAAGCTCTATTATCAGCCATATAGCTGAACTTGCAACATCTAAAAGTATACCCTGATCCATAAATCTTCTCCTATCTATCTGAAACTAGCCACTATTTGGCCTATTATAAGGTTCCAACCATCTACTACTACAAATAAAAGTAGTTTGAACGGCATTGATATCATACTAGGTGGAAGCATCATCATCCCCATCGCCATAAGCGTTGATGCTACTACCATGTCTATTATTATAAACGGAATATATATTAAGAACCCTATCATAAATCCTTTTTTAAGTTCACTTATTACAAATGCTGGAATTACAACATTCATAGGGATACTTTCTATATTTCCTTTTTCTATTTCTTCTTTTGAAATTTCCACAAATAATTTAAGATCTTTTTCATACGTTTGTTTAAGCATAAAATCCTTAAGCGGTCTTTCAGCTCTAGTAAATGCTACTTCTTGACTTATTTGTCCATTTACATAAGGTTCAACTGCCGTTTCATTAATTGTTGTTATTGTCGGTGCCATTATGAAAAATGTTAAAAACAGCGAAAGTCCTATAATAACTTGATTAGGCGGTGTTTGTTGAGTTCCTAATGCTGATCTTAAAAAATGCATTACTATTACTATTCTTGTAAATGATGTCATCATTATAAGAATCGATGGTGCTAAAGATATTATTGTTAATAAAAATAATATCTGAACACTTGTAGCAACTTCCGCCGGATTATCTGTCTGTTCTATATTAAGTCCAATCTTTGGAATTGGTAATGTTTCAGCGTATCCTGATATATTAAGAACAAAAAATACTGCGATAACCGCCATTATTAAATACTTAAATTTATTTTTCACCATTATCACCTTCGTATCCATTTTCCTTTAAATATTCATTAAATGTTTTGACATCACCATTGTCTACTTCTTTTATAAATCTAACATCATCTTTAGTTACAGCTATTATAAAATAACTATTACCTATTTTTACAAGCTGAAGAAACTTTCCCACAGATACTGGCAAAGTTTCAATTAATTTCATATTATAGTTTTTAAATTTTTTATGTTGCAATTCACCTATATACTTACTAGCAAAATAAGCTCCATAAAGCACTGCTATAAATAATATTAGTAATAGCACTGTTTCCATTTTATTCCTCCAATTAAGCTAAAGCTTTTTGAATCGCTTCTAAAACTCTATCCTGTTGGAAAGGTTTAACGATAAAATCTTTTGCTCCTGCTTGAATTGCCTCAATAACCATTGCTTGTTGCCCCATTGCAGAACACATTACAACAGTTGATCCTGCATTAATCTTTTTAATCTCTTTAACAGCTTGAATACCGTCAACCTCTGGCATTGTTATATCCATTGTTACTAAATCTGGTGTTAACTCTTTGTACATTTCAATTGCTTGTGCACCGTTTTCAGCCTCTCCTACTATTTCGTAACCTGCTTTAGATAAAATATCCTTAAGCATCATTCGCATAAATGCTGCGTCATCAACGATTAAAATTTTTGCCATTTTCCCATCAGCCTTTCTTTTTGTAATATTTTTATAGTCTGTTCTCTGGTTTTTCAATTTCAGTTATTCTGATCGCAAAGTTTTCGTCTACAACTACAACTTCCCCTTTTGCTATTTGCTTTCCATTAACTAAAATATCGATAGGTTCTCCAGAAACCTTATCTAACTCAATTATTGTTCCTATTCCAAAGTTTAGTATTTCCTTTATACTTTTCTTTGTTTTGCCTAGTTCTACTGTCACCTCTAAGTTAACATCTTTGATTATGTCTATACTACTCTTAGCTCCTGTTTGTGCTCCTTGAGCACCAAAACTTTCAAAAGCTATAGGCTTTGCACTAACATTTTGAACTGGCTTTTGCTCTTCCCGCACTTGGGGTTGAGCTGCAGCTGGCACCGCCATTTCTGGAACAGCTTCGTTAACTGTACTCTCTGGTGTTGCTGGTGCTTCTTGTTCTGCTGGTTGCATTGCAGCTACTAATTCTTTTGCAAAACTAATTGGTAGTATTTGCATTATTTCACTATCAATTAACTCTCCAACTTGCATCTTGAAGCAAACTTCAACTAACTCTTCAGTATCAAATTTTAATATTTCTTTTATATCACCATTTGCAAGATCCATTTTCTGTGCATTTGGTGGATTTATATCTATTTTTCTATCTAACATAGATGACATAGATGTACATGATGATCCAATCATTTGATTCATAGCTTCTGATATAGCACTTAAGTGTAAATCTGTAAGCTCATCATCTAAATTGGTACCATCTCCACCTGTCATTAGATTAGCAATAATTTTAACATCATTTTCCTTTAGTACTAAAAAATTTGCTCCTTTAAGTCCATCTTTGTACTCAATAGCTATTGCTACGTATTTTTCATCTTTATAATTTTCTGCTAAAGCATCTATTTTCATGTCTTTAACAACTGGAGTTGTTATAACAACTTTATTATTAAGTAATGATGATAATGTAGTAGCAGCTGTACCCATACTAATATTACCAATTTCACCTAATACATCTTTATCGCTATCAGTTAATGCCGCTGCAGCTCCGTCTGAGCCACCGCCACCTAATAACGCATCTATTTCCTCTTGTGATAATAAATCAGCCATTTCTATTCATCCCCTTCCACTATAGAAGTTATTTTTACTGCACTTAATTTTTTATGTTTACCAGGTTTTGCATAGAATTTGACTTCATCTTCTACCATAACCTCTAAATTATCTTCAACTTTAGATTTTAATTTTATTACATCCCCCACTTGAAGTTCCGTAAATTCTGAAACTGTTATGGATGTTCTACCTAATATTGCTTTCATAGCCACATCTGCTGTTTCTAATTGTTTTCCAAGTGAAACTTGGAAACTTTCGTTTCTATCATCTTTACTCTGTTCATTCATTATAAACCAATATTTTGTACTAAGCTTATCAAGTGCTGGTTCAATAGTACTGTATGGTATACAAATATTCATCATACCTTCAGTATCTCCAACCTTAATATTTAATGTTACTAATGCAACCATTTCACTTGGAGATATAACTTGAGCAAACTGTGAATTTGTTTCTATTTTCTCAAGTTTAGGATCTATCTCTGTAACTGTTTCAAATGGTTCTTTAAGCATCCTTAAAAATTGATGTATAACTCTTGATATTAAAGATTTCTCTACTTCTGTAAATTCTCTTATTGTAGGGTTATCTGTTCCAGGTCCCCCAAGAACTCTTTCTACAATAGCATATCCTATATTAGGTGATAATTCAAGTATTATAGAGCCCTTAAGTGGTCTAAAATCTACTATACCTAGTATTACAGGATTAGAAAGCGAGTTACTAAATTCATAATATGTTATAGCCTCTGAATTAAGTACATTTACTGTAACATTCGTTCTTAAATTACCTGATAAATACGTCGTAATAACTCTTGAATAATTTTCAAAAATATTTTCAAGAGTCTTAAGTTGATCCTTTGCAAATTTTGACGGTCTAGCAAAATCATAGTCTTTAACTTTTTTACCAGATAAGTCATCACTCATATCATCAACGTCTAATTCACCTTCATTCAATGCTTTCAGTAAATCATCTATTTCATTTTGACTTAATATATCTCCCATTAACTCACCACCTATTGTGTTACAAATTGAGTAAAGTAAACCTCTGCTATTGAGCTTGTTTCAAACTTCTCATTTAAAGCGTTTCTTATCTCTTCTTTAAGTAAATCTTTTGCTCCTACAATTTGAAGCTCATCATATGTTTTTTTAGATGCAACATCTAAAAGTGTATCTGTAATTATTTGAGGTTTCTCTGTAAGTATTGTAACCATTGTATCATAATCTGAAGCTGTTTTATTTAATCCTAAATTTATTTCTGCTTTTATTATATGACTAGATACATCTATTTCAGATAATGTTAAAGTAGTTGTAATTGTCCCAACTGGCTTTATATCAAGTTCGTTGAAACTTGGCTTTTCAACAACTTCAACTTCTACCTCTTCTCCATTTTCATTTATAACTTTCTCTGTAGCTTTTTCTTCTTCTTTAAGTTCACTTATTGCTTCTTTAAAATCATTTCCCATGCTTGATACCTTTGATAGTGTAAACATTGAAACACCTAATACTATAACTAAAACAACGCTTATAGCTATCATTACTTTCTTATCCATATAATCCCCCTTATTTTGTTTGATCTATTGCATATTTACTTATAATTTTTATTTCAACACGTCTGTTTTTAGCCCTTCCATCTACCGTAGCATTTGTAGCTATTGGTCTATATTCTCCAAAACCTTCTGCTGAAAATCTAGAAGGATCCATTTTTTTCGCATTTATAAAATATCTTGCTACTTCTATTGCTCTTATTGATGAAAGTTCCCAGTTACTTGGAAATTTTGACGTATGTATTGGTCTATTATCAGTATGACCTTCTATTTTAATCATATTTTCATTATTTTTTATTAATTCTTCTGCCACTCCAAATAGTATCTTTTTAGCATCAGATTTAACGTCTGCTTTACCAGAATCAAACAAAACATTATCGACAAAACTTAGTTTAACATAATTCTCATCTAAGTCAATTTTCACTTTGCTTAACATTTTTCTTTTTCTTAAATTTTCTTCTATTTCTTTTTTTAACGTCTCAAGTTCTTCTTTTTTTTGCTTCTTTATATATTCAGGCGTCTTATTTACAAAATCAGACAAGTTTTCAAGTTGATTAATTCCTCCACCAACTTGAATCCCTGAAGGTATCATTGAAGCTCCTCCACTAAGTACTGATGCCGAACCATCAAATGAAGCTATTACAGCTTTAAACTTAGCAACATCAACTGATGACATAGAAAAAAGCAATATGAAAAACGTTAAAAGAAGTGTAACCATATCACCGTAAGTACTCATCCATTCCGGTGAACCTTTTTTAGCTTCTTCGGCCTTCTTTTTAGCTGCCATTTTCTACCCCCTCTTATGCTTCAGCTGTTTCTGCTGCTCCATCTTTTTCATTTCCCTGAGCTTTTCTAAGCGCTGGCGCTAAGAATGCCTTTAATTTTTCTTCTATTATTCTTGGGTTTTCTCCAGCTTGTATTGATAAAAGCCCTTCTATCATTACATCTTTAACTAAAACCTCTTCATTACTTCTTATTTTAAGTTTATTTGCTATTGGTGTTGCAATAAAGTTTGCAAGCATTGATCCATACATCGTAGTTATAAGCGCAACTGACATACTCGGTCCAATCGCACTAGGATCATCAAGTTTCTTAAGCATGTTTATAAGTCCAATAAGCGTTCCTATCATTCCCCATGCTGGCCCTAAACTCGCTACTGTTTCCCAGAAAGTTTGAGCTTCTTTATGTCTTTCGTCTAAGAAAGACAACTCTGTTTCAAGTATATTTCTAACAAGTTCTGGATCCGTACCATCAACAATTAACAGTACTCCTTTTTTAAGAAAATCATCATCTATATCTTTAGCCGCTTCTTCAAGTGCTAAAAGACCTTCTTTTCTTGCTGTATTAGCAAGCGTAATTATTTTTTGTATTATTATCTCAGGGTGAAGTTCTTTCACCGAGAATATATGCTTAGCACTTTTAAACGATCCAATAAATGCTTGTATTGGGTACGATATAAGTGTAGCTGAAAATGTCCCCCCAATTGTTATATACACTGATGACATATCTATAAACGTTCCTAACTCCCCATTTGCCGTTATTGACGACACTATAAATGCAATTCCTGCTATAAATCCAATAATTGATGCTATATCCACTTAGTTCACCTCATTAAATACTAGTTATTTTTCTTTTATATTTTATCACTAAATCTACCACTTCTTCAACCATTTCTTTAACTATTATTTTCTTTCCTGTAGTAGTTGTGATTATTGTATTTGGTGTTGCCTCTATTGTTTCAACTAGCTCTGCATTTATAATAAGTGTTTTATCATTTAATCTTGTTACTTCTATCATAATAAGCCTCCTTTAAAAAATTAACCCACTTTTTCAAGTGGGTCTAATGTTTAAGCATTATCTTTTTAAGTTTACTAACTCTTGTAAGATTTCATCTGATGCTGTTATTATTCTTGAATTCGCTTGGAATCCTCTTTGTGTTGTAATCATTTCTGTAAATTCTTTTGAAAGGTCTACGTTTGACATCTCAAGTACCCCTGAGTTAATTCCTGAACCACCAGTTCCTGGCTCAACTCCAACCCCATTAAATGCTCCTGAGTTTGCTGTTTCAATAAACATGTTATTTCCTACTTTAGCTAAACCTGCCGGGTTTTTAAATTGTGCTAAAGAAATTTGTCCTAATAGTTTTGATTGTCCATTACTATATCTACCTGTAATTTTACCATCTCCACCAACACTAAATCCTGTAATTGATCCTGATTTTCTACCATCTACCGTAGTAGCATTAGTACTTGTCTTCTTTTGATATTGTGTAACATTATCAAAGTTGATGTTAATACTATCTGAATCCCCTACTGTTGATTTAACTCCTTGGAATGGTAAAACTCCACTAAAGTCCATATCATAAGATGTAGTTCCTGTTACAGCTCCTGTAGCATCGAACTCTAATTCCATTTCTGTACCAAATGTCATTGGAGCAACTGCTGCACCTCCACTAGCTATTACATCTTCACCTTTTTCATCTTTAAGTGTATCTAATCCTTTTATTTTCCATTTACTATCAGTTGTATCAAATCTCGCTGTCATTTGTCCTGTATATTTATATCCTAAACTATCATAAAAACTTACTATAATTGGAATTCCACCTGTACCTGCAGCGTAATCTCCACCATCTTTTAAGTCCCAGTTACCTTCAATTGCAAGCTTCGTAGTCTTCTCAGGCTCTACTTGAGCATATTCAGGTTTTAATATTGCAAGCGGCTTAACCGGTGCTTTTATTATATCAGTATTATCTGAGTTCGCTTCCCATCCACAAACCTTAAGTCCACTAGATGTAACTAAGTTACCGGCAGAATCAATTCTAAATGCTCCTGCTCTAGTATATTTTAATCCTGATTCATCTTGAACAACGAAGAATCCGTCTCCTTCAATTTTAAGGTCAAGTGGATTATCAGTTCTTTTAGCGGCACCTTCTGCCATATTAATATCAATACTTGATAAGTTAACCCCTAGTCCAACTTGTTGAGGGTTAGATCCCCCTTTTCCACCTTCGTATGAAGATGGCCCTGTAGCACCTTTAACAGTCTGGCTAAATACCTCTGAAAAAGTTACTGTACTTCCTTTATATGCTGTTGTATTTACGTTTGCAATGTTATTACCAATAACGTCCATCTTAGCTTGGTGAACGTTTAACCCTGATACCCCAGAGTACATTGATCTCATCATAATTAATTTCCTCCTAAAACCTGATTAATTTTCTTACTTAATATTTCGGTAATTTTTCCTATATACTTAACACTTTTTATGATATTTTTTATATTTATTCTGATTCTACTTTATCTTCTGTTTCTTTTTCCTCATTATTTTCCTCATTACCACCCTCACTTGTTTCTTCAGCAGTAATTTTATTTCTAATAGCTTGTATATTTTGAGCATTAAGAACATCTATAGATTCTTCAAGTTTATTATGATATCCCTTAACTATATCAATAGAAACATGATTAACTAATTCATTTTCATCCTTAACAATTAAATAAACTTTATTATCTTTAATATTAATCTCTTCTGCTACTCCTGCAAGCTCTTCTGTATCTCCAGTATCACTATCGTATTTATCCCATTTAATAGTTTTACCAAGCATTCCAGAAGCACTCATTACATCCTTGATAAGTTCATCTCTTCTACTTGATGAATCATCAACTATAGAAACTTTTTCTATTGGAACATCTTTTCCTTCTACACTAAGGAATACATTCCCACTTTTGATTTTGACACCATCAACTACTCCTATTACTTGTCTAGTTTCTTTTGTTATATCATCCATATAAGTAGCTGAGACATTTTTACCTATTAAATCATACCCTTGCGTTATACTTGCTGTTTTACTCAAGTTTTCCATCTGCTCTAGCGAAGTAAATTGCGCCATTTGAGCTAAGAATTCTTTATCTTCAGTTGGATTCATTGGATCCTGATACTTCATTTGAGTAACAAGTAAATTTAGAAATGCATTTTTATCTAGGTTATCCCCTGACTTAGCTGGAGCACCTTTTGCATTATCATATTTAATTGTTGGATCCAATCCATCATATGCATTAGTAACTGCATCTGCCATTTTAATTCCTCCTCATTAAGCTGAATAATCAACTCTATTATCTGATCCTACAGATATATTATTGCTTGATACCTCATATTCTTCTACATCCACATTTTCATCAATCTCTTCTATTTTATTTATACCTTTTCTTTTGCCTTTAGATTGATTTTCTCTATTAAACCTTCTCATATCATCATTTTGTTCTGTATTAGTTTGAACTGAAACTTCAATATCATTAACCTTAATACCTTGCGATTCAAGATTTTCTTTAAATTTTATTATGTTTGCTTCTATTATATTTTTAGCCTCTGTTGTTTCAACTGTCATTTTAGCACTCATATTTCCACTTTCAGATATAAGCTTAACCATAACTTTCCCTAAACTTTCAGGTCTAAGCTGCATATTCATTTCAGTCTTACCCTCACTAACTGCAATTTTCATATTGTCAATTATTTGAGTTACAACCTTCTCTTTTATAACTGGTTGTGATGAATCCACTTTATCTACGTTTAGCTTTATGTTTTCAAATTTATTATTAACAACCGAAATGTTTGCATTGTTGGCTGTTTTAATAATTTTATTTTCCTTACCTTGTTCTTTATCGCTAAACATACTATCTTTAGTTTCACCTGAATTACTTGTATCATCCTTAATTGTTTCTTGATTAGACTCTACTGTTTCCTCATTGCTAACTCTAACAATTTTAGCTTTACCCTTTTCATTTAAAGTAATTTCATCATTTCCTGTCATACTTCTAAGCACTGCCTCTTTTCCAGCATTAGCATCTTTTTCAACAGTCATCTTTTCATTTATTACTTCAAATAATTTTTCTTTAAACCCTGTACTTTCTGTTGCGACCTCTTTAACATCACTTAATACTTCTTTTAACTCTTTAAACTCTTCTACTAATTTAATATCACTTAAAACTTCAATTTCATTATTTACACCTTTCAGTGTCTTAAATAAATCCATCTCTGTTGCATTATCATTTTCCTTCAGTAGTTCTTGTAGTTTATTAACAACTTCTTCCGTATTCATCCCCAACTTGTTAGCAATTTCTTCAACCATTGTTAATAATTCTCCTGATAGCATTTCAATTTTTACATTTTCATCACTAACTTTAATTTCTTCTTTTACTTCCACTTCTTTTTCTGTTGTTACGTTCTCGTTATCTACTTTTTTGTCTTCTACTTTAACTTCTTCTTTTACTTTTACACTTTCTTTCTTATTAATTTCATTTTTAGTTTCTTTTGTCTCTGAATTATTTGTTTCTAGCTTTTTTGATTCTGCATTTAACATATTTTCAAATTTATTGTCTGTAGCCTTTTGGCTTTTCACTTCTTTTTTAGGTTCTACATTTAAATTTAAATTCATTATATTTGCTGTTACCATCATAACCTCCTATGGTGCCATTCTCTTGGCAATTTTTGATGCATTCTTAACACTCATATTTGCTAATATATCTGCTCTTTTTTCTGAGTCAATTATTTTAAGTACATTTGCTACTAACTCTGAATCTGTAGTCATCATACTCTCAAGTATTTTAGCTGCACTACTTGATTCCATATCACTATAAGTTGTAGCGTATTTTTTGATTTGATCATCATAAACTTCTTTTGTAGCTATCTCTTTGTAAATCCTCTCTGCATTTTCAGGATAAACTTCTTTAAAGAACTTTGAAAAATCTTCTCTATCAACATCAATTACAGCTTCATCAAATTCTTTTTTAGTTGCTGCAAATTGTTCTTGTTGCTTTTCATAAACTTTAAGTATTGCAATCTCTTCTTTTTGCTTCTTATTTTCTTCTGCTATATTTTTATTATTAGTTTCAAGAGCTAACACTTTAGCTTCTAAACTTTCTATTTCTGCAACAAATTCATGATTTGAGTAATAATTATATTTTTCTTCAATAGGTGGTGGTGGTAATATATTTTTTACTACTGGAATTCCTGATAGTGGTTCTCTAAAATATAATTCAGTCATATTTCCAACATTAAATCTTACTACACTTCCAAACCCTATAACTAAAGCTAAAAATATTACTATCCATAATATACCGCCTGATTTCTTTTTTTCTTCTGCCATACTTTCCTCCTATTTACTGTACTTATAACTATTAATTTCATCTACTTTTGATTGTTCCTCTTTTAAAAGTTCTTTTTTGTGTTCTTCAAAAGCTTTCTCTTTAAGCTTTTCTATTGTCTTTCTTTCCTTAACAGCTACAACAAGTTCTTCCCTTTTTATATCGACATTTTTCTCTTCTTCATTAATACTTTTTTGGATTTCTTTTATTTTGTTATTCAAAAAAGTGGTATAGTTTTGAAACTCTACCATTTCCTTTACACTCAAAGATCCTGAAGATCTTTTATTAGCATTTTCCATATTCATTTTTCGCTCTTTTTCTTTTTCAATTTTAACGTTTTTAAGCTCTTCAAGAATTTGAAGAGCTTTACCATATTCTGCTTTCTTTTGATCCTCTAACTGAATTTTAACTTTCAGCAAACTTTCAAATTTAAATTTAAACTTCATTTACATCACTCATTTTGTAATATATTTTGCATCTTTTCCATGATTTCTTCAAATCCAAAAAACTCATGCGTCTTTTGTTGAAGTAATTCTTTTACCAGTCCAATTTTTTCTATTGCATAATCAATTTCAGGATTACTACCTTTTGAATAGGCTCCTATATTTATTAGGTCCTCTGCATCATTATATACCGCTAAAACCTTTTTAACTTCAAATGACATATCTTTATGTTCTTGCGTTACAACATCCCCCATAACTCTTGATACACTTTCAAGAACAGATATTGCCGGATAATGGTTTTTATTTGCAAGTTTTCTTGATAAAACTATATGTCCATCAAGTATCCCTCTTGCTGTATCTGTTACTGGTTCAGATAAATCATCCCCTTCAACAAGAACAGTATATAATCCTGTTATAGACCCTTTATGTGAAGTTCCTGCTCTTTCTAATAGTTTCGGCATAACTGCAAAAACCGAAGGAGTATAACCCTTTGAAACTGGTGGTTCTCCAATTGCAAGTCCAATTTCTCTTTGTGCCATTGAATATCTAGTTAATGAATCCATCATTAAAAGAACATCTTTACCTTGATCTCTGAAATATTCTGCCACTGCTGTAGCCGTTTCTGCAGCTTTCTTTCTAATAAGTGCTGGTTTATCTGAAGTAGCCACGATAAGAACAGATCTTTTAAGACCTTCTTCGCCTAAATCTTTTTCAATAAATTCTCTTACCTCTCTACCACGCTCTCCTATAAGTGCTATTACATTTATATCAGCAAGTGTATTTCTTGCAATCATACCTAAGAGCGTACTCTTTCCTACACCTGATCCTGCAAATATACCAACTCTTTGCCCTTTTCCAATTGTAAGCATACTATCTATAGCTTTAACACCTAGAAGAAGTTTTTCAGAAATTCTAGCCCTTGTTAATGGATCCGGAGATTCGTTAGTAACACTGTATTTAGCTTTATAATCAAAATCGCCCTTACCATCTATTGGATTTCCAAGTCCGTCTATAACTCTTCCAAGAAGTCCTTCACCAACCTTAATTTTAAGATCATCTCTAGTTGCTTCTACAACACTACCTGATGATATTCCTTCCATAGTTCCATATGGCATTAAAAGTATTTTACCTTCTTTAAATCCAACTACTTCTGCCTTAATAACATTATTATTTATGGCAGCTTTTACATCACAAATTTCCCCAATACTTGAGGCTGGTCCATCTGATTCTATTGTAAGTCCTACTACCTTTGAAACCTTTCCGTAATGCTTTGAAAGGTCACTATTTATAACTTCTTTATACTTACTTAAATTTAGCATTATATTATCTTCCAATCCTATATTTTCTTTTACTATATTATAAACTTTATCATAAATTTATACAAACAAAAAAGTGCTATATAAGCACTTTTAAATTAATTTTTTATTGTTTCACTATCCATTTTTTGATATAGCGTTTCAAGTTGAGATTTAATGCTATAATCCATGCTTCCAAATTCAGTATCTATAATACAACTTTCATCTGCTAAACTCGGATCTTTAACTAGCTCAAAATCAACTCCTATAAGTTCCTCTTTCAATACATTTAGATTTTCAGCTAAAATCCCATAATCTTTATCCGAAACCCTTACTTTTATGTTTTTCTTTCCTATCATATTAGATAAAGAACATTTAGTTAATGCAATTATTTTTTCATCATAGTTCATAACTTCACTACCTAATAAATTAGAGCAAACATTTTTTATAAGATCAACAACTTCTAATTCCGTTTCTATTAGAATTTGTTTCTTTTCTTCTAAAACTGTATCTAATTCATTTTGAGCTTGAAGCATATATCCCTCAGCTTTAAGTCTAAGCTTCTCAGCTTCTATTTCTCCCTTTGCATAACCTTCTTCATAGGCTCTTTTTCTTATCTCTTCTGCTTCTTTATGAGCTGCATCGACAACCATCTCATCTTTTGTCATTATCACTTCTTCTACTCTCTCGGCAGATAAATCCAATGCATCTTCATTATCAACACTTACATACGTACATTTAATAACACTAGACAACTAACTCATCTCCTCCACCTCTAGAGATAATAATTTCTCCAGAATCTTCAAGTTTTCTTATAATATTAACAATCTTTTGTTGTGCATCTTCAACTTCTTTAAGTCTAATAGGTCCCATGAATTCCATATCTTCTTTAATCATGTCCGCAAGTCTTGATGAAATATTCTTGAATAATAAATCTTTTACATCATCATTTGCACCTTTAAGGGCAATTGCAAGATCTTTATTATCAACTTCTCTAAGAATTCTTTGAATTGAATGATCATCAAGCGTAAGAATATCCTCAAATACAAACATTTTCTTTCTAATCTCTTCTGCAAGCTCTGTATCATCAATTTCAAGAGCCTCCATAATATTTTTCTCTGTACCTCTATCAACTGTATTTAAAATATCTACTATCGCATCTACTCCTCCAATAGAAGTATAATCATCTGTAGCAATAGATGATATCTTTTTTTCAAGTACTTTTTCAACATCTTTGACAATCTCTGGCGACGTTCTATCCATAAGCGCAATTCTTCTTGCTACATCTGACTGTTGCTCAGCTGAAAGCTCTGATAAAACTGCTGCAGCTTGATCTCTCTTCAAATAAGAAAGAACCAACGCTATTGTTTGCGGATGTTCATTTTGTATAAAGTTTAAAAGTTGTGATGGATCTGTTTTTCTTGCAAAATCAAATGGTCTAACTTGAAGAGATGACATAAGTCTAGTTATTATAGACTCTGCTTCTTCTGCACCAAGTGCTTTTTCTAAAAGTTCCTGTGCGTAGTTAATACCACCTTCTGCAATATACTGTTGAGCTAAACAAATCTCATGAAACTCTTCTAAAACTTCTTCTTTCTTTGCCGGATTAACAGTTTGAGTATTTGCAATCTCAAGTGTTATTTGCTCTATTTCTTCTTCTTTTAAATATTTAAAAACTTCTGAGCTTCGCTCTGGTCCCAGTGTTATTAGGAGCATAGCTGCTTTTTGCTTACCATTAATGCGTTCTTCTCTTCCAGCCATCTATATCACTCCCACTCATCACTTAGCCAATTTTTAAGTAGCTGCGCTACAGCTTCTGGTTTTTCATCTACAAATTTTTCTACCTGTCTTTTTACTCTAGAATCTTTAACTTCTATAGCTTCTACTTCTTCATTTTCTGCAACCTGATTAATAGTTCCACCTGTAACTTGTCTTTCTCTTGTACTTAAAAGAGAATCTACAGCTATTATTTCATCAGGCTCTGACTTTTTAATTAAGGCATATACAAAAACCGTAACTAATATAAACATAATTCCCAAGAATATATAATTTTCAACTGGTTTATTCTCTGTCATCTTAGCTACAAATATTGGTTTTACATAAGCATTTATAACTACATCATTTATCCCTGTTGATTTTCTAACTGCTGATACTATTCCATCATCAACATTCATTTTTTGCATATCTTCAGCTTGCTTATTAAGCTTAAACTCATTCCAAGTTTTGTCTGCAAGTTCTCCTCTTGTTTCCATAATTTCTTCATCATATACTTCATATTTATACGCAGTTATAGCTATTGAAGATTGATCCTTCTTAACTATTCCTTGTGCTTTCTCAACTTCTGATACTGTTGAATTAACTACATAATCGTATTTTTTAGTTTCATCGTCTTTTTTGTTTCTATTGCTACTTCCATTCAAGTCTGCACCAGTTCCATCGTTAGCTCCCAGTCCTGTTTCTCCTGAACCAGTTGTAGTTTCTTGACTACTCTTTGATGTATCTTCACTAGTCATTAGTCCTTTTTTGCTTCCATCAATTGGACTACTATATTCTGTTATTTGTTGTTTTACTTTATCAAAATCCATTTCAATAGTAACTCCAACAACAACTTCTTGATATATTCCTGTTAACTGTTCTTTAACTTTTCTTTTTAATTTATCTTCATTTGCGGCTCTTACCTCATCATGAGCTGTAAGCTGCATATCTTCACTATCTCCTGAATATAAAAGTCTAGCATTATGATCACTCATGCTTATATTATCTTTCTTAACTCCAGAACTTCTAGCAACGTGATTTACAATTGCACTAATTTGTTCTTTATTTAAATCTCTTCTAAGAGTAAGCTGCACACTAGCACTTGATTCTTCATCCGTATCTATAAAAAATTGTGTGTCATCTGGTAAATTCAATTGAACTTTAGCTGCATATATAGCATCATACTCTTTTAATATATCTTCAATTTCCGTTTCTTTTGCTTGTTTTAACATTTCTTTTATCTCAACATTTGTTCTACCTATTCCTGTTGAATTGAAGGCATCTGTATATGTAAATCCATCATCAATTTTTTCATTCTTAAGTATTACGCTCGCTCTACCAAGATCTCCTTTTTTCACCTTAATAAAACCTGATGATATCTCATATTCCATACCACTCGAACTAAGAGCAGTTTCTATCCTTCCAATTTTCTCAGGCGTTAATGCTTCGTTTGTTAAGTTAACCATTTCTGGTCTTGAAGCAACATATATAATTATGAAAAATACAATAGATACAAAACCTATTGTAAAAATTAATTTAGCTCTTTGAACTGGATTAAGTTTAAGCCAAACTTCTGTTATTAACTTTGATACATTCGCTAAAGATTCTTGCATTTACTGCACACCCCATTCATTTCTATACTTGCATTCTCATTATCTCATTATAAGCATCTAATACTTTATTTCTTACTTCTGACGTAAATTGTATTGCTATGTTAGCTTTTTCTTGAGCAATAACTACGCTATGAATATTATCATGCTTACCTGCTATAAAATCTTCTGCTAATTTATTTGCTTTAATTTCTAAATTATTAGCATTATTAACAGTTGACATAGCAGCATTGTAGAAATCTTCAAATGTGCTTCCACTATCTTTTTTATTAACTGAACTAGGATTAATTAGATTATTACTAACTCCACCTACTATATTATTAGTTATCATCATAGCCCCCTATACTATTTACCAATATTTAAAGCTTTCATCGCCATTGATTTAGTTGCATTCATTGCTGTTATATTAGCTTCATAAGCTCTTGAAGCTGTCATCATGTTTACCATTTCCTCTAACACATCTACATTAGGCATAAGTACATAACCATCATCATCTGCATCTGGATGTTTTGGATCATAAACTTTCTTAAAGTTTTTATCTTCAACTATCCCATCTACTTTTACTCCATTTAATTCATCTAACTTCCCATTTAAAATATTACCGAAGTTACCACTTTTATCTTCTGCAAATAATACGCTTTTCTTTTTATAAGGCGTTCCATCTGCTGTTCTTGTTACATTTGCTTTTGCTATATTTTCAGATATTACATCCATTCTTAATCTTTCTGCATAAAGACCTGAACTACTAACATCTAACGAACTCATAAAAGACATCTAACTTCCCCCTATCTTAAAACTGATTTTATTCTTTCCATTTTACTTGAAACTTGTCTAATCATAGCATTGTATCTAATTGTATTTTTAGCAAGCTCTGCCATTTCTTTATCTATAACTACATTATTGCCATCTATTCTTCCTTCTACTATACTCAAGTCCTTTTCAACTGAAGCATCTACATCCGAGATATTCTTTCCCGCTGCTTGGAGGTATTCTTCAAACTTTACCTCACTTCTTTTGTATCCCGGCGTATTAACATTTGCTATATTTTGATTTATTACTTTATTTCGCATAGCTGCAACATCTAAAGCTTTTTCATCGCTTCTAAACATATTATCTAAATTAAGCATAAATACTCCTTTCTACATCCATTCCATATTATTTAATATTTTACACTACTATATAATAGTTGTAAATACTTTCACGTATTATATCGGCTATATTTTACAATTTATTTACCCATATATTCATTAACTCTTTCTTCTTGTGTTTTCATACTATCTTTAGAAGAATTCACTGCATTTACAAAGGCATCTATGTGTTTTTGACTCATTCCAATTTCTGGTAAAAGATTTGCATTATCATTAACAACTTTTACCCTATTAGATGGTTTTACTTCAACAGTTTCATCCTGTGATTCATCCTTTTTTTGAATATCTTCAACTACATCCAAGTTTTCTCCAAACATTTTATCAATAGATTCTTGAGCATTATTTATAGGATTAACCCTTTCCGCTATAGCTGCAACAACAGCTGGATCTGGCTTAACATCACTTAACTTGAATGGTTCTCCAAAATTAATATTTGCTTTTTCATGTACAATTCCTGCTTTACCACATTTATTATATTTATACTTAGAATCTTTTTTACGATTGTGTACTACAACTTGTTCATTTTCTTCTTCACCATTATTCATTTTTATATCTGCCATGTCCACTCACCTCTTCCATTTCCTTTATTTTACACGCTTTTAAGCTTTTTTTCAAATAAAAAAATGCGCATATACGCATTTAATTATAAATTATTCACTCTTTATTTTAGCAAGTTCATCAATAAGCAAGTCATTAAGCACTTTTATATAAGTCCCCTTCATACCTAATGATCTACATTCAACTACTCCAGCACTCTCAAACTTTCTAAGTGCATTTACAATAACAGATCTTGTAATACCTACTTTGTCAGCTATTTTACTAGCGACAAGCAGACCTTCTGTTCCTTCTAATTCATTGAATATATGCATTACCGCTTCAAGCTCTGAATAAGATAAAGTTCCTATTGCTGATTTAACAATTGTGCTTTTTCTTATTTCATTAGCATTTCTTTTTTCTTCTTCTCTTAAAATTTCAAGTCCTATCACTGTAGCACCATACTCAGCTAGAATTATGTCTTCTTCTACAAACTCTGTTCCAAATTTATATAATAAAACTGTTCCTATTCTATCTCCTGATGCCATCATTGGTGCTATCGTTGCAAACATATTTTTCACATTATGATTAAATACGTCTTTAACTGGAAAATCTTCAATTTCCATATTTTCACTTGTTGTTAACTCTGATAATAATAACTTATTAAATCTTTCATCAACAAAATCGCCCTTGAACATATCTGATTCTGCGAATAAGCTCTCGTCTGTTTCACTTAAAGAAAGTCCTAAAATTTCCCCTTTTTTACTAATAACCATTACATTAACTCTTAAAAGTCTACCTAATAAATTGCACATATCATCAAAAACTACTGGTTCTGTACCATTTATTTGAAGTAATGAATGGATCTTTCTCATTCTTTCTAACAACGAATTTTTCATATTCATCCTCCCTAGTTAAAACACTCTTTTTCAGAATATTTTAAAATATATAAATATAGTATCACTTTTGTTTTTAAATTACAAATTATTTTTACTACATTTTTCATTTTTACAAATTTCTTTTTTATTTTTTCTTCCTTGCTCGTATAATATCTCTCCACACTCTTCACATTTTTTATCAAGAGGCTTCTCCCAACTCATAAAATCACACTCTGGATTATCTTCGCATCCATAGTAAATTCTACCTTTCTTAGTCTTCTTAATATATACTTTTTTTCCACACTTTGGACATGGTACATCTAATTCTTCAAATATAGATTTTACATTTCTACATTCCGGGAACCCTGGACAAGCCAAAAATTTACCATATCTTCCATATTTAATTACCATTTTTCTTCCACAAAGTTCACAATCAATATCTGTAACTTCATCTTTAATTTCAATCTTGCTTATTTCATTTTCAGCTCTATCTACTAATTTAGCAAATGGATTATAGAATTCTTTTATTACTTCTTTCCATTCTATATTTCCACTTTCAATTTCATCTAACTTAGCTTCAAGGTCTGCTGTGAAATCTATTTCAACAATATCCTTAAAATAATCTTGCATTATATCATCAACAATTATTCCAAGTTCTGTTGGATAAAACTTTTTCTCTTCTTTAAGCACATATCTTCTTTGCTGAATAGTTGATATAACAGCTGAATATGTACTAGGTCTACCCACACCATTTTCTTCCATCTTCTTTACTAAAGATGCCTCTGTATATCTAGCAGGTGGTTTAGTAAAATGTTGACTCTTGTCAATTTTTACTTTTTTAAACTTATCACCTTCATTTAATTCTGGTAAAAGTTCATCTTTATTTTTAGAATATGAATAAACTTTTAAATATCCATCAAATTTAAGTTTATTACCATTAGCTCTAAACTCATAACCATTTGATTCTGCTTTAGCCTGAACTGTTTCAAATATAGCATCAACCATTTGACTAGCTATAAATCTTTCCCATATAAGTTTGTAAACCTTATATTCTTCTGGTTTAACTTTTTCTTTAATACTTATAGGTTCTTTTTCTGGATAACTTGGTCTTATAGCTTCATGAGCATCTTGTGCCCCTTTTTTGTTTTTACTCTTAGCTCCAGGTCCTACATATTCTTTCCCTAGATTGTTTTCAATATACTCTACAGCTTTAGTTCTTGCTTCATCTGAAACTCTATAAGAATCTGTACGAATGTAACTTATATATCCAGCCTCATATAGCCTTTGAGCTATACTCATTGTTTTCTTAGTTGTATATCCTAAATTTTTAAAAGCTTCTTGCTGAAGTGTACTTGTTATAAATGGCAAATTTGGACTTCTTTTTCTATCTTTAGAAGATATACTTACTATTTCAAACTTATTTTCATCTATTTCATTTAAAACTTTTTCTACTTCTTCTTCGCTTTTAAGTTCAACTTTTTTATTTTCTTTTCCAAAAAATTCAAAGTCTACTTTTTTAATTTTAGCATTAAGTTTCCAATATTCTTCTGGATTAAAATCCTCTATTTCCATTTCACGCTCTACAACTAATCTTAGAGCCACTGATTGAACTCTACCAGCACTTAGTCCTTTTCTTACTTTTTTCCAAAGAAGTGGACTAATTTTATATCCTACTATTCTATCCAAAACTCTTCTTGCTTGTTGTGAATCTACTAATTCCATTTCTATCTCTCTAGGAGACTTTATAGATTTTTTAATAGCTTCTTTTGTTATTTCATTAAATGTTATTCTCTTATATTCATCAAGTCCTAACAAATACTTAAGATGCCAAGATATCGCTTCACCTTCCCTATCTGGATCGGTTGCAAGATATACTTGTTTTGCTTTTTTCACTTCGCTCTTAATTTCTTTTACTTTGTCACCTTTACCTCTTATAGTTATATATTTAGGTTCAAAGTCATTTTCAACATCTACTCCTAATTGGCTCTTCGGAAGGTCCCGCAAGTGTCCATTAGAAGCTATAACATTGTATGAAGATCCAAGTATTTTTTTTATAGTCTTTGCCTTTGCAGGTGACTCGACTATTACTAAATTTTTGGCCATATCATCCTCCGTAATCTTATATCCTAATTTACTTCCCTTAAAATCTATACAATAATATATTACTTTGTATTATATTTCAAGAAAAATTTTAATTTTTTGTACATTTATACATATCTAAAACATCCTTATAGCTAGTAATCATAGTAGCTCCATCATTTATCAAAAAATTTGTTCCTTTATGGTTAATTGAGTCCATTTCGCCTGGAACTACCATTATTTCTCTTCCTATTTCAAGCGCATTAGCCACAGTTATAAGTGTTCCACTTCTTTCTTTAGCTTCAACTACTATTAATATTTTACTAAGGGCTGCTATTATTCTATTTCTAGCTACAAACTTCCACTTTTCTGGTGGACTTGTAGGCATGTATTCTGTAACTAAAATCCCTTTTTCTTCTATATTATGCATTAACATTTTGTTCTTTTTAGGATAGCAGTAATTAAAACCATATGCAAGTACTCCTATCGGTAACCCTTTATTTTCAAAAGATCCCTCAAGAGCTATTGTATCTATTCCTTTTGCCATACCTGACACAAAGGCCACCTCATCGTCTATTACTTCCACTATATTTTTAGTTACCCTTTTGCCATACTCAGTGTTTTCTCTGCTACCTATTACCCCTATTTTATATCTAGCTAGCGCACTGATATTACCCTTTACAAATATAACTATCGGAAAATCTTCAAGCTCTAATAACTCTTTTGGATAATTTTCTTCAAAAAAGCAAATATATTTACAATTACTTTCTTTTATTTCTCTCTTTATTTCTTCTAAATTTAAATCAGAAAAATATTTTTCTTCTATATTAATATTTAAATATTTATATTTTTCTCTTCTTTTTATTTTCTTAGTTAAATGTAACATCAAAAACATTTCACGCTTATTCATACCTTCATCTCCTTTTTAAGAGATTATATGTATATTTATGTAAACATTTATATATATTCACAATAAAATGTTTTAACAAAAGAATAAAGAGCATTTAGCATGCTCTTTATAATCCTTTTACATTTACTTTTTTATAATGTGTTTCTAATGTTTCCTTAAATTCATTTAGGGTTTCTTTTTCATGTGCCGAAAACCCACCAATAATTTGATCACAGTTAGGATTATATTGCTGAAGTGAATATGTTTCGCCTTCACCTAACCACTCTTTAATTTTATGAATATCTTCTATGCTATGAAACTCTTTAATTACAGTAGTTCTGAATTCATGATCTATTCCACTATTTTTTATAAGATCAACCGATTTTTTAATCTTATTTATATCAATAGCTTTTAACCCTACTGTCTCTGCATATTTCCCAGGCGAGTTTTTTATATCCATAGCAACATAATCTAACTTTCCCGCTTTTAATAGTTTCTCTAGTACATCTGGTCTATATCCATTCGTATCAAGCTTAACATGATATCCTTTTTCTCTAACTTTATCTATAAAATTTTCAAGATTTTTATCCAACGTTGGCTCTCCACCACTTATGCATATTCCATCTAACATGCATTTTCTTTTATCTAAGTGTTTCAATATCTCATCTGTAGGTATTGTATCCATCTTCATATGATTTTTCACAAGATCTTTATTATGGCAATATGGACAATTCATATTGCATCCTCCTGAAAAAACTGTTGTTACTACTTTACTTGGTGCATCTACAAATGATGATTTCTGCCAACCGTGAATTCTCATTTTGATTCCTCCTAATTAAACAACAAACTCTTTTCTTTCTTCATATTCCATCTGTTTTCCATCATTCCAGCAATGAACTGGTCTATGGAACCCTACTACTCTTGTCCAAACTTCCGTATCAGCATCACACTCTGGGCATTTGAACTTTTCACCGTTTATATAACCATGCTCTGGACATATTGAGAACGTTGGCGAAATTGTAAAGTATGGTAACTCATAATTAGTAAATACCTTTTTAATTAAGTTCTTAACAACTTCGATATCTTCAATTCTCTCACCCAAGAATCCATGAAGTACTGTACCTCCAGTATATCTTGTTTGTAGTGCATCTTGCAAGTCAATTGCTTCAAAAATGTCTACTGTGTGCCCTACTGGTAATTGAGTACTATTTGTATAATATGGCGTTTTTCCTCCTGCAGTTATTATTTCAGGATATTTTTCAACATCCATTTTTGCTAATCTATATCCAGTTCCTTCAGCAGGTGTTGCCTCTAAATTATATAAATTTCCAGTTTCTTCTTGATATCCCATTATTATTTCTCTCATGAAATCTAATACTTTAACACTGAACTCTTGTCCTTTTTCAGTTGTTATATCTTCTTTATCACCAAAGAAATTTCTAATACATTCATTCATACCATTGAGTCCAATTGTTGAAAAGTGATTTTTCCAGTAACATCCAAATCTCTCATATACAGTATCTAAATAGTACTTACTATATGGGTAAAGTCCCATTTCCATACTTTGCTCTACAACTTTTCTTTTTGTTTCTAATGAATTTTTAGCACACTCCATTAAGTGATTTAATCTTTCAAAGAACTCTTCTTCTGACTTCGATACATATCCAAGTCTAGGCATATTTATTGTAACTACACCAATACTACCTGTAAGCGGGTTAGCCCCAAATAAACCTCCACCTCTTTTTCTTAATTCTCTATTATCAAGTCTTAATCTACAACACATACTTCTTGCATCTTCAGGTGACATATCTGAATTTATAAAGTTTGCAAAATATGGTATTCCGTATTTTGCTGTCATTTCAAATACTAAGTCTAAACCTTCTCTATCCCAGTCAAAATCTTTAGATATATTATATGTTGGAATTGGGAAAGTAAATATTCTACCTTTTGCATCCCCTTCCATCATTACCTCTGCAAATGCTCTATTTATCATATCCATTTCTTCTTGATACTCCCCAAAAGTTGTATCCTTTCTTTCTCCACCAATAATTACTGGTTCATTAGCGAGCATCTTAGGACATTCAAGGTCCATAGTTAAATTTACAAAAGGAGTTTGAAAACCTACTCTTGTTGGAACATTTAAGTTAAATACAAATTCTTGCATGGCTTGTTTTACCTGTTTGTAATTTAATCCATCTTTTCTAATAAACGGTGCTAAATATGTGTCAAAAGATGACACAGCTTGTGCTCCAGCTGCTTCTCCTTGCAATGTATAAAAGAAATTAACTAATTGAAGTAATGCCGTCCTAAAATGTCTTGGAGCTTTACTTTCAATTTTTCCTCTTACCCCACTAAAACCTCTAGTTAAAAGATCTTCAAGACTCCATCCACAGCAGTATGATGCAAATAATCCTAAATCGTGGATATGAAAATCTCCTGCTAAATGTTTCTCTCTAATTGTTTCATCATAAATTTTATTAAGCCAATATTCTTTTGTAACTTCCGATACTATATGATTGTTTAATCCCTGTAATGAATAACCCATATTTGAGTTTTCTCTAACTCTCCAGTGAGCTTGATCCACATATCTATCAAATGTATCCAAAACATCAACAAAAGCTTTCTTTCCTTCTCTTATGTTTTCATGAACATATCTATATTTTACATAGTGTTTTACTGCTTCTTTTTCTCCTGATTCTATAAGAACATCCTCTACAACGTCCTGTACATCTTCAATATTAGGTATTATTTTTTCACTATATCTATTATCAAGTTTATATAAAACTTTATCACTTAAAACCTCAGCTAATTTATTAAACTTTTCATCTTTATCATAATCGTATACATTCATTATTGCATTCTTTATTGCTTTAGTTATCTTTTCTTGTTCAAACCTTACCTCTGATCCATCTCTTTTTATTATAGTACTTATCATATTTAACATCTACCTTTCTCTTTTAATAGTGTTGAAATCTCATCCATAAATGTATCTATATCTTTAAACTTTTTATATACTGATGCAAATCTTACATATGCAACTTCATCAATATCTTTAAGTTTTTCCATTGTTATTTTTCCTACATCTTCTGTTGAAACTTCCTTCTTCATTAAGTTTTGTAAATCTTTTTCTACTTCATCTACTAACTTCTCAATTGTGTCTATTGACAAAGATCTCTTATTACCAGCTTTCACAATTCCACTTATTAACTTCTCCTTGCTAAATACTTCCCTTGTTTCATCCCTTTTTACAACAATTAAAGGTATAGTTTCTATCTTTTCATATGTTGTAAATCTTTCTTTACAGGATTCACACTCTCTTCTTCTTCTAATACTTGAATTATCATCAGAAGGCCTTGAATCAATTACTTTTGTATATTCATTACTACAAAAAGGACATCTCATAAAACCACTCCTACAACAATATTTTGTGTTGTATACATTTTCACACACAAGATATAGTATGTCAAAATATAAAAAAGCACATTTTTGTTTGTTTTAACACATTTGCTTTTATTAACTTTTTTTTACTCCTAAATACTCCATTTTACTCTCGTTTTCGTTTTTGATTTTAAATAAACCTTGTGGGAGTTCTTAATAATTAGTGCCTAATGAAATTGTCAGAATATTGTTTCCTTGAAAAACTTAATGCAAAAAAATAGCGAATATTTATTCGCTATTTTTTCTATTATAAAATATTAAACTCGCCCCTGCTATCATGTTTATAAATCCTGCAATTACATTAGTATGTATATAATATTTCCCATCCTTGCTAAATATAAATTTTAGTGATAACAGCGCATTTAAATGATGATATATTTTCCCAGTTGTAGAATATCCTAACTCATCCATAAGC
This sequence comes from Clostridia bacterium, assembly GCA_025210555.1. Lineage (GTDB taxonomy): Bacteria > Bacillota > Clostridia > Lachnospirales > JAOARL01 > JAOARL01. Next base: position 74,699 of record JAOARL010000033.1, read on the forward strand.
TCATTAACAGTTTTAGCATTTTCAAGCAAAGATTTTAAAATATCATATCTACTTTCATTCCCTAATGCAGAGAAAACATCTGTAACTAATGAACTATCCATATTTAAAAGGCCTTTAATGTCTCCTGAATAATCCCATTGAGCATTATTATTCTCATTACTATAAGATCCCAGTGTCGCAAACTCTCTTTTTTTGCCATCTGTTCTTTCTAGAGCATTTTTTATTCTTTCCTTTGAAATGTTTTTTTCCTCTTCCGAACCATAATCTTTAATTAGTAATTTTTTTATTTCTTTTAATTCTTCTTTCAAATCATTAATTTCCTCTTCATAATTCATCTTGACCATCTCCTTTTCGACCGTTTCGTAATTACGTAATATCATAATAACATCTTTCTCATTCTATGTCAACACGTAATTACGTAAAAACAAAAAAAGATGCCTCGTCTTTCAAAGGCACCTTTAATATTATTTCACTTCTAGTTTTATTATGTAGTACTTTCCATCATCTTCTTTATACTCTACTTCAACTTTCTCTTCTTCAAACTTTTCAAGATCATCTAAATCATCAACTCTATCATCGTCATCATCATATAATTTAGAATCATCATCAACATATAACTTAAATGTATCATCATCGTCATCTCTTACTCTTACATAAGAACTTCCTACTGTATACATTTCTCCTTCTACAGTCTTTGCTGATGTTTTTGTAATAGTAATTTTAGTAGCAATTAATTTATCGTCATCATCATCGTCTTCTTCATATTCTACTTCTACTTCACTATCTTCATATTTTTCTAAATCATCCATGTCATCAATTTTATCATCGTCTTCGTCATACATATCTGTATCATCTTCATCAATGTATATCTTATATGTATCATCATCGTCATCTCTTACTCTTATGTAAGAACTTCCTACTGTATACATTTCTCCTTCTACAGTATCTTTGTCTCCTTCTAATACTTCTACTTTTTGAGCATAGTATTTATCATCATCAAGTCTATAAGTTACTGTAACTTCCGAATCTTCTTTAAGCTTTGTATACTTTGATATTTTATCTCCATCTTCATCGTATATTAAAGTATCATCTTCTACATAAATTCTTATTATATCTTTGTCATCATCTTTAATTTTAAAGTAATCACTTGAATATATTTTATATATTTCTCCTGTTACTTTATCTGAACTAGAATTATCAACCTTAATTTGTTTTGCAACAAACTTATCGTCATCATCTTCGTCTTCTTCATATATAATTGTAACTTCTGAATCCTTTGTAAGCTTCTTATAATCTGATATTTCATCTCCATCATCATCATAAATCTTAGTATCATTATTAACATAAACTCTTACTAAATCATTATCATCATCTCTTACTTTTATATAATCACTTGAATAAACTTTATAAATCTTACCTTCTAATTCTTCACCACTTATTTTAAGAACTTTTAATTCTCTTATAACTAAATCGTCTCCCTCTTCCTTATAGAAGACTTCAACTTCTGAATCCTTCGATAATTTCTTATAATCTGATATTTCATCTCCAACCCAATCATATAGTTTAGATTCTTTATCAATATCAAACTTATAAGTTTCGTCATCATCATCGTTTTCAATTTTTATACTTTCAGATGAAGTATATACTTTATATATTTCACCTTTCATTTTTAATAAATTAACTTTCTTAACTTTTATTTCTTTAGCTGTTCTTTTATATGAGCTTGAATTATAGTCATATTTAACCTCTAAATCACTTTCTAAGACTAAATCCTTGTAGTCTCTTACAAGTTTACCCTTTTCATCATAAATCTTAGTATCATCATCTACATAATGCTTTTCTTCTCTACCATTTTTAAGTGTAATTCTAATTGCATCTTCGTCATAAACTTTTGATAATTCTCCATATGAAATATCTTCGCTTGTTTTATTGTCGTCTTCTTTATCATCTTCATCTTCTGGTTTTGTAACTACTGTAGTTGTTGTTCCATTAATTTTAGCTATCGCTCCATATTGTATTTCTGGTTTTATTTTTTGGTTTAGTCTTAAAGCATAAACTTCTGATAAACTCACTCTTGAAGATACTTTATATTGACTTTGCTTACCAGAAACATTAATAGTTATATATGAAGGTGTTCCTATAACTATTTTTGTTATACTTCCCTCTACAACTGCTGAATCTGAAACTACTGGTGTCTCTGTTTTATCACCAGTGTCTACCGGTGTTTTTTCTACAGTTAAAGTAGTTTTAACTTCAGTAACTTTACCAGATTTTTCACTAAAATATATCTTTGTATTTTCTTTTAAATCTTTTATTGTTCTTAATGATCCACTAACATATACTTTTACATTTGGATCCAATACTTTAAGTTCAAATTCACCTTTTGTATTTTTAACTTTCATTATTTTATCATTATATATTTTACTAAAAGTTGCTTCTGTATAGCCACTACCCGTACTTGGCACACTAGTATTTGGAGTTTCTGTCTTAGGTTCTTCTTTTTTTACACCATTTACGTATCTATCTAAAACAGTTGCAAATACAGCCTTACTTACTGCACTTGTTGGATTAAAATAATTATTACTATCTCCGCTTAATATTCCTTTTGATTTCAAATAGTATATTTCTTTCTCATACCTATCATTAATTTTATCTTCATCTCTAAACTTCTCAACATATCCATAACTTGGCGATGAACCATTTAACATCATTCTAGCAATATATGCTGATAGCTGTTCTTTTTTAAGACTTCTTACAACTTCATTACCCTCTTGAGTTTTTATAACAAATTGTCCTAAATCTATATCCTCTATGATTCCCTCATTCATTAAATATGCAATTTTCTTATTATAATTACTCTCCCATAAATTAAATGCATTATCGTATAAATTCAATAATTTATTATATTTAACCAATGCTACATCGCCTTTAGGCTCTGTGTATCCATATGCTTTAGATAATATGTCTACTGCCTCAAACTTATTTACAATTCTATTAGGATTGTACATTCCATTTGAGTCTGGCTTAATATATCCTGCATTACTCATCCTCGTTACAGAATCATATGCCCAATGCCCTTTCTTCATGTCTGGCGCTGCATATCCGCTAGTTACTACAAGCGAAAATGCTAAAAATAAAGCTAATATTTTTTTAAACATTTTATCACTCCCCTTAATTACTTATTATTTTATCATATTTTTATTTTTTATAAAGATACAATTTTATTACACTTTCAGCCATTCTCATTCCATCAACTGCTGCTGACATTATTCCACCAGCATATCCAGCTCCTTCTCCAACTGGATAAATACCTGAAATATTAGTTTGATTAATCTCATTTCTTGTTATTCTTACTGGTGATGATGTTCTAGTTTCAACCGCTGTCATTATTGCATCATCCATATCAAACCCTTTAAGTTTTCTTCCCATATTAGTTAAAGCTTTTCTCATAGTTTCTACTACATAATCAGGTAAACACTCACTTAAATTTGTTAGTTTTATTCCTGGTTCATATGTAGGTTTAACTTTGCCTAATCTAATACTTGCTTTGTCATTTAAAAAATCTCCTACTAACTGAGCTGGCGCATTATAGTTTTTGCCACCAAGTTCAAATGCCTTCTTCTCAAGTTCTCTTTGAAAGTACATTCCTGCAAGCGGATGAATACTTGCAAAGTCATCTTTCTTAACACCTACCAAAAGAGCTGAATTTGCATTCTCGCTATCCCTTTTGTATTCACTCATACCATTAGTAACTACCATGTTTTCTTCTGATGCTGATGCTACAACTTTTCCACCAGGACACATACAGAAAGTATAAGCACTTCTATCTTCTTCATGGTGAACCAACTTATATTCTGCTGCTGGAAGACTATCCGCAAAATCTCCATATTGGCTTTCATTTATAAGATCTTGTGGATGCTCAATTCTAACACCTACTGAAAAATCTTTTTGTTCTATATTTATATTTTTGTCATAAAGCATTTCAAAAGTATCTCTAGCACTATGTCCAATACACAACATTAAAACGTCTGTATTAATCTTTTTATCATTATTAATTTCTATAGAACTTATCTTTCCATCAGTTATATCTATGTCTGTAAGTTTAGATGAGAATACTATTTCTCCACCTAGATTAATTATCTTCTCTCTTATATTTTTAACTACTAGCTTAAGATAATCTGTTCCAATATGAGGCTTAGCTTTATACAAAATATCTTCTGGCGCTCCAGCTAAAACAAATTCATTTAAAACTTTTGCAAATCTACCACTTTTATCTTTAGTTAAAGTTGTTAACTTTCCATCTGAAAAAGTACCTGCACCACCTTCACCATATTGGACGTTAGATTCTTCATTTAAGTTTCCATTTTTCCAAAATTCTATTATATCTTTTTCACGCTCATCAACTCTTTTTCCTCTTTCAATAACAATAGGCTTGTATCCAGCCTCCGCAAGTATCAAAGCTGCAAACATTCCTGAAGGTCCAAACCCAACTACCACTGGTCTTTTATTAATCTCTAAATTTCCTTTTTCCGGAATTGAATAATTCACTTTTTTATATATTGAAACATCTTTTGTTTTTAAATATTTTTCTTCATTTTCAATCTCAATTGCTACGCTACAATTATAAAAGATATTACTTTTATCTCTTGCATCTATGCTTTGTCTAATAACACTTAAATCTGTAATCAACTCTTCCTTAATTTTAAGTTTTTTTGCTATTAGTTTATTTATTTTACTAATTTCTTCCACTTTAACTTTTAAATTAGATATTTTTAACATGTTTCCTCCTCACAGTAAAATATAAGATAATCAGCTGATTATCTTATATTTTCAATACTTTAACTATTTTTTCACCTTTTGGTAGAATTAATATTTCTTCTTTACTTAATATTTTAAATTTAATAACTAACACTCCATATATAATAACTGCTCCAGCCACTGAAATTACAGTTGCTAGATTTTGACTAATTCCACTAAATGCATAATAAATACCATATGTGAAAATCCCCATTATGAGACTTGCTATAAATGGCTTTGCCGCATATTTTAATAAGTGCACTTTCATATTTAACTTTTTATTAATTTCTCTTATATTAAAATATGAAATTATTGAATAAGCAATTAAACCAGCTATTATAGCTCCATATATATTAATCTCTGGAATACGAATAAGTGTAAAATTAAGTAATACTTTTGTTGCCATTGCTATTGCTGTATACTTAACGGGTTTCCAAAACTCTCCCATCCCTTGCAATGTCGCTGTACTTATTTTCATAATTCCTACGAGAACAACTGTAAATCCACCAACTACAAAAAGCTGACCCCCACCTGGATTTCTTGGAAACAATAATTCTAAAATATTACTTCCCATAACCATTAGTCCTATAGCTGTTGGCATCATTACAACAAATATTACTTTTATAAGTCTTTCAAATTTTGCTCTTATAAGTTCAAACTTTCCTTTAGCTTTTGCTGCAGCTATATTTGGTATTATAGCTGTAACTATTGCTGTTATAATTGATGTTGGCAAATTTATTATCAAAGAATACTTACCACTCCACTGTCCATATATTACATCAGCTGCATCATTTGTATAATCTGCTGCAAGAAGTCCAGTCTTAACCATTATTACATCTATTAACACAGTAAAAGTAAAAACAGTATTTCCAATTATAAATGGAATCATTGTACCTAACATATTTTTTGCTATAACTTTAGAGTCTTCTTCATATTGATCACCTTCATCAATATTTTTAAATATATCTTTTTTTCTTTTTAAATACATAATACTTATATATATAAGTCCAGCAAGTGCTCCTATTCCCGTTCCTAAAGTTCCTCCTGCTGCTCCAAATGCTAGTCCAAAATTAGTTAATAATACATATGCCATAACAACACTAAATATAGCATTAAAAAATTGCTCAACAACTTGTGATGATGCTGTTGGATACATATCTCCCATTCCTTGGAAATATCCTCTCAGTGGCACCATAGCTGCTACAACAAACAGAGTTGGTCCTAATGTAATCATCGCATATTTTGTTTCAGGAATTCTAAGCAAATTTGCAAACAAACCACTTCCAAAAAGAAGTATTGCTCCCATCAAAAAACCTAAAAATAAACTTATCTTATATGCAACTTTAAATACTTTATGTGCATTTTTATATCTACCTATAGCAATGTTTTCTGATACAATTTTAGAAATCGATGCTGGCAAAGAAAATGCTGACATTATAAAGAAAAAGGTATATATTTGGAAAGCAGCTGAGTACCAACCAATACCTTTATCTCCTAACATTCCTGTTAAAGGAACTCTATATAAAAATCCCAAAAACCTAACTACAACTATAGCTATAGCTAACATTGTAGCTTGTCCGAAAAAGCTTTTATTTCCCATATTTTCACCTATTTTAATTTATTAAATGCTTCAAATACTCTTGTTTCATCAAATGGCTTTACAATAAAGTCTTTAGCACCTTTTCTTATTGCATCTACAACCATATTTTGTTGTCCCATAGCTGATACCATTACTATTTTTATGCTATCATCTATTTCTATTATCTTATTTAGAGCTGTTAGCCCGTCCATTTCTGGCATAGTAATATCTAACGTTACTATATCCGGATTTAACTCTTTAACTTTTTCAAGCGCTTCTACTCCGTTTGCAGCTTCACCAACTACTTCAAACTCACTATCTTTTAAAATTCCTTTTAATACGTTTCTCATAAACATTGCGTCATCTACAACTAATACTCTCAAACTTACATTTCCTCCATTATGTTCATTATTATTCCAGTCACTACAATAGGAACTGTTTCTGTTCTCAATATTCTCTTTCCTAAAGTTAAAATATCCGCATCTTCTGCACTTTCTATTTCCTCTTTAGAAAATCCACCTTCTGGTCCTACAAAATAAGCTATTGTATTTCCAGTAAAATTACCAAGTGATTTATTTAAAGTATTCTCTTTTTCTTTTTCATAAAATATTATAGTTTTATCAAACTGTCTTGAAATCTTTATTGCCTCTTTAAAACTTAATATTTCTCTTACTTCAGGAATCTTACCTCTACCTGATTGCTTAGCAGCAGACTCTGCTATTTTATTCCATCTCTCAAGTTTTTTATTTTCCTTCTTTTTATCCTTTACTTCTACCACTGTATATTTAGTAACTACTGGATATATTTCATCTATTCCAAGTTCTACAGCTTTTTGTATAACTAAATCCATTTTATCAGATTTCCCTAATGCTTGAAATAGTTTTAACCTTATTTTAGGTTCAGTTTCATTTTCCTTCTTTGAGATTATTTTTGTTTCAATTTCCTTCTCAAAAACATCAATAACTTCAACTTCATAATCCATTCCATCACCATCTGAAACTTCTAATATATCTCCTGGCTTAGACCTCAAAACTTTACTTATATGTTTTACATCTTCACCAACTATTTTTATATTGTTATTATTTATATTACTTTTTTCAACAAAATACCTTGGCATTTTTTACCTCCTACAAGCAATAGCTCTCCATTCTCCCATTTCAACAATTTCAAGAATTTCAAACTCTTTAAGCGATTCTTTAACTTCATCTAATCTTTCATAGTATATACCAGAAAGTATATAAATTCCACCTTCATTTACATGATTATGAATATCTTTATTAAGAACTAGCAATACATTTGCTACAATATTCGCAACTACAATATCAGCTTTTTTATTTGTCATTTCTAAAAGATTACCATGTATTATTTCTATATCATCAATATCATTTATTTTACAATTTTTATTTGTAGATTCTACAGCCTTTTCTTCTATATCTACAGAAAAAACATCGTGAATCCCAAGTTTCTTGGCTATTATAGATAATATCCCGCTTCCAGAACCAACATCTATAATACTTGTAGCGCCTTCTACATACTTTTCAATTAACATTACTGCTAGTTTTGTAGTAGTATGTGACCCGTTACCAAACGCCATTCCTGGATCTAAATTTATTACAAGCTCATCCCTTAAACTTTCATATTCTTCCCAAGCTGGATTAATTACAATATTTTTACTAACGTTAAATCTCTTATAATATTTTTTCCAATTGTTAGCCCAGTCTTCTTCTTTAATATTTTGAGCTTTTATTTCATAGTTGCCAATAGTTTTTAATTTTAAATTAACTTCATCTATTAACCCCATAGCAAGCTTATTATCTTCTAAATAAAAAGAAATACTTCCCTGTCCACATTTTGATTTGTTAACTAGCTCATCTTCTGCTCTTATTTCATATCTTTCACTTTCCATAACAAAACAAAATTCTCTTGGATCATCTATTACTAAACTCTCAATTCCATTTGAAACTAAAATAGCAACAATCTCATCTATATCATTTTCTTTACACTCTATTTTAAACTCTATCCAGTTCAACATCTTCACCTCTTTACTTCTACCATTTTAACATAAAAAAGAAGACATTTCATCAAATGTCTTCTTTAAGCAAACATCTCTTTAAGTTTATCTAAAAATCCTTTTTGCTCTTGATGATTATCTTTACATGTATCCTCAAATTCTTTCAATAACTCTTTTTGCTTCTTATTTAGCTTTTTAGGAATCTCAACTTTAACTCTTATATATTGATCTCCTCTTCTATCCTTATTTCTAAGTGTTGGAATACCTTTTCCTTTTAATCTAAATACTGTTCCTGTTTGAGTTCCTTCTTTAATTTCATAAGCAACTTTTCCATCAACAGTTGGCACTGTTATTTCAGATCCAAGTGCTGCTTGCGCAAAAGTAATTGGAATTTCACACTGAACATCATATCCATCTCTTTGGAATAACTCATGCTCTTTTACATAAACTGTTATTATAAGATCACCTTGTGGCCCACCTAATTCTCCAGCGTCACCTTTACCTGCAATTCTTATACTTTGTCCATTATCTATTCCTGCTGGAATATCAACTTCTATTTTCTTAACAGTCTTCATCTTACCACTTCCATGGCAAGCGCTACATTTTTCTTTTATTTCTTTCCCGCTTCCATGACATACATCACAAGTTTCAACACTTGCAAAAGTTCCTAAGATAGTTTGTCTTGTAGTTCTTACCTGACCACTACCACCACATTTGCTACATGTTTGTGCTTCTGTCCCTGCTTTAGCCCCACTTCCGTGACAAGTAACACAATCTTCTGTAACCGGTACTCTTATCTCTTTCTTAATACCAAATACAGCTTCTAAGAATTCTAATTGAACTGTTACTCTTACATTTGCTCCTTTACGTGGACCATTAGATCTTCTCGACCTTCCGCCTCCACCAAAAGCATCACCGAAACCAAATCCGTTTAATATATCACCTAAGTCAAAATCCATTCCTGAGAATCCTTCAAATCCTCCACCGAATCCTGCTCCATTTCCACCCATTCCAGCGTGTCCAAATCTATCATATTGAGCTCTCTTGTTAGAATCTGATAAAGATTCATATGCTTCTGTAGCCTCTTTAAATTTAGCATCGTTTTCTTCTGAGTGTCCATTACTATCTGGATGATACTGTTTTGCAAGCTTTCTATAAGCTTTTTTTATCTCAGCATCAGATGCTTCTTTAGAAACACCTAACACGTCATAATAATCTCTTTTAGTCAATTTCTTTCACCTACCATACTTTTTAAAAAAGCCAAAGATTTTCTTTGGCTTTTATATTATACCTCTTTATAGTCTGCATCTACAACAGTATCGTCATCATTTCCTTCTGTATCATCTTCTGCTCCTGCTTCTGGATTAGCTCCAGCTGCTTGTTCTTGTTGATATAACTTAGCTGAAATATCATAGAATACTTTTTGTAATTCTTCTTTTAAATTATTAATTTCTTCTACGTCTGCATCTGTCATATCTTCAACTTTAACAGCTTCTAATTTATCTTTAAGTTTCTTTAACTCTTCTTCTACTTTAGTTTTATCTGCTTCTTCAATCTTATCTCCCAAATCAGTCATCATTTTTTCTGTTTGGAATACTAATGAATCTGCTTCGTTTCTTGAATCTATTTTTTCTTTTCTCTTCTTATCTTCTTCAGCAAACTTCTCTGCTTCTTTTACAGCTGCATCTATATCTTCATCAGAAAGATTAGTGCTTGAAGTTATTGTTATATGTTGTGTTTTACCTGTTCCCATATCTTTAGCAGATACGTTAACTATACCGTTAGCATCAACATCAAATGTTACTTCAATTTGAGGAACTCCTCTTTTTGCTGGTGGAATACTATCAAGCGTAAACATTCCAAGTGATTTGTTATCGCTAGCCATTTGTCTTTCACCTTGAAGTACATTTATTGTAACTGCTGGTTGATTATCTTCAGCTGTTGAGAATACTTGACTCTTCTTTGTAGGAATAGTCGTATTTCTTTCAATAAGCTTAGTAAATACTCCACCTAAAGTTTCAATTCCTAGTGATAATGGAGCAACATCTAATAATAAGATATCTCCTGTACCAGCTTCTCCAGCTAGCTTTCCACCTTGGATAGATGCTCCAATAGCAACACACTCATCTGGATTAATTCCCTTAAATGCATCTTTGTTAGTTAATTTCTTAACTGCATCTTGCACAGCTGGAATTCTTGTAGATCCTCCAACTAATAATATTTTATCTAATTCTCCAGCACCAAGTCCTGCATCAGATAAAGCAGTTCTAACTGGCCCCATTGTTCTTTCAACTAGGCTTGATGTAAGTTCATCAAACTTAGCTCTTGTTAATGTAATATCCATATGCTTTGGCCCTTCAGCTGTAGCTGTTATAAATGGTAAGTTTATGTTTGTAGTTGCTACTGTTGAAAGTTCTTTTTTAGCTTTTTCAGCAGCTTCTTTTAATCTTTGTACTGCCATTTTATCAGTTGATAAATCTATTCCTTCAGCATTCTTAAATTCTGAAACTAAGAAGTCCATAACTTTATTGTCAAAGTCATCTCCTCCTAAATGATTATCTCCACTAGTAGCTAATACTTCGATAACTCCATCTCCAATTTCAATAATTGAAACATCAAACGTTCCTCCACCAAGGTCATATACCATTATCTTTTGTTCTTGCTCATTTTCAAGACCATATGCTAGTGCTGCTGATGTTGGCTCGTTTATAATTCTCTTAACGTCTAATCCTGCAATTTTCCCTGCATCTTTAGTTGCTTGTCTTTGAGCATCTGTAAAGTATGCTGGTACTGTGATTACAGCTTCTGTTACACTTTCACCTAAATAACTTTCAGCATCTGCCTTTAATTTTTGTAAAATCATAGCTGATATTTCTTGTGGAGAATGATCTTTTGAATCAATATTTACTTTATGATCAGTTCCCATTTCTCTTTTGATAGACGCAATTGTTCTATCTGGATTTGTTATTGCTTGTCTCTTAGCAGTCTCCCCTACTAATCGCTCTCCATCTTTCTTAAATGCTACTACTGATGGTGTAGTTCTTATACCCTCTGTGTTAGCTATTACAACTGGTTTTCCACCCTCCATAACTGCTACACATGAGTTTGTTGTTCCTAAATCAATTCCTATTATTTTTCCCATTTTATATTCCTCCCTTAATTTGCAACTTTTACCATTGCATATCTAATTACTCTTTCTTTATATATATATCCTTTTTGCATAACATCTACTATTGCACTTTCTCCATATTCATCATCTTCAACATGCATAACTGCATTATGCATTTCTGGATCAAATGCTTCAGTAGGTGTTTCACTTACTCCTAATTTTTCAAGTGAATCTTTAAACTGTTTATAAACCATCTCTATACCTTTTCTAAGATCATCACTATCAGATTCTGTGTTAAGTGCTCTTTCTAAATTATCAAGAACTGGAAGCATTTCATTTATTGTTTCCATAACGCCATTTTCATATATTCTGGTAGTCTCCTTTTCAGTTCTTTTTCTATAATTATCAAACTCTGCCATTGTTCTTTGAAGTCTATCTAAATACTCGGCAGCTTTTTTGCTATCTTCACTTTCTTCTTTTATTTCTTCTTCAATTACAGCTTCTTTTATTTCTTTTTCCATTTCTTTTTCTAAAGATGCTTCTTTTTTCTTTTTTTCATCTTTTTTACTCATATTTTACCTCCATAAGTCTTTTCATCATACCGCTCATATTTTGAGAGATAAACGCTAAAATTGATATTATCTGTGAATAATCCATTCTAGTTGGACCAAGTATTGCTACTGTTCCAATTATTTCGCCATTCATCGTATAATTAGCAGTTATAAGACTACAATCTTTTATTTCATCAATTTTATTTTCTGTTCCTATCACAACACCAATACCTGGTCTTTGATTTTTATCTAGAACTTCTTTCATTTTATCTTTTTCTTCCAAAATTTTAAGTACTGTCTTAGCCTTTAGCACATCTTTATATTCTGGAAGTTCAAAAACTTTATTTGCACCAGTTACAAATATTTCAGATTCATCTTTTGTTTCAACCATTTTTGCAATAAGTTCTAAAACAACTTCAAGCATCCCTTTATAATTACCCATAAGTTTTTTTAGTGTTTGTATTAAGGGATAATTAATATCTCTTATCATAAGACCTTTTAAATGATCATTAAGCATCTCAGATATTTTTTTAATTTCTTCCTTATCTATTTCTAATGCTGTATTTATAGAATATGTCTTTACCATATTCTTATCATTTACAAGCATTAGAACTACCATATTCTTATCAACTGGTATAAGCTCAAGATGTTTAATTTTATTATCCTTTTTAGGTGTTGATACAATTACCGGATAATTAGTTATACTTGAAACTAATTTACCTATTTCTTGTATTAAATAATTGCTTTTCTTATTTTCTTTTAAAGCACTACTTTTAATATGTTCTATTTTAGATATAATACTCTCTCTTAAATCGTTTAAGTTATCATAACTAAGCATATTATCAACATAAAGCCTATAAGCTAATTCAGAAGGTATTCTTCCTGCGGAAGTATGTGGCTGAAGAAGTAATCCTAACTCTTCAAGATCTGCCATTTCATTCCTTATAGTAGCTGGCGATACTCCAAGATCATATTTTTTTGAAATAGTTCTTGAACCAACTGGTTCAGCTGTTTCAATATAATCTTTTACAATAGCCTCTAAAATCCTAAACTTTCTTTCGTTTAGCATAATATCACTTCCATCTTTTTCTGTTAGCACTCATCTCTAAGGAGTGCTAATCACATATATAATATATCACCTCACTTTTATTTTGTCAACTCTTCTAGTATACTTTTATTAAAGGAGTGATCTTATGAAATATTTTTCTACTATATTAATAGCTTATTTATTTTCCAGCTTAACCGAATATCTTTTGCATAGATTTTGGTTACATAACAACATTGAACACCATCACACTCAAAAACACCACATGGACTTTGGTATAACTTATAAAATACGAGACTCAAAAATAAGCGATATAAAATCTAGCAACTTATATATCTTAATTTCTATTTTATTTAGCTGTACTCCTATCTTACTAATTGAAGTAAAGTTATTATATGCGCTAACATGTACTACTTATTTCATATTTATGGAAACAATCCATGTAGTATTTCATAAATATAATTCAACAAACATTGCCTTTATTACAACTCTAGAAAAGCATCATAGAGTTCATCATAAGAATATGTATGTGAATTTTGGAATAGGTTCTTACCTTTGGGATATAATTTTAAGAACACATAAAAAATAGTGTATCTACTATAGATACACTATTTTATTAAGCATTTATTTCATTTCTAATTATCTTTTCTAAATCTGTCACTGCTTTTTCTAAATCATCATTTATAACAACATAGTCATAATTACTTTCTTTAGAGAGCTCATAATCAACTCTAGACAGTCTATTCTCAATTTGTTCTTCATCTTCTCCATGTCTATCAACTATTCTTTGCCTAAGCACTTCTTTTGTTGAAGTTTTGATGAATATAAGAATTGCCTTTTCCTTAAAATGCTCTTTATATTTTTCTGCTCCATTTACATCTATATCTTTAATAACATCATATCCATTTTCAACGGCATATTCATATGTTTTTTGGTGCGTTCCATAATAAACACCCTTATGAACATTTTCATATTCAAACATTTCATTATTATTCACTAGTTTCATAAATTCTTCTTCACTCATAAATATATATGGATTACCTTGTGATTCTCCATCTCTCATTCCTCTTGTAACAAAAGATGGTATAAGTGTAAGTCCCATATCATCTTTTAAAACTCTATTTATAAGGGTATTTTTTCCACACGCTGTTGTTCCTGATATTATGAAAAGTTTTCCATTACGATTTCTTTTCTTTTCTTCATTAAACGTTACTAATAATTCACTAGATGTCATATTCTTAGCCTCTCATTTCTGCGTTTACATTCGCTTTAAGTTCAGTTATTATTTTATCCATTGCTTTATTAACTTCTTCATCTGTAAGAGTTCTATCTGCTGATCTAAATACAAAATTGTACGCTACAGACTTCTTACCTTCTTCAATTTGCTCTCCCTTATAGATATCAAACAAGCTATATTCCTCCATAAACCCTGGATTATTTCTTCTTATAATTTTTTCAATATCTCCAACAAGTATTTCATCTTTAACAAGGAATGCTAAATCTCTATTCATTGCTGGATATTTTGGAAGTGGCTTTAATTTAAATTTCTTAACTTTAAAATCAATTAATTTGTCCAAATTAAGTTCTGCATAATAAACCTTTTCCTTTATATCATAATTATCTAATACTAACGGATGAACTTCTCCTATATGACCAATTTCTTGATTTCTTGATATTATAGCTGCTGTTCTACCTGGATGCATATAGTCAATAGAAGTCTTAGCTTCAAAATCATATTTTATATTAAGTCCTTCTAAAAGTGTTTCTATTGTACCTTTAAGATCATAATAATCCATATCTCCATATGCTCCTATTGATAAATGCTTATCTTCATTTGGAAGTTCACTACATTTAACATCTTCACAAACTGGATTATATACTTTTGCTACTTCAAACATTCTTACATTTTTATTTCTTTGATTATAATTTTTCGAAAGCACTGTAAGCATACCGTTTGCTAATTGTCTTCTCATTAAACTATAATCTTCCCCAAGTGGATTTGTTACTTCTATAACTTTTCTTAGATCATTAGTTTCTACCATGTTTAGTTTTTCAAATGACTTTGGACTTTCAAAAGAATAAGTTCTAACTTCACTATATCCATATCCTAAAACCTTATTTACTATTTCATCTTGTACCTTTTGCTCAGCAGTCTTAATTCCCATAGTAACATTCCCTGATGGCAATGTTTCTTTAAGCTTATCAAAACCATAAATTCTTATGATTTCTTCTGCTAAATCTTCTTGTATAGAAATATCGTCTCTATGAGTTGGTATTTCTACTATTTGATCTCTAGCATTTACAATAAATCCTAATTTTTCAAATATTTCTATCATAGTATCTTCTGATATTTCAATTCCTAAAAGCTTACAAATTCTATTTGGAGCATAAACCATTTTAACTGGTTTTCTAACTACATCATAACTATCAACTAAACCTTTAGCTACTTTTCCTGATGCATACATTTCAATAAGCATAGCGGCTCTATCTGCAGCAAAAGAAGCTAAGTTTGGATCTATTCCTTTTTCATAATGAGCTGATGCATCTGTTCTAAGACCTAACTTTTTACTACTAACTCTTATATTCGTAGCATCAAAGTTTGCAACTTCTAAAAGCACAGTCTTTGTATTATCATCTATCTTAGTTGAGTTTCCACCCATAATTCCTGCTATAGCTAGAGCTTTATTTTTATCTGCAATAACAAGCATAGAATCATCTAATTCTCTTACTTCTTCATCAAGTGTAGTTATCACTTCTCCATTTTCTGCATTTCTTATAATAATTTCATGGTCCTCAACCTTATCTAAATCAAATGCATGCATTGGCTGTCCTAATTCAAATGCCATTAAATTAGTAATGTCAACTACGTTATTCTTTGGATTAATCCCTATTGATAATAAAGCTTTCTTGATCCAGTCTGGCGACTCTCCAATCTTTACATCTTGAATAATTCTAGCTGAATATCTACTACATTTATCTGTAGCTTTATTATTTATCTTAAGATAGTCTTCCGCTATTTCAGCAGTTTCATTAACATCTGCTTCTGGCATCTTAAGTTCTTTTCCTAATACAGCTGCAACTTCTCTTGCAATACCTACTATACTATTACAGTCTCCTCTGTTACTAGTAAGTTCAAACTCAAGAATGACTTCATCAAGTCCAAATATAGGTTTAACATCCTCACCCAAATCATATTTTTTATTAAATACATATATCCCATCTTCCACAGCGTCAGGATATTCCTCTCTAGTAAATCCTAATTCTTCTATAGAACACATCATTCCGTTTGATTCCAAACCTCTAAGTTCACCTTTTTTTATTATAAGTCCACCTGGAAGTTTAGCTCCATGAAGTGCCACTGGAACGTAATCTCCTTCAACTAAATTTGTAGCTCCTGTACATATTTGTATATTTTCTTCTTTACCAACATTAACTTGGCACACTACTAACTTGTCAGCATTAGGATGTTTTTTAATTTCAACAACTTTTCCTACTACTACATTTTCAACATCTTTTCCCTTTTCATCAATAGTCTCAACAGCAGATCCTGATAAAGTCATTTTATCAGCTAACTCCTTTGGTTCTATTCCTTCTATATCAACATAATCGTTTAACCATGATAATGGTACTAACATATAATTTCCTCCTTTTATTTAAATTGTTTTAAAAATCTATCGTCATTTTCATAGAATAATCTTAAATCATCAATTCCATATCTAAGCATAGCAATTCTCTCTATACCCATTCCAAAAGCAAATCCACTGTATACATTAGGATCTATTCCTGCTTTTTCTAACACTCTAGGATGTACCATTCCACACCCTAAAACTTCTATCCATCCAGAACCCTTACAAACTTTACAATTTGAATCTTTTCCTGAACATTTAAAACAAGAAACATCCACTTCTGAACTTGGCTCAGTAAATGGGAAGAAACTTGGTCTGAATTTAATAACAGTTTTCTCTCCAAACATCTTCTTAGCAAATACAGATAATGTTCCTTTAAGATCAGACATAGTTATTCCCTTATCAACAACTAGTCCTTCTAATTGATGGAAAACAGGTGAATGCGTTGCATCTACCTCATCCGATCTGAATACTCTTCCTGGAGCTATTATCTTTATTGGAAGTTCTCCTTTTTCCATAGTTCTAACTTGAACTGGTGATGTTTGAGTTCTAAGAACTACATCTTTACTAATATAGAATGTATCTTGCTCATCTTTAGCAGGATGATTCTCAGGTATATTAAGTGCTTCAAAATTATAATAATCTTTTTCTATTTCTGGACCTTCTTCTATTGAGTAACCTAATCCCATAAAGAATTCTTCAATTTCTTTTGTAACTATTGTAAGTGGATGTAAACTACCAACTTTTTCTCTGTTACCTGGTACAGTTACATCAATTTTTTCACTCTCAATTTGTCCAGCTATCTCTTTTTCCCTAACTACCCTTTTATACTCTACTAACTTTTCTTCAATATAATCTCTAACTTCATTAGCAAGCTTACCCATTTCTGGTCTCTCTTCTGCTGTTAAATCTTTCATACCTTTTAAAACATCTGTTAATTTACCCTTTTTACCTAAGTACTTAACCTTAATAGTTTCAAGATCTGTCATACTTGCTGCAGAATCAAGTAGCCCTGTTACTTCTACTCTAATCTCTTCTAATAATCCTTTCATATTTCCTCCTTTACAAAATAAAAAAACGCCCCTTGCATATAGCAAGGGACGAAAAATTCTTCCGCGGTACCACCCTGGTTCTTATATATAAATATAAGCTCTCTAGATTTAACGCATCTAACGCTATCTCCTACTTTATTCAAAGATAGAACTCCAGTGTGAAATTTCATTATAAGTCATTTAAAAGCTTTCACCAAATGCTTTCTCTCTAAAAAATAATCCTATAATTACTTTGCACCTTCAAAGTATTTATTTAAATTATTCTAACACATTCTCTTCATTTGTCAACTCGTTATTTTTATTTTCACCTTCTGTGAATCCATGAAAATTCATAACAATTTCTTGATCATAAAAAGGAACACTTATAGATGTGTCAAAATCATATCCAAACATCTCATATATTTCTTTCATTTCATCTGAATACTTACCACTACCATTATAAGCTTTACCTAAGTGCCACTTACTATCTGAATCCCAAACTCTGATTGCAACTTTTTCTTTTTCATATAAAACATATATAGCATCATGAAGTGCATAATCAAAATCTTCACGCAACCTTATAGGATCAACCTTTTCTTTTTCTCCATCTTTACTTATGTGATAATTGCTTATATTAATATAATTCATAAAATTCTTAGCAGTTATAAACTCTGGACCAACTCTATTCTTAAGTAAAAAGTTACGTTGAAAGAATCCTATATCAACCGACTTAACCAAACCATTCTCATCTAGATTTTCATTAAAAGTATATCCACTTCCTCCACTTTCTTTATATAATATACATTTTACAAATAATGGATCTATTCCATACGTGTATGCAACGTCAAATATAACATCATTATGTTTATCTGTTTTTTCCATTCTTTTCTTTATATTTTCATTATCTGTATTCATATCACCTGCGGTGGGCAGCATATTTTTCCATTCGCTATACTGTTGCTTCTTCTCTAGTTCATCTATTTTCTTCTCTACCGTTTCTAATAACTCACCATTACACTCTTCTTTTATATCTGTTAACCTTTTATCTATACCCTCATATAACATATTCATTTCATCTATATCTTGTTTTAGCATTCCAAATTCTTCTAAATACTCTTCTGATGTTTTTTTATTACTTTCCATCATCCTATCAACTTTTTTACTTAAAAAGCTGTACTGCAACACATTACCTAAGGCATTTGTAGCTAGCGAAAAAGCAAGACAAAAAATTATTAAATTTTTATTTTCAATTATTTTGTTTTTCATATTATTAAACATGCTTTTTCCCTACCTTTCTTTTTATAATAAAAAAAGAACGCCTATTTCTTTAGGTCGTCCTTCTCAGTCAAATACGTGTTTAATGTTTCTAAGTAATTTAAATACTTACCACCACTATTTTCAATTATGTATTTTTCATCTATAGCAGTGTATGGAATTGATTTCCTTCCACCTATTATAGCATCTTTGTAGAATTTTCGCAATATTTCGAAAGTAATTATTTTATATTTATCATATTTCGAGAAAAAAACTATTAAAAACGCCAATCCTCCTTGCTTTTCAAACTTATCCATAAACTCTATCTGGTGCTCATGGATATTTGATATAGGTATACTATTAAGCCCTGTTTCTTTAGCATCAAAGCATATTGGTATACCTTGTACTACTCCAATATAATCAACTGTACTCTTTTTTTCAAAATATGCTAACTTAATATGCCTTGTTTCTTTATCAATCTTAATAGGTTTAATAGGAGTAGGAATCTTCTGCACAATAGCTATATTACTTTTAATATATTTCTCATTTGTCATATTTATTATTTCTTCAAGCAAATCTCCTCTTAATCCCCTGCTATTCCAATACCCCATACTATTTCACTCTTTTCTTTTTTATATATTCTTTAACTTCATCAAATATTTTTACATCCATCTTTAATATTTCATCTAACACTTTATATTTATTTTCTATTTTTTTATTTAATATCACGTACGCAGCATTTCTTTTAAGTAAGTTTTTACCTCTCCAACCTGCTGCCATATTTTTAAAGTTCTCTTTAAATTCTACATTTGTCATATTTATCAAAAACTCTAAATCAATATCCTCTACTTTATCAAACTTTATATCTTTATTATATGGACATACATCTTGGCATATATCGCACCCATAAATGTTTATTATTTTATCTTCAAACACTCTTATGCAATCCTTCTTTTGACTAATATATGACATGCATTTTTGTCCATTAAGTTTATACTCTCCTACAAGTGCTTTGCTTGGGCAAGAATTAATACACCTATTACATTCACCACATTCATCTGGATTAGCTAAAACATCACTCACTTCTATTTCTTTATCTATAATTATATATCCTATAAAAACATAGCTACCGTTTTTATAAGAAATAAAATTGTTGTTTTTCCCTATAAACCCAAGCCCGGCTCTAAGAGCTAACTCTCTTTCTAAAAGCGGACCTGTATCCACAAAACTTTTCGTTTTTATCCCCATTTCATTTAAGTATTCTTCCAGCTTTTCAAATTTATCTTTAACGATTAAATGATAATCTCTTCCTACCGAAGATTTAGAAATGTATTTTGATTCTTTTCTATATTTTTCAAGCATTACTACTATGCTTTTAGCACCATCCAAACTTAACTCTGGATATATCATTTCATCTAGATTATCATATTCAAATCCCGTTAAATAACCTTCCTTTTTTCTTTCTTCAAAACGATTTTTTATATGTAAAAAGGGCTTTGCTGAGCAAATACCAATTTCATGTATATCATTATTTTTAGCATATTCTATAAGTAATTGTTTTATATAAATCGCCTCTTTCTATGCTCTATTATAGCAAAAAAATAAAGAACTCTAAAGTTCTTTATTTTGGTAATTGTATTTTAGGTTCTTTTGCTGGTTTGTATAAAACAATTTTTCTACCTATAACTTTTACAAGTGTAGATGTTGTTCTCTCTGACAAAAGAATTCCAAGATCTTTAGGATCTTCAAAACAATTTTTAAGTACATTTATTTTAACAATTTCTCTTTTTGCTAATGCCTCAGCAACTCCATCTCTAAGTGCTGGACTAACTCCCTCTTTTCCAATTTGGAAAATAGGAGTAAGCTCATGAGATAACTTAATTAAATAAGCTCTTTGTCTACTATTCATAGCAACCTCCTAATTGAAATATTCAAATTCGATGTCGCCAAGCTTTACTGTGTCACCATCTTGAATACCTTTTTGCTTAAGTTCATTGATAATTCCTTTTTCTTTCATGAATTTCTGTAAATGAGCAAAACCTTTTTCAGTCTCTAAGTTAGTATAACCTAACATTCTCTCTACAATAGGACCTTCAACAACATAATAATCTTTATCTGTTTTTTCAACAGAATATCCTATTTCATCTTCTTCCTCATACTCTTCTTCATATTCAGATTCAAACACAAATACTTCTTGTGGAATACTTTCAAGCATTTGACCTACATAGTTCATAAGATCATTAAGTCCTGTATTTGTAACTGCTGAAATTTCAAATATTTTATATGTAGCACTAAATTTTTCTCTAATCTTTTCTACATTCTCAAAAGAATCTGGAATATCCGTTTTGTTTATAGCTATAACTTGAGGCAAATTAACAAGTCTCTCATTATATCTATATAATTCTTCATTTATTTTCTTAATATCTTCTATTGGATCTCTTCCTTCTAAACCAGAACCATCTACAACATGTATTAAAACTCTAGTTCTTTCGATATGTCTTAAAAAGTCATATCCTAACCCAACTCCCATATGTGCACCTTCTATTATCCCAGGTATATCTGCAATAACAAAACTATGATCATACTTAGTTTTTACAACTCCCAAATTTGGATTAATCGTTGTAAAATGATAATTTCCTATTTTAGGATTTGCATTAGATGTTACAGAAAGTATTGTAGATTTACCTACATTCGGGAAACCAATAAGTCCAACGTCAGCTATCATTTTAAGCTCTAACGTAAGCCAATATTCTCTTCCATCTCTTCCTTTTTCAGCATACTTAGGGGCCTGCATTTTTGATGTTGCAAAATGCTGATTACCTAATCCACCTTTTCCACCTTTTGCAATTACTTTTTCATCTCCTGGATGAGCTAAATCTGCCATTATCTTATTACTTTCAAACTCTCTAATTATAGTTCCAACTGGAACTTTAACAATTAAATCATCTGCTGTCTTCCCGTGCATCTTCTTAGCTTTTCCATTTTCTCCGTTACCAGCTTTATAGTGTCTTTTATTTCTAAAATCAATAAGAGTGTTAATATTTTCATCTGCTACAAATATTACACTTCCACCGTTTCCACCATCTCCACCATCTGGTCCTCCATTTGGTACGTATTTCTCACGTCTAAAAGATGCCAATCCATGTCCACCATTACCAGCTTTTATATATATTTTTGCCTTATCTGCAAACATTTTTCTCACCTCATCTTACTTAAAAAGAAGGTTTCAAATAATATTTGAAACCTTCATCTCTAGTTATTAGTTATTTTTTGCATAAACAGAAACCTGCTTCTTGCTTCTACCTTTTCTTTCAAACTTAACTACACCGTCGATTAATGCGAATAATGTGTCATCTCCACCAATACCTACATTATTTCCTGGATGTATTTTAGTTCCTCTTTGTCTATAAAGAATATTTCCAGCTAAAACAAATTGTCCATCTGCTCTCTTAGCCCCAAGTCTTTTAGATTCTGAATCTCTACCGTTTTTAGTAGATCCAACTCCTTTTTTACTTGAGAATAACTGAAGATTTAACTTTAACATATTTACACCTCCAAATAATTTATTTCAATATACTTATTTCCGTATTCTTCTTTAACAGCTTCTAGACCTAATATCATTGAATCAATCAGTACTTTAGAAGCGTCATCTATATTGGAAACGTCAAACTTTAACATTCCATCGTTTACTTTATAAGCTATTTTACTTTTTGAAAACTTATCTATTGAATTAACACTATTAATAGTTAACATACTAACTGCTGCACACACAATATCTGTTCCATGCGCTGCATATAAAGCATGTCCAACTACCTCAACATTAAATTCAGTTTCAGTCTTCTTTATATTTATTCTAATCATAATATTTATTATCCATTAATTTTCTCAATTTTTAATTCTGTGAAAATTTGTCTATGTCCTACTTTTCTGCTATAAGCTTTCTTTGGCTTATATTTGTAAGCGATAACCTTCTTACCTTTTCCTTCTGCTACAACTGTCGCTGTTACAGTAGCTTTATCTACGTAAGGTGTTCCAACTTTTAAAGTTCCTTCGTTAGATACTGCTAATACTGTATCTAAAGTTATAGTTTCTCCTGCTTCAACTTTAAGTCTTTCAACTTTTACAGTTTCACCTTCTTGAACTTTATATTGCTTTCCACCTGTTTCAATAATTGCGTACATAGTTTACCTCCCTTATTCTAATCTCGCCAAATACGGTAACCTTAGTTTTTAAAACCTCTTTGTGCGGCACATATACCTATAAAATAATAACATAGCAATTAAAAAAAGTCAATACATTAATGGATTGTGATAGTGTAAAATAGTATTGGGATTGTAGCAATAAAAAAGAAACCTCGATATAATGAAGTCGACAAAAACAATCACTAGGAGGTTCCTCATGGACATTATAACACAAAACTACCAACAATTACTATCAAATATTATCAAA
>JAOARL010000003.1 GCA_025210555.1 Clostridia bacterium
GAGAATATTCCTGTAAAATAGACTCATAAAAAAAGACTGTGATATCATGTTAATGATATATGGTCTTTTTTGATTATAAAAAATAAAGGAGCATCCTATGAAAAGAATAAAACGAACTATTGAAGAAAAAAATAAAATTGTGGAAGAATATTTAAACAGCACTTCTAGAAATATTGATATTGTTAGAAAATACTCAATTACAACTAGTATGCTTAGTAAGTGGTCAAGGCAATACAGGGAAAATGGAACGGTTTTAGATAATAGAGGAAAATCTAGTAAAAAAGGAATTAACGGTATAGGAAGAAAAAAAGTTGTTAGACCTGAAGATATGACAAGAGAAGAGCTAATTGAATATGTAAAGGCTGTAGAAGATATAAAAAAGTTAATAGCCTACCAAAAAAAGCCAAAGAAAAATATTTAATTATAGATGAATTAAAATATAAATATAAAATTACACTTTTATGTTATATATTAAAGTGTTCTAAAAGCGGATATTACAAATGGATTAAATCTGGTAGGCCTAAATATAAATCTTATAATAACAAAATAGCTAGCATTATATTAGAACAATATAATAAAGATGAAAGACAAGGAATAGTAAGACTAAGAATGAATATAAAAAAAGTATATGGCCTATCTCTCACAAATAAGACCATATACAGATATATGAAGTTGCATGGTATACAATCAATTATACGAAAAAAACGCAAAAGATATAGTAAGGTCTCTCACCACAGAATACCTAATCTTATTAAGCGCAATTTCAAAGCATCAAGACCAAATGAAAAATGGTCTATTGATGTTACCTATATACATACAACTCAAGGTGTCGAATATCTCTGTGCAATCAAAGATATGTATGACAAATCAATTATAGCATATAATTCGTCCGATTATAATGATAATCATCTAGTCTTAACGACAATAAAAAAGGCACTCTTTAAAACAAAATATAAAGATAGAAAAAGTTTAATTATACATTCTGATCAAGGACATCAATTTACATCAAATGAATATAAGAAACACTTAGAAAAGAATGGTATAACACACAGTGTTTCAAACAGAGGTAGTTGCGCAGATAATGTACCAATAGAATCTTGGTTTAGTGCATTAAAAACTGAATGCATTTATTTACATAAACGAATAAATAGATTTATTGCAAAACAATTAATAAAAGAATATGTATGTTTTTACAATACGAAAAGATATCAAGAACAACTAAAAGAGCTAACACCTATTCAATATAGAATGTTAGCTCTTGCATAGTTTCTTTTTTAAAGAGTCCACTTTAAGGGTATTGACTCTTGAGAGTTCTAAATTTTATATTATTCAACTATTGCTTCTGTTTCTTCTACTTCTTCGTTATTGAAGTTTGGAGTTTCAACATTTTCTAACTTTTCCTTATTACTTTTCACATAAAAGTCTTTAATATTTCCATCTTCCCCTTCAAATCCAAATAATGTCATTGACATCTCTAACGCCTCCTTATATTATGTATTTTTTTAAGATGTATTATCAGTATATAAAAATTTGTGGTCATTGTCAATGATTGTTTTAAATTTTCTGATAATTTCCCCAAGCAAAAGAAAAGACGTACTATTAGTACGCCTTAGCCCATACAACCATCTTTTCTGCTGGTTTACCACAACACATACATACATCTGAAATTTTCTCTTGTTCAAATGGCATACATCTACTTGATACACCTAACTCGTCTTTAATTTTTTCTTCACATTCAAGACTTTCACACCACATACCTTTAACAAATCCTTGCTTTTCTTTGAATATATTAGTTAATTCCTCCATATTCTTAGCTACGTATGTTCTTTCTTCTCTATGATTTTTAGCTTTTTCAAACATATCATTATGCATTGTTTCTAATAAATCTTTTATTTCATTTTCTATATTATCTAGTTTAACTGTTATTTTTTCTCTAGTATCTCTTCTTACAAGTACAGCTTCCCCATTTTCTATATCTCTTGGTCCAAGCTCTACTCTTACAGGTATACCTTTCATTTCAGCTTCACTAAACTTCCATCCTGGTGTTTTATCTGTATCATCTAACTTAACTCTTAAATCAGATGCAATAAGTTTAGTTTTAAGTTCATTTGCTTTTTCAAGTACACCTTCTTTATGAGATGCAATTGGGATTATAATTGTTTGGATTGGTGCAATTCTTGGTGGCATTACAAGTCCATTATTATCACTATGAACCATTATCATTCCACCAATAATTCTAGTTGAAATACCCCATGAAGTTTGATGAACAAACTTTTGAGTATTATCTTTATCTGTAAATTTAATATCAAATGCTTTAGCAAATCCATCTCCAAAATAATGAGAAGTTCCTGCTTGTAAAGCTTTTCCATCATGCATTAAACTTTCAATAGTATATGTACTATGAGCCCCTGCAAATTTTTCTTTTTCTGTTTTTCTTCCTTTAATAACTGGTATTGCTAAATAATTTTCAGCAAAATCTCCGTATATATCAAGCATTCTTAATGTTTCTTCTAAAGCTTCTTCACCTGTAGCATGAATAGTATGTCCCTCTTGCCATAAAAACTCTAAACTTCTAAGGAAAGGTCTTGTTGTCTTTTCCCATCTTACTACTGAACACCATTGATTATATAATTTTGGTAAATCTTTATAAGATTCTACTATATTTGAATAATGATCACAGAATAAAACTTCTGATGTTGGTCTAACACAAAGTCTTTCTTCAAGTCTTTCATTTCCACCATGCGTCACCCATGCAACTTCTGGTGCAAACCCTTCAATATGATCTTTTTCCTTGTTCAATAAACTTTCTGGAATAAACATTGGCATTGAAACATTTTCATGTCCTGTTTCTTTAAACTTTTTGTCTACTACATTTTGGATATTTTCCCATATAGCATATCCATACGGTCTAAGTATCATACATCCTCTTACATTTGAATAATCAATTAATTCTGCCTTTTTTACTATGTCTGTATACCACTGTGAAAAGTCTACGTCCATATCTGTAATTTCTCTTACTACTTTATCTTTACTCATTTCTACCATCCTTTTTATATTTTTTTCTTTATACCTTGCTTTAGTTAACACCCCAAAGGGGTGGAAGTTTACTTTTTTTCATTTTTTACCCCTTTCGTCTATTTTAAAATATAAAAAAACTCCGTCCCATAAAAGGGACGAAGTTTATTCGCGTTACCACCCTAGTTAGTATAATAATATACTCACCTCGAAACTTTTAACGGAGTTACCCGACACATTTTACCTTACGTTCAATATGCTGCTCCAAGGTAGGATTCAATATAATCTAACTAAAAACTTTCACCAAACGTTTTCTCTCTAAAAGTATTATTATATTTACTTCACCTTTTCAATGCTTTATCTTTTTATTATTATACTAGCTTTTGCTAAGTTGTCAACATTATTTAGTTCTTACACCTTCATATCTTTCAACTCCGGCATTATTAAATAAGTCATACCAGAAAATTTGTCCATCATGTTTATCGTAAGTTTTGTTGTATACGTCAAAGATATTTTCTTTATGTATATTATTACTCTTACCATATGGTACATTATTTCCTCTATCATGCCATCCATCTTCATAGTATGTATAGCTATGATAATCTGACTCATAACTCTTCTTAAATTGAATATCATACACTACAAGTATAGCATCATATCCTAGTATATCTTCCATAGTAACTTTATCTGTTACTAAATTAAATTCTTTATCCGCTCTGGCGTTAGCATCATATCTTAAATATTTAGCATTAAATGGAATATTATAAGTCCAAATATATCTTGCTCCCGGTTTACTTAATGTTCCTCTAGCCTCATGTCTATCTAACCTAAATTCATCCTTATCTGGATAAACTTCCTCAAGTCTTTTATAAACTTTATTCTTAATATCTAATGCATAAATCTGAATTGGTTCATATTGGCTAATCATATTTGCCTTTTTAGCTCCATAGAAGTAAGCTTTAACTTTTACTTCATCACCTTTAGTTGTATCATATCCTACTGTATCTAATAAGAAATCTACATTATATCCAAGTCCCATAACGTCATCTCTATATCCAGCTGGCGTGCTGTATACTGACATTTCTTCAACTGGAATTTGTTTAACTAAGTCTCCTGAACTATTTCTAAACCAATTTCTCCAATGTGGATCTTGTGAATCTGTAATAACAAATTTCTCAACCTTATTTACAAACATTGGAATTCTTGAAACTCCTCTTCTTTTACTTGAGTCTCCATAACTAAATTCATGAGGTGGTATTACTGTTGTATGATTTCTTCTACCATCATTAGGATTTGGATCTTGATGTCCTTGCCACGAACTTCCATGTGCCGCTTTAGCTTCCGCTATGTTAGTAGCGTAATCTGAAACTTCAACATCTAAGTATCTCTTACCACTCTTAATATCTGCATATAAACTTGCATCATCAATTTGAACTGTTCTTCTAACATTTAAATCTTCATCATTTGAAATATTTATAGTCTTATACGAAGGTGTTTCGCCTTCTGAATAGAAACTATATTTAATATACTTAACTCCTGACAAGTCATCTGTAATATCAAATGTTACTGTATTACCATCTTTAGCTATATAATCTATTGTTTCATTTTGAATAACTGAATCATTAAACGTTATTCTAATTTCCGGTGATCTATAGTCAATTTGATACTCTCTTGAATTAGTATATGAATTATCTTCTGTAGCCTCTCCGTATAGAATAGTTTCCCCTCTACGGTAAATATCAAACTCATCGCCATCATTATATTTACCTAAAACTTCATTATCTCCTGACTTAAGGTTATAACTTCTTACTTCTATATCTTGTTCCCTTAAATCTCTTATATCATCCTTATAGTCATCCATGTCATCGTTATATTCATCTACTTCATCTTCGTCATCTCTGTCTACATCTCTATCCAGATCATATTTGTCCCATAACTCATCTTTTTTCTCATCTGTAACTTCTACTATCAATTCAACGTTTAATACTGATGTATTGTGCCAGTATCTTTCATTCGGATCAAATCTTATCTGAATGTCATCCCAGTCTTTTTTACCAGGATTTCCACCGCCACCACCATTATTATCGTCTCCTCCAAAGTTAACATAGTGAGTAACTTCTTTAGTATTTGGTAATTCATTTGCTTTTACTACTTGTTTAAATGTTGCTGAACCAGTTACAGATATACTAGCTGGATTAACTGGTGTATCTACTCCACCAATAATTCTATACCATGTTACCGACTCTTCTGTTATTCCTGCATCGTATGTCGTATCATCAAAAAGTGATACAACTCCATTTTCTTCTGGTAAAGTCATATCTGTTACATTAATGCCATTTCTTCTGATTTCAAACTCTGGTTGGAAATCTCCAGTTGGAACATCTGTAAATGTTACATAATGCGTTCCAGATTTCTTATCTCCCGTTGTTTTTTCAGTTACTGTTAACCTATAATTATAAGTTCCTGTTGCTGGTATATTTACATCATCTGGACTTGAAAGATCAACCCAAGTACCACCTTGCTGATATTCCCATTCCTCACTACCAGAAACTGCATTTCCTGTGAAATTTGTATTTGGCTCCAAATCAACTGTTGTTGGGTATGTAGTCCAAAATACACTACTATCTGTTACGTCATTGCTTTGGTGAATAATTGCAAAAGCTTGACCAAACCCTCCATTATCTCCACCATTGTTTCCACCGTTTCCGCCGTCGCCTCCACCGTTTCCACCATCTGGATCTTCTGGATTTGGATCTGGATTTTCTGAAGGTTTTCCATCTTTAAGAATAGTTCTTCTACCTTGCTGGCATTTATCCATTATTTCATCTCTTTTTGACTTACTTAAAAGCATCGCTAAAAATCCACTATCTTTATCAAGATCGTTATAATAATTGTCACTATCTCCTCTATTTTCATAACTAAATTCAATAGTTCCTGTAGTTCCTGGTATGTATCCATAATTTTTAGATCCCTCTAGATACATAACATTAAGTACAACTTTTACATAAACTGATATTTCTGTAGCCTTTTCTTCAGCTGTAGGTATTTTACCTAAATAATAAAGCTCATCATTATTTAAGTTATAATCCTCTAAGTTTTTCTTTAAAAGATTAGAAAAACTTGAAAACTCATGCTCTTTTACCTTTTCTTTTTCTCTTTGTGTATCTATGTTATAAAACTCATAATACTCTTCTATGTAACCCTCTATTCCGTCTTTTTTTACTATCGATGCTACTCTAGTTCTATCATACGAAACATCACCCTCTGACATACCAGTTTCATCATATACATTACCACCTTCAGTCATTGTTTTTTCATTATCCGTTGTGTAATTTACTTGACCTGCATATGCTGACATATTAAATACCATCGAAAACATTAGTATGATTGCGGTTATTTTACGCAAACTATTCATTTAGCATCTCCTCCTTCCCTGCTAGCTGATCGCTTAGCTCATAAATTTCATTTAAAACAACTCTTCCTTCAACTCCATAAACAAATTCTAGCTCTAAATCTTTGTAATAAACTTTGTTTAATTTTCTGTCTGAGATTCCTTCTTTGTTAATATATTTATAATATACTCTACCTCTAATCCTTAACGTTCCTACTTTTGTTATATAAGTAAGTCCTGGGTATGTATAAAATTTACTTACCATTTTTGTTTTAGAATCTTGTATTTCTTCAAAAAGATAATTTGCATACTCATTTGCTGTATAAACTTTACCATTATCTGCAAAATCTCCTACACCATATACATTTACATAATTTTTAAAGAATGGCTCTGGCATTTCTTTTAATTTTTCATAATCTACGCCATAACTCATATCATTAATATAAGTTTTTGATTTTTCTACCATTACTAGTGCAACTTTTCCTAACCTTATATATGCTTCATCAAAATCTTTATATCTATTTGTATTTTTTATATCTGGCATATTTTTATTTTGCTTATAATTTTTTAAATACTGCATTGCTATATTGTTAAGTTCTAACTCAGGCTTAGTCCTATCTTTATTTAGTATTCTCTGAATAACAACTACTGCTTCCGCTCTTGTCAATTCATTCATACCTCTAAAAGTATTATCTTCATAACCTGTTATTATACCTTCTTTATAAACTTTTAAGATGTGTTCCATATTCTTTGAATCTTTTATATCTGAAAGATCGAAGTAAAAATCTATATAATCTCCTTCAATATCCAGAAATTCTGAAACTATAAATGCTAACTCATCTCTAGTTAAGTTATAATTATATTTTTCTTTTGTTTCTATGAGTTTAAGCTCTCTTGCCTTTTGAATATATCCATGAGCCCAATAACTTGTTTCATTTTTAGTTTTTATTTTCTTTGCTTCAAATAACATCTTCAAAAATTGTTCTAATGTAAGTTTGTCATTTGGTTTAAACGTTCCATCATTAAATCCATTAACAATTTTCTTGTTATACAATTCAATTATGTTATTTTTAGCCCAATGTCCTTCTAAATCTGTAAACTCTTTTTCTTTTAAAGTTTCTTCAACTTCTTCTACCTTTGCTGTTTCTTCAGACATCTCTTTTTCCAAGCTTTCTTCAGTTTCTTTTACAACTTCCTTAGTCTCTTCCAATTTATTTTTAGATTCTTCATAAAGCTCTTCTTTAGTTTTCTTTCTTACATAGCCGACTCTCTCATCTTTATATATTATTCTGTTTATTATCACACTAGACTCTGCTCTTGTTAGACTCTTATTTGGCCTAAAAGTTCCATCTTCATAGCCTGTTAATATTCCTAGCGTTATTAGTTTTTCCACCGCTTCTTCATTTTCTATATATTTACTATCTGTAAATTTTATATCTTTCTTATCTTCAGCTACTCTTTCTTCCTCAAGAAACTTTGCTACTATTTTAGCTACTTCATCCCTTGTTATATTTCTATTATATTCTTTAAATTCTTTTGAGCCTATGTATTTTTTCTTTTTTGCTATCTTAATATAATTCTCTGCCCAATAATCCTTATCTACTTCTACATCCTTATTGTTAATGCTTACTATCATTTTTATAAATTGGTCAACTTTTACAGACTCTTCTGGTCTATAGGTATTATCCCAAAAACCTGAAACCATTCTTAAAATTTCGAGTCTCTCTATACCTTCTTTAGCCCAATGCCCTTCTAAATCTATAAACTTTGCATTTGCTTTTGTATTTACTACAACTATTGCCAATATTACTACTAATAATTTCTTCATTAATCCACCTCCCATTTTAGCTAGCTACCTAACTATATAATAACACACTTTATGTAAAATAAAAAGATAAGGCTTTAGTATTTTCATGACGTGTAGAAATTGTAAGAATTTTCTACACAAAACAAAAAGGATAGCTAAGCTATCCTTTAATATTAATGTGATATTCCACCTTCAAACCCTAAATCATCGGCAGTTTGCTTAAGTTTATACCAGAAAACTTGTCCTTTGTAATTTCCTCTACCTATAAGGTCTAGATTAATCCATCTCTGAGCATTTTCATCTCTTATTCCAGTTTTACTTATACCATACTCTGGTATGTATGCGTTATCTTCATTAACTACATACGCCCATTCTGTTTCTTTTTCGGTATAATACAACTTATCATCATGTCCAGCTCTAGTTCCAACTATATCAAACACAACCAATATATTTCTATAGTCTTTATTTTTATAAATAGTATTATCATTACCATATTGATCAAATGTATCTTTAGTTCCATTACTGTATGGTAAAACTCTTATATCGTATGGAATCAATGTTCTAAATGGCCAAGTTCTTGAAGCATTTATATCCTCCGTCGACATAGTTCTATGCCCTCTATATGGCTCTGAATTAATTAATCTTTGGTTAACTATTTCTGTTTCATATTGACTAAGGTCATCTATTCTTCTATATTCACTTCCATTTTTAACGAATACATCTACCCTCTCAATTTTTCCACTTCTACTCTCAGCATAATAACTTGTTGTTATGTCAATATAATCTGCTGGAGCATCAAAACCGATAGTATCAATTTCAAAATTAACTTCATATCCTAATCCTATATATCCAAGAACTTTACCTGAAATAGTTGTAGAATTATAATTATTTCTTCTATATACTCCCATATCTCTTACTGGTAAATATTTACCTGTTCCATCAAAAAATGTTCCCCATCTCAAATCTTTTATATCTACTATTCTAAGACCTTCTATCTTATTCATCTTAAATAAATCTAGCGGATTATCATTATCATCCATTCCATCTTTATTCCCATCATCATCTGGATCATAAGTTCTTCCTTCATTATCATCACCCGGATTTTTGCTTCCTCCACCATCTGAATCATCTGGATCTTCTGTAAACGGATTTATATCTGAATTAGTTCTTATATTCCCCGCTCTATCTTGTATCCAATAATAGAAATTTATATGTCCACTTTTAAGATTTATAAATTTAGTTATATCCTTGTTAACTTCTACTTCTACAACGTCAGATGGTCTTATAGCACTAAGATCTTCTCCTGGAGCTCTTGAATTTATACTAAGTCCAAATTCATATCTCCATGCACCTGTCTCATCTTCTATTCTTTTCTCATCATCGCTTTCGTCATAATAGGTAAACCAATATACTGCTTTATCAGGTTCAACTCCTGATAGATTGTCCGAAACTCTAAATTTTATTTTATTACTAAAATCTGTAACAAATTCTAAATTTGGAATTTCATCTCCTGCTGTATTTAAGATTGTAAGATCATCTATTCTAGGCGCAGTCGTATCAATTTTAAATGGACCATGTTTAAATGTCATACTATTACCTGCAGCATCCTCTGCTGACCCTGTTATAGTATGCACTCCTTCTTCTGTAAAAGTTCTATTCCATGTGAAATCTTTAAGTGTTGTTTCATTATTTGCATTGGGCGCAGAACTTCCACTTGATGGTGTATTGCTTTCGCTCTTACTATTTTCTCCTGAAACATATTGTCTTCTATAATTAAAATTATAATCTGTCATTCCAGATTCATTTCTATCTTCTAAGTCAATACCTATAGCAACATTA
Source organism: Clostridia bacterium (assembly GCA_025210555.1). Taxonomy (GTDB): domain Bacteria; phylum Bacillota; class Clostridia; order Lachnospirales; family JAOARL01; genus JAOARL01. The sequence goes on from JAOARL010000003.1 coordinate 10,053, forward strand.
TGGTTTACCCATATATTTTGCAAATGAATATCTCCTGTCATATTATCTGTTGGCTCATCATTATCAATCCAAAACCAGTCATTTGGATCCATTACAACGTTTCTTGCAACATCTTGTAAGTCAGATGAGTCAAGTTTATATTTCCCAGTTACATTACTTCCTGTTGTAAGCTTCATTAAATCAGTAACTCTATATCCTTGAGCCTTGCTTGGGAGTCTACTCCCACCTGAAGTTACATACTGATTAGTTCCCGCTAGACTCATTCTTGCATTTTCCCAAACTCCAGATTCTATTGTTTCAATATCATCTTTAAGTTTATAATTTATATCTACTTGTCCTTTTGTCCAGTATTCAGTTCTGAAATCTGTTGATGTTCCTGCTTTTTTATGTTCATACACTTCTAAAGTAGGGTCTGTAACATCTATTTTATATATCTCAGCCCCTCCGGTATATGTTAAGCTTGGCAACTTAACATCACCAAATACATCATCCATAAGTTCTGGATCATCATCTATTCTATCTCTTGTATCCTCTGTTTCTCCAGAAGCCTTATGTTCTCTTTCTCCAACTTCATATAGATAAAAACTAGGTCCCCCGCTACTTACTCTGTAGTCCTCATCATCATCTTCATCTTCTTCTTTACCTTCTAGATCAACCATATCTTCCCAGTCATCTTCTTCCATTTCATATGTAGTCGCGCTACCATGATCTTTCCAATATGGATGAGGATTCCACCAGTTATTTATAAGTTCTAACCCTATATTATTTTTATTTTGTTCTGGAATAGTTATAGTATCACCAGACGCAATATTAAAAGTTTTATTTGACTGCATATTTGAAGTTTCTACTTCTCCTCTTTGCTCTGCGTCATATATAGCTTTCCAATTATAAGAAGTATACTGATCTATTTCTATTTCATCTAACCAAGTTGTTCTATCTCTACCTTTATAAGTATAATACTCTTTATAAGATTCTTTAAGGTAGAATTGGTATTCTCTATTATATCCATCTTTTTCCTGTCTCACGTTTGGTACGTTGTTAAAAGTAACTCTAACTGGTATAGAATGGTTAACCCAACCTAATCTATTACCAGAAACGCTATATGAACTAGCTGGATAAAAAGTAACATTACCCCATTTTTTTATATCTTCATCTGTTGTTACATCTCCTGGATCAACGTCCGAAGGATCGTAAACATTAATTTTAATTTGACTCGGCTTAATAACTACGTCTGAACTATCTTTTATGTTTGTTACTGTACAAGATTGATCAAGTGTATATGTTCCTGTCGAATTAAATTGTATTCTATAACTTATTTTTGAGCTTTTTTCCGTTGGATAAGTTTGAGGGTTTTTCACAACCCCACTTATTCCAGGACTTATACTTAAGTCGCTAAATTCAAACGATGTCTTATCAACTAAGTCTGCATTTGATTCTGTAACAGTAAATTCTATAGTTTGAGAGTCCCCAACTGGAATGTTAGCATTATATCCAGTACTTATTCTCGGATCAATTCTTGGTATTTCTATTTCTAAAAATACCAATTCTGATTTATTTAATTTTGCTATTATATCATCTCTATTAGCCCAATCAATTTTATTTTTATCACTAAAAGCCTGCTCATTTTCATAATATTGTTCTACCCCATCTATTTCAAGCCATTTAATAGGATCTGAATAAGGTACCTTTGTAGCTCCTATCTCTGATTCCATTTCAACTCTTATTGCATCAACTTGATCCAAATTTTCAAAAATTTCATCAACATCCGATTTAGAATTTGTTCTTCTTGCTAACTCTTCTATTGAAAATGGCGAATCTGTTTTACTAAGCTCTATTGTTCCATCCACTATAGTTTCGCATTCGCTTCTTCCATTCCCACCAACAAGTGGTATTCTTATAACCGTTTCAAAAGAATCTCCGTAATAATCATCAACTGTTTCAAGCTCTTTATCATGCCAAAGAATACTGTATAAATCAGCTTCTGTTAACTCAAGTGGAATCATTTTAGACCCACCACCTAATTTTCTAAAAGTTACAAACAACCTTACTTTATTTGTTCTATATACAGTAAAAGACCCTTCAGACCTTTTAGTTCCGGCAAATTTCATTTCAAGATAATAATCTTTTGTTTCTTTATCTCCGTCTTCTCTAGTTATTCTAAAGTTTTCTCCTAATCCACTAGCAGCATCTTCTGAATAGCTAGGCAAAAAAGCAACAATTAGAAGCATACTCATTACTAAAAGCATTTTTTTAATTATTTTTTTATTTTTCACTACTTTCACCTACCATTTTTTCTCCTATTCTATCCATACTCTCATAGATCATCTTACCGTTTTTTCGTAAATAAAATTTCAGCTTAACTATTTGCTTATATAAAACACCATTTTTCTCATCTTCATTTAATATTTTATTTTTTTCTTTTCCTGTTGTTCTATATTCAATAAAACCATAAATATAAACAGTATCTTTACTATTTAGTGTTACATATTCCTTATCTGTTTTAAGTTTAAATTCTTTAATTACGTTTCCATCTGTAAACTTCTTAAAGTAACCTTCTAATGCAGTTTTTCTTCCTACATCGTAATATTTCATAGCTCTATTTATATAATCTTCATTTATATTTTTATAATCTACATTGTATAAAAGTCCAACAAATTCTTTTGCTTCTGAAATATAATCATAAGATATATTATTTCCTATGAATTTACCACTATATATTTCATCTAGATCTTGTCTATCCGGACCTGATAACTCACTCTTTATAAATTTCTTATCAACATCTAATCTTTTATTAGTAAGTTCTTTTCTAGTTAATAATGTTGCCGCTTCTGCTCTAGTTCCAGTTCCTTGTGGCTTAAATGTCCCATCCGAATAACCATTAACTATTCCCTTAAAGTATACTTTAATTAAATATTCTTTTTCTTCTTTTGTTAAATCATTTATATCTACAAATTCGCTTATATAATCTTCTACTTTGAATTCTCCTGGTTCATTTATAGAAAGTGCCATAATCTTGGCCATTTCTATTCTTGTTATTGGTCTTTCATAAGTATCAAATTCCCCTTCTTTTACAAGATTCAATTCAATAGCTTTATTAACATAATTTTGAGCCCAATAACCCTCTTGAGGAATTTCTTCATAATTCCCATCAGATGTAAGTATTAATTTTATAAACTGGTCAACTTGTATTTTATCATCCGGTTTAAAGGTTCCATCCGGATACCCATTTATAATACCTCTACTTATCATAGCATTTATATTATTTTCAGCCCAATGCCCCTTTAAATCTTTTAATTCTGCATATGAACTTATGCTCAGCATTACAAAAGCTAAAGTCAATACAACTAGTTTCTTAAGCATTTCTTCACCTCTTAATATTTATATTCTTTAAGTGTAAACCCTACTACGTTATAGTTTTTAAAATCATATCTATCATTTTGTAAGAATATGTTCTTATCTTCTTTATATACTACAAAAAATGTTATTCCTTCAAGCGGATTAAAGTTATCCTGCGAGAAGTTATTAACCCTATTAGATTCTGAAGCTCTATTACTTGCAAATTCTATTGCAAGACCATTTGTATATGCTGGTTTTGCTATAATTGCATTTATTCTATTTGTTATATAATAACCTTTTAATCTATGAAGTTCTTCTTCAAATCTTTCTTTATTCTCATAACTGTCATCCGATTCATCATAATATCTATCAATCTCTTCCGTACCATCATGTGGATTATTAAAAACAGTATACAAAGAAACTCTTGTATCAGTATCTGCTTCTATTCCCTCATCATATAATGTATTTAAATAATACACTTTATTTGTATGTCTGTTTGTATAACTATAAAAATATGGGGCTGACCACTTATCATTAACCCCTGCAACAAAAAACTTTTCATAATCTGCAACCACTTTTACAGTTAAGTTTTGTGTTATTTTACTTTTATATTTAACAGCATCTCCATAATTTTTAGCCATCATTATATGAAAATCATCCATTAACTTTTCTTTATTTATATCTATTTTAGGCACTCTTTTTTCTGAAAAAAACGTATATCCTTGTGCAATCTCTTCAAAGTTAGCATGTGTTTCATTTATGTTATTTATCAAAACCTTAGAAGATAAATTTAGAGAATGCTTTAATATTTGTTTTTCATAATTTGTTCCTTCAAAGTATGCCATAACCGTAAATACTAAAATTGACATAAATACAAGTATTATGGTTGTATATGTTTGCTCCATATAGCATCCTCCCTTCTAACTTCCTGCATAAGTATATTTAATATATGTATATGATGGATATCTATTACTTCCATCAACACCTTCTAAATCCACCACTACTTCTTTTTCAAATTTCCCTGAAACCGGAATATAAAATGATTCTGCTGGATCTGTAGCAAATGAATAACTTGAGCCAGTTCTTGCATTACCAGCTGGTATAGTTAAAAAATTAGCCTTCACGGTTGTACTTAAATTTACGTTCAATGAATCAACATTTACATTGTGCATATAAAAACGCTTCTCTGAATTTGCTCCAGCAGCATTTTTATTAGCTCTAGTTTCAACTTCTATAATTACATCATCCCCACTAGCTAAGTAATCATCTATATCAAACTTAACATCATATCCTGTATCTATATTGTGTGGATTGTTACTTATTGGAACTGATTTAATCGCTTGTATCTTTTTATCAATAAAAGTATCTGGCGCAGCTCCTAAAAGAGATGCATTTATAAGTCTTCCAAACATTGTTAAGTCTGTTCCTTCAACGAGAATAGTTACTCTATCTCCAATTTTAAACTTATTGTTTGCAACTTTTACTGTATTAAACTTATAATTTCTTCCACTTACAACATCAATTTCTTTTGCATGTGATTTAGCTGTAGCCTCATCTGGCGTATCCATATCAAAATATGCCAAGAACAATTCATAATTATCATCAAAGTAAGGCTCATAATGACCATTACCTATGTATTCTTCATACTTTATTTTAATATCAAAATTTCCATATCTTTTTAATTGCTGGCTTAAGTATCTATATGAATTCGCTGAGAATTCAGCACTTGTTGATATATTATCTGTAACCTCATATAATAACTGCTCTACATTTTCCTGCATACCTTGATGCACATAGTAAAATGCAATAAAAAGTATTATATACGTTATAAAAAATATATTAAATATTGTTATCATAACACGACCTGTCATTTTATCACCTCTCTAATTTATAAAAACCTCTACAATATTAAATTAATTGTAGAGGTTATCTCGCTTTATTTATTACATTTCAGTTAATACTATTTTTTCCATTTCACCATCTGGATTTACAGTGTTTTTTCTTTTAAAATATCTTTGATTTAAATCATTATTATCAATTGTATCTCTAACTGTCTCTAAATTTGTTTCATCTGTTACATAAGCATCTCCAACTTTTCTGTTTATGCTTATTTCTATATCATTTGTTCCATCCCCTGGATTTGTATCTTTTATTTCCTCATCTGCTATAGTATAAGTTAAATCTATAATACCATCACCAGATATTCCACCTTTTGATGCATTTGTAATATTGTTAATTTGATCATTATTAGCCTCTCCAGCTTGTAATGCCTTTTCATTATTTGGTAAGATTACCCCTACAAATAGTCCCATAACTACTCCTAACATAATTACGGTTGCCATGATTTTTTCCATTATTTTTTCCTCCTAATTAATTGGTATAAATATATATCTTTCAACATCACCGTCAGCATCTTCCTGTCTAGACTGAGTAAAAGTCTTATCTAGAAAGTCATAATCATCATAGTCATCTAAAACGTCTCCTATTCTACCCGAATCAGCTGCATAACTATATACGCTTCCGTCAATTTCAATTTCTACTTTAGACATATGTCCTTCTAACATATACTTAAGAATTCCTCTTATATCAGATCCTTTTACTTCTGCATCAACATCCTCAACATCAACCAACGAATTTGTTTTTACTTTTCCTGTATCAACAATCGTTTCTGATGCACCTCTGATGAATCCCATACTATCTCTAAATAATGCTATTGCCATTAATAGAAGACCTAATATTACAGCTCCAATTAAAACCTCAAAAACTATCTCTTTCACTTCCAGACCTCCTCACTTAAGGTTTGTTTTCTCCTTAATTTTACTATATTCTCTCTTTTTGTGTCAATAGGCTACATATTAAAATCACTAAAATTATAAGCTGATAGCCATGGTTGTAACATATATCCTATTATAAGAAGTATTAAAACTATAAATCCAACTACTCCCCACATGTTTATCATTTCAACTTGTTTCTTTATTTTTCTAGTTTCAACACGTTTTTCAAGTTCAAACTCATTTTTTATATTTAAAATAGCTTGATCAAAATCGTAGTTATTTGCTTCGTCTAACTTTTCATAGAAAAGTTTAATATTTATATCTTTTGCTCTTGATATATAACCTTTATAGATACTAGTATTATCTATATAATTTCTTTTATTTAAATCTTCTATATCTTTAAGCATATTTTTATGATACTTTGATTTTTCAATTAAATCCTTTAAAAGATCCATAAAGTCTACCGGCTTTATACTTCCATTCATTATTATGAGTCTTTTTAAGAATCTAAGCTCTCTTCTAGCATCAACACCTGCAAAGAAATTATAAAGAGCTACATATATTTCTGGTATAAAGTATACAAAAGCCAAAATTAATAGCTGAACCGTTCTATTTATTTCAAAGGTACTATTATAAGCTTCTATTCTATAATATATTCTATTAGCTAATTCCTCTACTGTTACGTTATGTTTTTCTTCATACTTATCTCTAATATCATAATATATTCTTTTCTCTGCTCTTTGTTTCGGCATTGTTTTAAGTTTTTCAGCTTCTCCTTCTTCAATGTAAGCTCTCAAAAAACCTTGTTCTTCTATATATATTTCATGCGCTTGTTCAGGTGTAAGTCCTTTTTCTCTAACGCTATATATAGCATCTACTTCAAACGCTACATGATTATATATTTTATTTAAACTATCTGCTATATTTGTTTGCTGTATCCCTATTAATAAAACAACAACAAACATTGCCAGGTAAAACTTAATTCTAAAAAACTTTTCAACATCTGTATTACCTAAATATCTTAAGAATACTTGGTACTTATGATGAATACTCCAATCTTTAGAAGGCACAAATATATTTGCAATTCTCATTATAGTTGCTTGAATAAAATTAGTTTTAAAATCTAATTGTTTTATAGATTTTACTTTAAGATGATTTTTTCTTTCAAACATATATCCAACAACTATTACAATTGCTACTATTAATATTAATAAATATCCCATTTCTTACACCTCCTAAGCCTTTCTCTCTAAGAATAACATTGATCCAACATACATTATCATAGCTATTATTATTGCTATTTTATATTGTATAGCCCCTGTTGTTGAATAGAATTTAATCGCTTCTTCACCTAATGCATGTTCATTAAAAATTTCTATTCCTCTTATACTAAATGGTATAAGCAATGATAACAATATATATGATCTTGTTGCTGCCGTTAAGTCTTTTTGATTTTCTATAGATACTAATATATCTTCTGTTGCTGACTCAAATTGATGTTTTATAGTCTCGCTTCCACCTTTGAAGTGAGCTTGCTTTATTAGATTTAAAAGCAATGTTAAATATTCATTTTTATATGTCTTTTCTATATCATCAAAAACCCTATCTATTTCTGACATATCATTTTTCTTAAGCACATCGTATATTTTTCTCATTTCTCTTTTTATAGACTTATCAAAATCTCCCATTGATATATTAATAGCCTTTAATATATTTCCAGTATTTATATATCTACTGTTAAGTATTTTAAAAGTATCTGGAAGTTGTCTTGTAAAATGAGATATCGCCATTAATGAGAATACATACATTATTAGTACTAAGAATCCAAATGCTAACCCTATTGTGAATAATGCTACATACCAAACAGTTATCTTAGAAGGCATAAATAACATTAACATTATAAGAGCAAACACAAATGTTCCAAGCCCTAACATTGTTGCATATTCCATATTTTTCTCTTTCGAGTACTGAGTATACATACCTATTTTTACAGCTAGATTTGATAATATTTTTTCCATAAATTTAATCTTTTTCAAATCTCTTGTTAAATATGTAAAGAATCCCTTTTTATTCTTTTTAATCAAGTACTCTCTCTTCTTTTGGTTATACTTTATTTGAGCTTTAATATAAGTCCAAACATATATAGCCGCAACAAAGAGTAATACTATATAAAAGAAATTAGTACTCAAAAACGATGATAGGTTTGTTAAATTAGAAATAACACCTACCCCTTGAGCTGATCCACCCATTCTTCTCACCTACTTTATTTTTGATTGTTCAAGTTTAAATTTTTCTTTAAAGTTATTTATTGTTTCTTTTGAAACATATTTTGATACTTTGCTAAAATACGCATCTGTTGGTAAGTTAACAGGTATCCAAACATTTTTGTCTCTATCAAATCTTACAATTTCATTATATACATAATACTTACTATATAAGTATTTTGATATTGCCATTTGTGTCATATTCATTAGATTGTCAATTTTATCTTTTAATGTTCCATTCAATACTGGATCCATCTTATGATCTTGAGGAATATATACAACTTCTACTATATTTTCAACTATTATTCTACCGTTATCAAGCTTAGCTAAGTGAACTACTAAATCTACCCCTCTAGCAATATCCGCTTCTGCTATATCACTATCGTTATACATATCCGTTCTCATCATAAGGTTACGTAAGTTAACAACCGTTTCAAATGGTGAAAGTGAATGCAGTGTTGCCCCTACCCCAGAGTTAAGACGTAAGCTGGCATTTACTAGTTCAGCTACCTCATCTGGTTGAGTTATCTCCCCTACATATAATACATCTCTCGCCATCTTAAGCATTATTGCAAATGAGTTTTTAAGGTTTACCTGCTCATTTTCTATAATAGTTAAAACATTTTTCCAAGGATATTTCTTTTTAGCTTGAAGCTCATCCTGTTTATCCAGAACTCCAATCCCCCAAATATTGGGAACTTTTTCCATCATAGCTAGCATGAATGTAGACTTACCAACACCCATGTCAGATCCTGTAACGAAGTGAGATCCTCTTCCTGTTTGATTTATCATAATCATGTCATACATTAAATCATTTATTGTGTTGTATCTATCTCTCATCTCTTCTAAATTAATTTTATCTAAGTTGAATATACGTTCATTGTAATACAAAGATCCTGAATCTGGAGTCGACTTAAATCCAGCAACCGTAATACGGCTTGAGTTAAGTTTTGATGTAACAAGAACCGGAGTCTGCTCATCATAGTTGTCTGCAGATTTTTGAGTTGTCTTCTTTTGTATATTCATTATTATACTTTCATTTCTGAAATGTAAAAACTTAAGATGTATTTTTCTACCTCTAAAAACAATATAAATATAGTCTTTATCAATTATACCAATCTCATTTATATCATGATATTGAAGTGTATCTATACAATCTTGTCCATATTCTTTTGAATATATCATAGAAGCGATTAATTTAACTTTTGTTGAAAGTTCTTTAAAATGTTCTTTTATTGCAACTTCTTCTTTTATTACTACATCTAAAAGCATTTCATCATCAATACACGGAAACTCAACTTGCTTCTCCATATTTTCATTAGTATAAAAATGATTAACTAAAACTTGCTTTAAATCATAAACATCTAAAAGCATTTCGAACAACACTTCTATACTATTATTTTTTATTGTATGGAAATCAACATAATTTGTAATATTATTATCTGTCAAATTATACTTTTGCATTAAAAGTCTTGAATATTGATTAACTAAATAAGCTTTTGCTGATCTATCTCCTAAAGATGCTTTATCTTTAAGCTCAGTGTAAAGTCTTATATCATTTTCAGCTTCTTCTCTTTTAATTTTAAATATCTCCATGTACTGATCTGGATCACCCAGAATAGCATCTAATTCTTTTGCCATACTGACAAAAGATACTGAATCTAGTAACATTTAATCACCTCTAAATTTATCTCATAAAATATCTTCTTATAAGCTTAAGCTTATACTTTTTAAACATCTCAACCCATCTCTTGGCTGCACTTTTTTTTCTTTTTAATACCTTCTCTTTTAATACATAATTTGTATGTTTTCTAAATATGTACTCTACTATTTTTTCCATTTGGAATGTATAAGCTACATCTTCTATTCTTGTACCTAATACAAAATTAAGTATTGACCCATAATTACACTCATTTATAAGGTCTAAGTTAAAGTCTAAGGTAAACACAGGCGAATCAAAGCCCATGTCCCTTATCTCTTTCTTTATTTGTGTAACTTGATATTCAAGTTTTGCATAATCATATTTTTCAAAATATCTATTAACTACGAAAATTACTCTTTCTTTATGCTTTTTATATCCTTCTATTTCGTCTATAAGCTTAACTACGCTCTTTATTGGATTAAGTACAACTATTATTGCATTTGATTTTTCAAAAAACATTTCTGAAGTTCTATTATCTCCACTTATAGTATCTATTATTGCAAATTTATAAATTTCATTTGCATATTCCATAAGTGCCTTTATATTATCTTCTGTTACTTCAAAAAATCTATGCGCCGCCATAATATCAATATTAAATTTAAGTTTCTTTACACAAGTTTCAAACGAATCTCTAGATAACAAACCTGAATTATGCAAGTTTATAAAATCGTCTAACCCTTTTGTAAAGTGAGCATCACTTAAGTAGTTTTCTATGTCTTTACAATATTTATTTATATCTACGAATATTATTTGTTCATTTTTTAAAATTTTTGTTATCATTGCCCCTATATTTATGGCAGTCACCGTTTGACCTAATCCTTTTCTTGGAGCCGTTACCGAAATAAGCAATTTTCACACCTCTTCCATATTAATTGTTAAGTGGAAAGTTTCCATTTGGCATAGTTGTAGCTGGCTTTGCAGCTGCATCTGCTGCTGCTTGAGCATCTAAAGCCTTTTTTACAGCACTTGATAAATCTATATCTTTTTGGCTATACCACTTTATAAACATCTTATCTGAATATTTCATTCTCTTGAATGAAGCTATTTGACTGTCTATTGTTCCACTTGAAGTTCTTTCAATACTATCCATAATTGCTAAAACTAAGTTCTTTGCTTGCTCATAACTAAATGTTACTCTTGCAGCTGGTTGTTCAGAGTTATTATACTTTCTAAGTTCTAACTTTCCTAAACCTTCTGCCATATTTAAATCTCTATATTCTTTTTCATTTACTGATAGAATTATTATTGCCGGATCATTAGTACCACTTTCATCTGGAGCAATTAATTTTTCTACTCTTTTCTTAGCTGCAACAACTTCATAAGCACCATTTTCAAGGTTTACTAAAACGTCTACTTCTTGTCCTTCTTCAAGAGTTCCTGCTAAGAAGTTTGACACTTCATAATCTTTAAGTTTTTCATCGTTAGTTGCCCAAGATTTTCCTGAATTATCAATACTGCTTCTTAATATTTGTTCTTTTGCACTTAATGTTTCAGTTGTAAATTTCCCTTTAAGTCTAGCATTTTCAATTAATTCTTGCTTAACTCTACTTCTAGTACTCTTTTTACCTACATCATCATTTAAAAAATATCCTGTATCTAATGTCGCTGTTATAGCTCCTTTTACTAAGAAACCTTCTACGTCATCTTTTGGAACTAACATTACATCAATTGAATTGTTTATAATATCCTCTGTAATTCTTGTGCTTTGCTCAATTTCATTTGTTGCTGTTAATACCCATACAGCATCTTCCTTAAATGTCTTTTCCATTTCTATTCTTACTTGTGGAATTCTTACCTCATTATAATAGAAGAATATTCCCGTTATTAGAACTAGAAAGAATGCAATAATTAAGTACGATCTTTGTTTTTTCATATTTACCACTCCTTATGTTTTTTTGACATTAATTTTTGTTAATTAAATAAATTTTTAACTTTTCTTCTCATGTTAAAACTTATTTTACTACAAAAATTAACATATTCTTGTTTTTCTTTCTTGTTTAAGTATTCGTAACTTGGATTTCTATTTGCTAAACCTTTAAGCATAGCTTCATTATTTCCAGTAATCACATGCAAGTCCTTTATATTAATATTGGCATCATTTAAAATGTCACCAATAGTATTGTTTATATCATAATTATAAATTTCATGATAATCATTTACAACTACAACTATGTTTTTAACACTATTTTTAATATTATTTATATACTGCTTGTGTTTGAATTTCTTTAATTCATTTTGATTTATTACAAGTATTACTAAATCTGAATTTAATAATATTTCCCTTTGAACTTTCAAATCTAACTCACTTGAAACATCTATAATTAATTTTTCTTGAATACTTCTTTCTTGTTCTATAAGTCTAATTATATCACAGCCATCAAACCTTGTCATTATCTCTGGATGCTCTGAATATACATATAAATTTTTTGTTATTTTTTGCTTTAATTTTGTTACATCATCACTTACTTTTAATAAACTCATTGAATTAGCATAATTTTTTGGAAAATGGTAATAAATATCTTTGTGCTTATAATCAGAGTCTACAAGAACTACCCTTTCTCCATTTTCACTAAGCACCCATGCAATATTTGTTGCCAGATTTGTTTTTCCTATTCCTGATGCTCCAATTATTGATATAGTTTTAATCTGTTCTAATTCATATTCTGTATAACCCTTATATTTTTTTGGCTTAACCAACTTTTTTCTAATTATCTTTTCATTTTCTGTAAAATTAGCTAATCCATCTTTTATCATTGCATATGTATGTTCATTAGATATACTATTTATATTTTTAATTTCTCTTTGATGCTTTCTAAGTTCTTTTTCAAGCTCCAGAACATCTATATTATCTTTTTTTACTATTGTTTCATTTATAGTTTCCATAATATCTCTACTTTTAAGTTCATCTAGCATAACTAACTCTGCCGTTTTTATATCTGATGTATAATAAACGGTATTTTTAAGTAATAATTCATTCTCTATGAATTCTATATTTCTAGCAGAATAGCTTTTACTATATTTTTCATTTTCGTTCTTATATTCTTCTATACCTAAAACTGCTGATTTTAAAACATAATCATCAGATAAGTTGTTAAGAATAGTTTCATTCTCTTCTAGTTGATTAACCATATATATATCTTTTTGATTATCAACATTACTTATTGAACTAGCAATCTCGTCTATCTTCTCTAATTCTTCTACCCTTACTTTCTGATTATCAATGTACTCTACTAGTATTTCTTCATCTTTTTGATTTTCTATAAATTCAACATTTTCTCTGATGTAATCTGTCTTTTCTAAGTCATCTAAGATGCCTAGTTCATTTTCATAAGTATATGCTATGTTTTCGTTTTTGATATTTTCAACAAAGTTTATTGTTTTTTCAACATTATCCACATTTTCCAGCTTGTCTAATGTTAATAAGTAATCTTCCTTTGCCCTATTTGTGATATCTTCTTTTATATTTATTATACTATCTATAGCCTTTGCTATTTCATCTTTATAATTAAGTTCTTCTATTTTAGATTCATCTTTATATATTACACTATACGTTTCAGGTTCCACTATCATTCTTATATTTTTAAGAACTTCTGGTTCGTCTTCATATAATTCCAAAGAATCAATAGCATGATCTTTATTACTATCTTGATAAAAGAATATTTCACCGTTAATCATAAAAGATATATGTGACATAAATTCAATTTCTTCTTCAGTATCATCTTCTACTTTTGCAACTTCTTCAATATATTCTTTTACCTCTTTTATGACCTCTTCTTCTTTTGAAGTTATGAAGTTACTATTAATATATTGATCCTTTTCATCATCTTTTTCTGAATTATTTGCTTTGTTTTCATACAATTCATCAAAACTACTTACTTCACTACTTTGTTTTGTATTTGAAATACTTTTGCTATATTTCATTATAGCTATTGTTAAAGCTAGCACCGTAAATATAATTTTCAGATCAACTACTTCATCTATTTTAGAAAGTAAAATGCTCCAACCATGTAAAGCATTTATAAGTATTTCCACAGTAAGAGCACCTCTTTTCTATTGATTGTCTTTTTTTGTTAAATTTAAGAAGTCAAATATTTTCTTCAATGCGCTTTCTTCTTCTTGCGGCATATAATAAAAATTCATGATTTTCTTAATATCTTCTATTACTTTATTGTCTGTTTGATCTGTCGCTGGTTCTCTTGCTATCAATCCTTCTAGTATTGATTTATTATCTTCAGATACTGTAAATACATTTGTTACAGGTATGTCAAAAGTTGCATACTCATCAATTTCAATATCTCCAAAAAAGTTCTTTATTGTTTTAGAGTTTAAAAATTTAAGATCTTCGTATTTATTTATAATTACATCAACATTATTATTTAAATACTTACTATACTTAAATAATTTTTGAGGTAATCTATTCATAATATTTACTCTTTGATCAACTACTATTAATGTGTTATCTGCAATTTCTAATATATCATTAACGTAATCCGTATCTAAATGCTTACCTATGTCAATTATAACAACTTGTGATTCTTTTTTTGCAGTTGTTACAAGCTTGACTAAGTCATACTTTGTAATTTCAACATCTTTATCCTTATGCTCTGAGAAAACTTTTAAGTTTTCATTAATATCTTGACCATAATCCATAATTCTACTATGATCACCAATATTGCTCATACATCCAACATAATCTTTATTAAAATGGAAGAATATATCTTTATTTTCAAAATCTGTATCTATTAACACTGTACTTATATTTGCTTTACTAAACTCATTTGCAAGATTGACAGCTATTGTTGTTTTACCCGTTGACTCTGGACTTAAAACAGCAAACACCTTTGTATAATCAGTTGGAACCTTATATACTTTTTCCTGCTCAATTTCTCTCATTATGCGAGTCTCTTCAAGCTTTTTTTGTTTTTCTTCTAACTCTTTTTGTTTTCTCTCATATTCTTTTTGGACTTTTTCAAGTTCCATTTGTTTAGATTGCATTTCTCTTTGTAATTGGTTTCTAAGTTCTGTTTCGCTTTCTATTGAAACTGTACTTGAATGTTTCGCAAGATCACTTATTTTCTTTTTAGCTTCTTCAAGTTCTCTTTTTTCTCTTTCAAGCTTATCTTTATATTCCGCTTCAAGCTCTGCTTTTATTTTTTCTTCATTTGCTTTTGATGCAGCTTTAGCTTCTTCAAGTTCTTTTTTCTCTTTTTCAAGTTTTTCTCTATATTCCGCTTCTACTTTAGCTGCAACTTCAGCTTTAACTTTTTCAGCATCTTCTTTTATTTTATCTATTCTTGTTTTTTCTTCTTCAATCTCTACTCTTCTTTGCTCTAATTCTTTTTCAAGCGCTAATCTTATTTCTCTTTCTTTTTCTAATTCTTCTTTAGGTAAATTTGAATGCGAATTAACATTTTCTTCTAACTGTTTAAGATATTTTTCTTTTTCTGCAAGTTCTTGCTCTTTTTGATTCATTTCATCTTCAAGCGCTTTTCTTAATTCTTCTTCTTTTTTCTTTTGAGCTTCAACAGCATTCTTTTGCATATCTTCTATTTCTTTTTGACGAGTTTCAAGTTCCTGTTGTTTTTTTAAAATTTCAGCTTCTAAAACTTCTCTAAGTTCATTAACTCTTTGTTGTTGCTGTTTATCTGTTTCTTCAGCCATTTCTTCGATTTGCTTTTGTCTCTCTTCAAGTTCTTGTTGCTTTCTCTCTATCTCTTCTTGCTCTTTTTCAAGCATTTCAGAGAAGTTGATTTTTTCATCGTCAACTTCTCCGTTTACTCTTAAGAACATTCTTTTATTATCCGCAAATGTTTTAGGATTATCTACTGCTTCAATGATTTTATTAACATCAATAGGGTCAAAAACTAAATCATAGATAGCATATCTAAAACACATTCTTACTTCTGCTACTGCGTCTTCTTCAGTTAAATATATTATTCTTGTATTCTTTTGTCTTAAATAAAGGATTAGATGCTCCATCTCAACATTTCCTACTAAATGTCTTGAAAGTATTACTATATCAAACGGGTTCTTTTGTAAAAACTCTCTATAGTTAACTATTTGCGAGTCTTTAAGCACCTCATTTAATTTTTTATCGAGCATATCATATCCTGTTGCTATAGCTATCATTTAACACATTCCCCTTTCTTTGCATAACTCTCTTTATTATACCGTAACTCTCTTAATTTTAAAAGACTTTGCTACTTATTCTACTATTTTTATTATCTTTCCATTTTTATCTAAAATAAATGTGAAAATATTTTCTTCGACACTTTCTTCTTCTACTGCTGCCACATCTTTAATATCATCATTTTCAAATTCTTCAAACATCACTTTTACTTCATATGTTCCATCTTTTTTTAATACATTATCAATAACAGAAACCGTATCTTCATTTATAAAATCAAACCTATCGAATATTTCATCTGCAGTATTATTTGAAGTGTCAAATAATTCTAAAACTGCTGCGTCTTTATTCGAAACAAACAATATAAAATTATTTACTGTTACTTGCATAAGAATGTAGTTTTCTAAATTATCTCCTTGATGTTTTTCAACCTCACTAACATAATTTTCTTTTATATTTTCAATTATCTCATTTTCAACTCTTCTACTTCTAAACTTCCCAAATATTACTAACAATAGTACAAGTACAGCTACGGTTATTCCCATTATTAATTTCAAGTTTTTTCTTATAGCTATTTTGAAACTCATTTTTTTAAAACTATTCATCTATAAAATCCCCCTTATATTTACTAATTCTAGGTTTACCAAAATATTTAAATCTTGATGGCTCATTGCCTTTAAAATAATCTTTTGGCTTAGCTGCTGATCCATCTGATATATTATAAGATACCAAAACTCTACCGTTTTTTCTCAAAGGATCTCCTGGAACTTTCCAAGTTTTCCCTCCCGCATGTATAAACATTTTATTTCCAGTTTCCTCATCAACACCTATATAAATACCAACATGCTTTGCTTTTCCTTTTGAATTAGTATATGGGTTATCATAAAATCCTAAATCTCCGATTTCTAGTTCACTTTCTGAAACAATATCACAATTTTTGAATTGACTATTAGCAGCTCCATTCATTTCATCACTTGAAATGAAGTGTTTGTAAACCCAGTGTACAAAACCACTACAGTCAAATCCAAATGGTTGATTACTTCCTGGTGGCTGATTTTTCTCATTTCCAGCAGCAGTTACTTCTTGTAAAGTAAACCACTTTTCATTATATTGTCCTGTTGTATATGTTCTTCCACCCCAGAAATAAGGTAGTCCTAATACTGATGTAGCAACTTCTACAAAATCTGCTCTTTCAAACCTATCTCCAATTTGAGGTATGTTAAAGTTCTCTACAAACTGATTTATTTCGCTTAAGTTTGCAAGTAGGTTATGTATGTTATTAGCGTTTTTATCTAAATATATCATGTATTCATTTGTATACCCTCTTATATCCGAATCTGTTCTAGGTACTATTGTTCTTCTAATAGAGTTTCTTCCACCTGGAAAATCATCTACAGTTTTTAAGTAAGTACCCATAGTATAATCAAATAATTGATAAGTATCTAAACCATAATATCTTCTTTTGTTATAGAACTCACCTCTCATACTATCTTGTAGTATTCTTAAAAATCTATCAGACTTATCTTCAACTTTAGTTAAAGAAGTATCTTCTTGAATATATCTACTAACCGATGTTTCTTCTCTTACACCACTATAAGACACTTCTATTCTCACGTATCTATTCATATCATCAAAGCCGACATCTTCTAAATCTTCCATAAACTCTTCAAGTTCTTCTGTAATCTCTATGTCTGAGCTGTAATCACCCTCGCCTAAGCTTTCATGAGTTATATCTGGTTCATAAGTTTTTCTTTCAAATTCTTCATTTCTATCTAAAATCTGACTCTTTTTAAGTTCTTTTGGCTCTTTAACTTTTACTTTTTGCCTTACTTTATATGCTATATCTTTGTTTATAAACATGTCTTTCTTTGATTTTTCAAGGAAACTAGCTCTTGTTCTCGCAATTTCTTTGTCTACATATACTCTTTGATAATAATTCTCTGCTACAAAATCTGGTTCATCCGTATCCTTAAAATATTTCTTACCATTATCTTTCTTATCTACCTCGAGATTATATATCTCAACTTTCATAGTAATTATATCTTTCACTTTATCTGTTTCATATTCATCAAGAGGGTTACCTTCAAATTCTGCTACTTCTGAAACTATTATTCCATCTTCATACTCTGGTTTGTAAATTTCACCATCATCTTTTACGTACCAATCAACAATTTTATTTTTAACCAATTTCTTTGGATACTCTTTTCCATAATCAAGGAATCTATTATCAACAGCCTTAATTTTATCTTCAACATTATTTATTCCTGTTTGATTAGGGAATATATATTCTTTATTAGTTAACAATCCTGAATCATATATATTATCTGTTGCCGGCTTATATATACCTTTTAAAAACTCATCTAACTTTCCTGATTCATTAACTACAAAATGCTTTTTAAACGCTGCCACAAACTGCCAAGGTAATCTTTCATCATAATATATTCCATATTGTTTCTCCTCAGGAACATAAGACTCATCTTCCTTTATGTGATCTGTGAATTTAGTACTCACCATTCTTTCTTTTCTTCTCCAAGCATCTTCTTCCATATGACTTTCATATTCTTCATTTATTTCAATATGGTCTTTAATTATATCTACTTTTATAGCTCTATCTTCATATTCATCTTCATCATATGATTTTATTAGTTGGAAATATGTTGCTCTTTCCATATCTAAGAACTTTATCATGTCATTGTAATCTGTTAAAGCATCTTCTCTTATTTCATCCTTCTTGTTTTCTATTTTATTTTCTATAAAATCATCAGTAATTTGATTTGCATCATCTATACTTTTATTAAGACCATCAATCCCACCAACTCCAAATTGACTTGATGAATTTGCATTACTATTAACATTTTTCACTTCTGTTTCTGTTTTTATTCCAGCTTCTTTTTTAGCATCTTCAAGCGATCTTTTATCTGCTTCCGATAAAGCATTATCTACTTCAAGTTGAGCATCTAAAATTTCACCATAATCTTCTCCAGTTTTGTATTTAATACTTCTAGCTGCTAAATCCAGATACTCTTCTTCTCCCATAGATTTAAATGCATCAATTGCTTTTTCTGCAAGTTCTGTACTAAGATTAAATACATCTTCATTAGATATGTTAGCCTTATCTATAACAATAGATGCCATACTAAGCTTTTTATCATAAGTATGTAAATTAAGCATAACTGAAACTATATACATAACTATAATTAGTACTGTAACTACCCATGTTATATAGCATATTGGTGGAGTAGTAAATAATAATTTTATTAATTGCCAAAGTTTTTTAAATCCTTTTCCTATTTTCTTTAGTACATTTGCACCTCGTTGAACTCTTTTTTCAGCTTTCTTCTTTTTATGTTCTTTATATCTTTTTTCTCCGTCTTTACCATGAACTCTTTTGAAGTTAGCTTCTTTCATTTTGTCCCATGTTCCTAATTTTCCACTTACAAAAGATACTACATTAAGCTTCGATCCAAGTCCTTTTGCCATGTTTTTCTCATCTATACCATGCATTCTTTTATATGGATTTACATATATAGAATTTCTAATAGTCTCTCCTATTTGTAGCGCTGCAATTAACCATATTGCATTATATATCCAGTTATAATCTCCTACATGAATAAATACTATAGCAAAAAACAATCCAATCGCATATGCTATTTGCATTATCATATTTGAAACAAGTTCTTTTATCCATATTTCTCCCATTTCAACTTCTGGAGAAATTCCCCATAGAACCAAAGCAACTGGCGCTAATGGCAAGAATAAACTTATCATTACTTTTCTTACTGCTAGCATTAAAAATATATTAAATTCAATCCATACAAATATTGTTTTTAATATTACTGTACTACCAACATCTCTTCCTGTAAGTATTGGCGCAATTTCTAAGGTATCATTTAACGGTATTGCATATGTCGCTTCTATTATAAATGACATTACAATTCTATATAAATGTGGAAACATAGTTATTAAAAATATTGATGCAAGCCACCTTACATAAGAAGATTTTATTTTTTTCCTTTCAAATGCTGAAAATCCTTTTGATATATAATCATAGCCTGTTTTAGCAACTATAACAATTATAAGCGGAAGTGAAAACGCCATTATTATTTTATATAATTTCATTATGCTATTCCACTCTGTAGGTGTGAACGGTTCTATATCTAATATTCTTTCGCCTTCTTTAACCCTTAAGAATACCATTCTATCTATAGATGCATCACTTTTAAAAATCCACGTTTTACCATCTTGCAATATTTTTATTATTGAATTTAAAAATGAAGCAAAATTTCTATCAGTAAAGTTTTCTGGTTTTTCAAACTCACCATTACTATCTCTTTCAGCTTCAGCAACCAAAGCAACGCTTGGATATTCATCTACATTTTCTTCATATCTACTAGTTCTCACAATATTCTCTTCAGTGATTGTTCTAAAGAAATTTCCAAACAATACTAAGTTCGATAATATAAGACCTCCAATTGCAACGTACACCAAACTATACATAGCTTGTGCTCTTTCTGTTGGAGCCGCTTTTGATATCATCATTCTAACTCCTATAGCTATTACAACTAAAAATATAGTTATAGGTCCTAATACTTCTATCAGAGATATTAATCTAATTATAATAGATGTATTATTATCCTTTATTGTTAATTTATCTATACCGATTTCATTTAATATAGTATGTTTCAGCTTTTCATCTTCAATCCAAAATTCTGCAACTTTCTTTTTGAGCTCAGCTCCTTCTTGATCATATACTTTTTCAAATACGGTAATTTTAACTTTTTCAAATTTAGGAAATTTGTATATTATATAATTTCCTTCTGCATATATTCTTTTTTCTATACCCCTTGCATATATTTGATTTGTTATAATGTTATCTGTTTCTTCAAAACTAGGTTTACTATTTAAATACATTTTTTCAGTTTCAAGATCTAATTCCATTTTTCTTCCGTAATAATCTATATACTTTACAAGAGTGTCGTCAACTTTCTTAAAGTCTACTAACTTATTAATATCTTTAATGTCTAAATGGTCTCTTACTTTGTAATAAAAAATTCCATTTTTTTCTTCATATATACTTATAATGATTCCCTTTTCTAAAGGATCTATTTCATATCCAAAATTATCATCTTCATCTTCTTTTGTTTCATCTGATAAGTTTATTATTACTTCTTCTCCATTAAGTAAAGTATATTTAATTTTTATTGAACCTTCTTCTTGATATATTATTCTATTTTCATCATTAAATTTTATATGTTCAATAACATCTGAAGCTTCATTGTATTTCTCTTTTAATATATCTTTTAATTTCTCAGGATATTTTGATTTGGTTATTTCTTTTTTCTCACCATTAATAATAACTGAATACTTTCCGTTAACTAAATCTAATAGTTCGAAATTGTTTGATGTAGTTACAATTTCTCCACTAAAAGTTTCACTTAATTCTATCTCTGCAAAGCTATTTAGAAAACCAATTGCAAAAACAAATAATATCCCAATTAAACTTTTATATAATTTATTCATAAATATACCATCCTTAGTCTATAATATCCCTTTAATTATAACATTTAGCTCTTTCTTTTTCATCAATTTTATTCAAAAAAATAAAACCACATGTGTGGTTTTATCTTTATGATTTATATCCATAATTATTTGATTTTTTAAATTCACCTCTTCCGCCTATATATTGACCTTCACTTGAAGGATCTGTATATTTGCTATCTTTACCTTTTGTAAGGATTACTGAATTATCGCTAACCATAACTTCTTTAACGTACTTTCCGCCTCCAAAACTTTTACTGTTAGCTAATGTAGTAGCAAATTTAGATACTTGTTCTGGCTTTAATCCTTCATCAATTGATTTTTGAATTGAGTCAACCAAAACTCCTCTTATATCTTTTTCACTTGCTACCCCATTCATATTCCAAGGCATTTTACCCTTTGCCTTACTCCAAGATTTCGCATCTCCTGTATGATGAGTAACACCTGCATCTATAGCTTTATCAACTGTACCTGCTATATCACTCGCTATCCCTTGAAGTTGTTTTGTAACTCCAGCTCCTTCGAATCCCATAGT
Source organism: Clostridia bacterium (assembly GCA_025210555.1). Lineage (GTDB taxonomy): Bacteria > Bacillota > Clostridia > Lachnospirales > JAOARL01 > JAOARL01. The sequence continues at coordinate 32,329 of JAOARL010000003.1, forward strand.
TCCCCAACTAGCTGTACCAATCATGGCTTCTTTTATACTATCTTTTATAGCATTTTTATTAGCTAAATTATCTTCTTCTAACTTCTTAATATCATCTGCAGCTTTTTTATTAATGTCTGCTTGAGCCATCTTACTCATAACTGCATTTGAAACAGCATCAGCGAATCTATCCATATCTTGACTATCTAGACCTGATCCATTTCCGCCTCCAAATGGATTTCCACCTCCACTATTTCCATCATTTCCAGCATCTCCTGTTGGATCTGGTTGATACCCTGAACCTTTTTTAAACTCAGTTGGCTTATTAACTCCAGCTTGCTTAAACATTTTAAGGCCTGCTCCAGCTGCTTTAGCCGTAACTCCTGTAACGTTTTTAACTACTCCAAGAGTATTTCCAACTTGTCCCATAACTCCACTAGCAACTTTCTCTTCATCGATACCCATTTTACTAGCAAAGAATGTTTGAAGTGAGTTCTTAAGCATTTTAGCTACTTGCATAGCCATCATCATCCATACTAAGAAATACAACCAACTTTGATCTGTTGAAACTAATAAATATGCCATAACATAGAATGTTAATGCATAGAAAAATTGAGTTGATAAGTTTGAGAAAATTTCTCCAAACCATATTTTAATAGTATTTCCTGGTGCTCTCATTCCCCACATAAATATTGCAAGTGGTGATATAACAAATAATATTGTTAACATTATTTTTCTTACTAAGAATATAAAGTATATATTAAGTTCTATCCCCACAAAGAACAATCTAAAAATTGCATCACCCAAAGGATTGTTTGTGTTAATTATATCCATATAATCAATATTCATACTAGATACTGGTAAAACTAGAACCAATTCATTAAATACTATTATAAGCATTTTAAATATCCAAGGGAATATTGGCATAATAAATACACTCATTATCCATTTAAAGAAATCACCCTTAAGAACTGATCTTTTATCAACTGATTGACTAAATATAATATATTCAAATCCTGTTTTAGCAACCATTAAAAACACTAGTGGTATAGCTATTGATGCTATTGTAGCATATATTTTCAGTAGCACATTCCATTCCTTTGGTGAGAATGGTTCAAGTGCACTTAAATTCGCATCACCTTCTACATCATTTAAGAATAGCACTGTATTTATGTCGGATTTTTCTCCAAATATCATATCTTTTATACTTCTACCTAAATCTATAATACTATCCATAACTCCTACCATACCTTTGATAGCAAGTCCAGCGATTCCACCAACATCTTCTTTTACTTCTCCGTCTAATTTAACACTATTAGTTTCTTCTACAACATATTCTTCCATTTCATATTTTTCTTCAAATGTTTCGAACATGTTATTTGCAGTATTTATAACAAATGATGATATAAATAACAAGTTTCCTAATATAAATCCTCCTATTGCTATATATACTAAGCTGTACATAGCTTGAGCTCTCTCTACTGGTGCAGCTTTAGTTACTATCATTTGAATACCTACAGCCATTATTGCTGCAAAGGTTATAAACGCACCTAAATTTCTAATTATTTCCATTATAGTTCCCAAAAATACATTTAACGCTTTTTCATTAGGACCATCGCCTAAAACTGCTGAAATAGTATTTCCTTCAATAATATCAACTAAATCATTTTTATTGAACCACAATACAACCAAGTCGTAAGTTGAATTAGATACTGTTGACATTTCAATCTTACTTGTATTATTTGCACTAGTATCATAAGTCCCTTCGTAATCACTAAATAAAACTCTTATCTTATACATATTACTTGATTTTCCCAAACTTTCAGGTTCTAAAGTAATCCTTTCGTTGTCCGCTACAAAATCAATTACTCCATTTCCTACATCGCTAGCCACAATCGTAAACCTTACAGGTAACTTCTTAGTTTTGATTGTAGTAGCAGCACTTGCTCTATCTTGACCATACCCATCTATAAAAAATTTATTTGTTTGCTCTATCGGATCTAAAATAAATTCAACTTGACTAAGCTTCATATGGTCAGATCCAACCATAACATTATTTCCACCTAGCGCAATTTTAACTTTACCATCATATAAATAATCAATATTTATTGCTGGATTCACTTCTATTCTATTACCTTCAGCATCATATACTCTAACAAATTCCCACATGTACTCATTGTTTTTCTTATTTAAACCATCTGAGATATTTATTATATATTCTGAGTAAAGTGTATCTTTTAAATAACCTTCCCCTTTATACTTTGCTATAATAGCATATCTACTTTCATGCTTTATTTTGTCATATGCATCAGGAGTTTTATCAAAATCCACAACTTTATAAACAACTCCCGATGTTCCATTTTTCATTTTTTTATAAAAACTACTTACAGAAGTTCTATAAACATAATCATCATTTATTTTTATGATAATCTCTCCATTATCTTTTTCTATATCAGCCTTTACTCCATTCAAGCTAGATGGTGCATCTATTAGTTCACCGTTATCCAGGTTTACTTCAAAGGAATCACCTAGAGTTTTAGCTTTATAATAATAAACTTTTAAAACTCTTCTTTTTTCACTTAAAATAACACTTCTAGCCGTTACATATGCATCATAAAATTTAACACCGTAATTTTTATTAACAACTGTAATTTTAAGACCATTTACAGTGACATTCGCAGTCGCTATACATTCATCAAACTTTTTATCTGGTTCCCCTAAGTTTTTTAACTCAACAACATTTTTATTTTCACCTATTAATTTACCCATATCAAATTTTGCTAAAGCTCTATACTTATCATCACCTATATAAAAATCAAATTCATAATTAATTATTTCACCATCTGTTTCATCACCATACGTTTTATATTCATCAGCTTTTTCCCCTGTCATTGTTCCAACAGCTTCATAAGCAAATGTCCAGTTAAATGTCATAAAGAACATTAATGAAATAATTAACAGCATTTTCTTCATCATTTTCTCACCTCTATCCATAAACTAAGTTTTTATGTATCCCCATTCAAAGTTGAATGCATTCATCTTAAGCACTACTTGATCTTGTTCTGTTAAAAGCATTCCTGTACCTGCTGTAAAACTTCCTAAGAAATCCGCAGATTTATCTGACAGATCAAAGAAATCTGCTACAACTTTAGCAACACTTGGATCCTGCTTCATTATAAGCTTAGTAGCACACTGGTGAATAACAGCTTTACCAGAGTCACTTCCTAAAAACTCATTTATCATTTGAGATGCTATAACTAATGATATTTTGTACTTTCTACCACGTCTAGCGATTTCTTCAAGGAAGGCTGCTGATCTTTCATATTTAGCAAATAACCATCCCTCATCAACTATAACTCTCTTTTTAATATCTTTATATTTCCAATTTGAGAATTTACCCCAAATCCATGAAAGTATATTAACCATTGCATAGAACTTCATGAAATCGTCCCCAATGTGTTTAAAACTTATACCAATTATTCTTTTATTTAAATCTACTTTTGTTTGCCCATCAAACATTGCAAGCGATCCATCTCCTGTAATAATTTTTATAGTTTGAGCTAAATCTTGCGTATATGGGTTTTTAGCTAATTCTTCTCTAAGTTCTGATAAAGTTGGCATTTCTTTTTTCACTTTACCCATGAAGAATTTACCATCTACTTCTTCAGATTTTGCTTCATATAAACTATCTCCATCTTTAGTTATTCCACGCTTTGTATACATTTCTTTCATTATTTCTTCTACCGATGTTATTTCTTCTCCTTTAAGAGGCATTTGTCTATACTTCTCACAGAATAAAGAAATCATCTCTCTTATTTCAGAAATTTTAGCGTATATATCCAGTTGTCCATCACTCTCTACTTCAAGTTCAAATGGATTTATACCAATATTGCTACCTGCTTTAATTTCTATATACTGACCACCTAAATGATCTACTATATCTTTATACTCTTGCTCAGGGTCAAGTATTATTACCCACTCTCCTGACGCTGCACCTCTAGATGCAACAAGTTTCATTGTAACAGACTTTCCAGCCCCTGCCATACCGAATATACCCATCATTGGGTTTGTTACTTCTGGCGGTCCTATAAAATTATCAAAAAATATAGGAGAGTTTGTAAATACATTATTTCCTAAATATATCCCTGATTTATGTGACATCTCTGTATTACCTGTTGGCACAAAAGAAGCAATTGCTCCACTTGTCATATTTCTAATACTGTCATCATGTTTTATATTTTTATATGGTAAAGAACTTATAAATGCTCCTCCTTGATCAAAAGTTAATACTCTTGGTTTAAGAGCCTTTCTAGAACATATATCTTCAAAAACTGAACATTTTTCTTTAAGTTCTTGTTCACTATCTCCCCATATTGTTATTATTACTTGAACAACAAACATTCTATCTGTATTAGTTTGAATACTTTCACGCAAATTATCTAAATCGGCAATAGCTTTACGTAAACCATAGTTAGATGCTGAAACATTTTTTTCTTCTAATATAAGATTAGATTGTAATGCTGTCATTTTATTTGTTAAAGTTCTAATTATTTGACTGTTAGGTATATTTTCTATATACGTACTAATATCAATATTTCCTAACTCCGCAAAGAATTCATTTAATATCCCTACATAAACATTATGTGGATATACAGATATTGCATGCATTCTTGCATATTTATTTGGTCCTAAATATATATAATCTTTTGTTTCTTGATAAGCATCAGGCATTATCATATCAACTAACGATAATTTTCCTTTTTCTAAAGTCTCTTCTACGTTTCTTTTTACCTCTTGTTTTTCTTTAACTTTCTTCGCCATCGCTAGTTTCACCCTCTTCCTCTGTTGCTTTATTAAATTCATCTAAAGAAATAACTTCTTTTTCTGGTGCTGTTACATACATAGATAATGCATCTTTACCTATTAGGTTTTCGATAGATACATTTTGACCTTTATTAAATACTGATGATAGAAGTTCTGCTATCTCAACACTGTGTAAATGTTTAATACTAACGCCGTGTGCAGTTTCTAATCCTTCAGCTATCATTCTTTTTCTTATTTCTAATTCTTTTAATGCTTTTGCATCATCATATATTCCATCTACCCCAAATACACAATAACTTTTTCTAACATATAATCCTGCATTGTTTTCAATTTCAGATAGTTTATCTCTAAGCATACTTGCATAATCCCTAAGTTCATGTGTTACACCAGCACTGTCATCTTCTATAAGTGCTTCAACATTTTCAACTGACTTTTTAGTACTTACTTTTACAGTTGTAGTAAAAAACTGAATTGGAAAATTTAATCCTATTGCAAATTGTATAAGCGCATTTTCAAAATGAACTTGATCCGCATCTGTTAAAAGCTCAAAGTCTGTTGTTGAAATACTAACTACCGACCTTTTTGCATTTCTTTTAAAAAGATTTATTACACCAAGCCCGTAATGATCTTCTATACTCTTAATTTCAAACTTATCTATAATTTTACTTCTTTTATCTTTTTTAATACTTGCTTTTGCTTTCGTTGTCTGTTGCTGTGGTATAACAAGATCTGGATTCAATCCACCCTTTTTATCAAAGTGTGAATATAATGCTATCCCTATTGCACCAAGAACTGACATTATTAGAAAAAACGCTGTCATTTCTATCTACCTCTCTCATATCTAAATTTTCTTTTTCTCACTCTATATTTTAACATTTTAAAGGTATATTTGTCAGCATTTAAACCACCCATTTTTATAAAAGACATATATATTCCAATACAAGCAGCCCCCATCATAAGCAAAATCTTACCAAATATAGCTCCTGTATCTATTTGCATTTCACCATACTCATTATATAAATAACCTCTATCTATAAAAAACTGCTGTACAAGAACAACTAATGGTAATGCACACCATGCAAGTTGTCTAATAGATAATAAACCACCAAATATTTTATCTTCCGTTTGTAATTCAAACGGTATTTGGAACATTCTCATAACACTCCCCCTTTATACAAAAAAGGGTCGGGCCAATGCCCAACCCTAATAATTAAATTACATATTTAATTCTCTAACAACTTCAACTGTGTTGAATGATGTCTCGTCTTCAGTATTAGTCTTAAGTGACCATACGAAAGATGCAATAAGTGATGCAGCTCCAATAATTAAAGCTCCCACTGCTAAGAATAAAATTGAAGTCATTGACTTAGTTCTTTCTTCTGCATTGTTTTTATGTCTAATTACATCGAATCCTACCATAACTACTGCAAAGAATATAAGAACTGAACCAAAGTTACTAATAAGTGGTGAAATAACACCATACATATCATTAATAATTTCTTCTGAATCTGTATTTCTTGTTAAATCTCCAAGAATACCGTCAGCCTTTTTGTCATCATCGTCATCATCAACTGCTGGTCCAGATGTTTGTGTCCATTCATTATCTCCTACATCATAATTAAATTCATAACTATAACCGTCAAACTTAAAAGTTACTTCGTCACTATCACTAGTAGGTTTTAACACTTTATTTCTTTCTGAGTCGCTCAAACTACTTAAATCACTATCAAATTTTATTTTACTTGAACTCATTCCTGCTTCAAATTCATCGCTACTATCTTTCAAGTCGAAAATTGCTTTCATAAGTCCTATATCACTGTATGTCTTGTCAAGTTTAGCTGCATAAGTTGATACAGTAGCACCTATTAATACAAGTAACGTCAAACTTAGTATTTTAAAATATTTTTTCATTGTTTTTTTCCTCCTGTTTTTTGAAAATTTAATTTTTTATTTCTTTATAATTATAAAATGTAATCCTTCTTATGTCAATACTTGTCAGTCTTTTTCGTAATAAAATTTAATTACTCTATCCCTGTCTATTTTAATTTTTTGAAAATTACTACTTTTTTTCAGTTCATACCCATCTATTTCAGGTGCATATACTCTTATATATTTATTTTCTTTGTCATAATCTTTTATTTTATGATATATAACTTCTCCTGAATAATAGTTATAACACTTTATTGTTATCTCTATATCCGACGCATCTCTTTCATAATCAAATTCCACCAAATCATCATCAATATATTTGTATTTTTTATAACTGCTTCCTTTTACTTTAAAACCATTGATTTCAGGCGCATAGACCTTTGCTGTAGATTTTTCTTCTATTACAACTTTTTTTTCTTCAATCAAATCACCATCATAGTAACAATTAATTTTAATTGTTACACCCTTTTCATAATAAAACTTAACTGTTTTTTCTCTATCTACATATTTATAATTATTATTCCCCTCTAAAATATATCCATCTATTTCAGGCGCATATATTCTCATACCTTCTTTTATTTTAATCTTTTCTTCATCTATAATTTTTCCATTATAATAAGCTTTAACTTTAACCTCTATATCATATTCTTTTTCTTTTTTATATTCAAATTTTACTACTTTAGTTTTTGATCCGCCAACCCTGTAATATTTTTCATCTTTCAATTCATATTCACTAATAGCTGGAGCATATATATTTCTATATTTTCTATCCTCATAAACTTCTCTTACTTGCTTTATTAGTTTATCTTCTTGGTCATAACATCTTATCAAGACAACCATCGTTTCTTTTTTTTCATATTCGAATTCTATAATTTGTCCATTGTATACTTCGATTTGTTTGCTCGTAAGGTCTATCATTTCGTAATCATCATTTTTAATTTCGAGTGGATATATTCTTTTTAGTCCTCCATCGTCAAAACTAATTATTTCTTCATCAATTATATTTTTATCCTCATCCACAGCTCTAACCGTAACATTAACTTTTCCATTGTCACCTTTTGATGTTATTGACTTTTTCTTATATTTATATTCTATAATACTATATCCGTTTTTAATAACATATATTTCATCATCTTCAAAATCATAACCAATAACTTTTTCTGCTATAATGAAAAACTTCTCTAAGTTCGAATATCTATTACTTTCTTTTATTACATATCCAGTTGTAGAGTCTATATATCTAACCAAAACTTTCTTTGCTGCATTTTTAGTGTAATTAAAAACCACTGCTATTCCATTTATATCCTCTATATATTTTCTAGATTTTTCTTTTATTTCATATCCTCCAAAATATCTAGCTGATATCCATTCATTTTTATTTTTATAATATCTTACTTCTTCATTAAATTTAATACCATCTACATACGAATCTATTCTCACTCTATTTAAATTTGTTTTCTTCAAACTATATGTTTTAACAATTTTATCTTTTATTATACTATTTTTTTTATATTCTATTTGTACAGATATATAATCTGCATCCACACTTTCAACTTTGTAGTTAACATACTTATTTTGTCCATAATTTTCAATTTTATTAACTTTCAATATTTTTTCAGCTTCGTTATAGTATTTATCTTTATTTCTTTTATCATTGAAATAATAAATTTTAATGTCATATTTGTAATCATTTTTTTCTTTCCACTCCAAATTTAAAGTTTCATTATTATAAATAATTTCATCTACACTTTCGTCTCCTCTTAATACATCAATTTCAAATGCTAAAGCGTTAACTTTTAAAATTAATATTGAAGCTAGCACAATCGCTAGCTTCAATATTATATTTTTTTTATTCTTCTTCATATACAAACTTCACTTCTTTCACGCCTGTACCCTCAATATACTTAAACTTAACCTTAGGTGTGTAATTTTTAACATCATTAGGCGCATATAATCTTTGCCCTTCTTCCAAATAACTTGACTCTTCTTTTCTTATAAAAATTTCTTTTCCGTTTTCTATTTTATATAATTTCATGATTGCTATATTATCAACACTTGTTTTTTTACTGTTTTTTTCATATTTATATACTATAGTTTGATTTTTATTTCCATATAAAATTTCATAATTTTTTATAGGATCATATCCCTCTATTTCTTCTGCATATAATCTCTTTCTCGGTCCTCTGTAAGTTTTTTCAACTTGCCCATCACCTATAACTGCTCCATCTAAACTTCTGAATTTTATAGTTATTTTATATCCATTTTTACTTCCTGAAGACTTGCTACCAGGTGTATAATAAGCTTTTATAGTTTCATCTTTTAATGGTGTTAAAATTTTATAACTATCATCTTTTGTATATCCATCAATTTCTTTATCAATATACACTCTAGTTCTTATGCCTTTTTTATAATTTTTAACTTCATCAGAAATATTTTCTATTGGCTTTCTAGTTTTTGAATTATAATGAACTATTCTAACTTCAGCAGTTTCTATATCTTTAACTTTATCTGACCCCTTTTTTACATAAAAAACTCTAATGCTTTTATCTTTGTAACTAGTCATCAATGTTCCGTAAGCCTTATAATACTCATAATCATCTATTTCTTCATAAAACCCGCTTATTCTCGAATTTTTCTTATAATCATATTTTTTTGTTTCTGTTTTAGCCAACTTTTTAAATGTTTCATACTCATAGTAATTTATCGTTACTGTTATTTGTTTATTTGCTTCATCTTTATATTGTAATGTTGCTTTAGGGCTACTCTTTTTAACTGTTCTTGGTGTTGATGAAGGCTCCCAACCTCTTACGTATGGTGGGTAAACTTTAACATCATTATCCTTTGTATAATATGTTAATTCTTTAGTTTCTTTTTCGCTTCCTCTTTGAAGAGTTAACTTCACATCTACCATATATTTGCTATCTGCTTTTTCTAATTCAAATACTCTACCTCTGAATTTTCCATATCTTGTTTCTCCGTCATCCCTAATTTTAGGTTGAACAAATATACCTACATAATCTCCATTACCAACGTTTAATTCTAATCCGTTATATTCTTCATCTTTAATTCTGTCAGAAATATCAACTATACTTCCTGTTGTTTCAGGAAAACCATCAAACTTTCCGTCTTCTAATCTTTCAAAATCAGATTCACTATCAAATGCTACAGCATAAATTCTATACTCAACATCTCCATTTTCTTTTTCCCAAGTTAAGTTAACCGTTTCACCTCTATAAAGAGTTTTAGTTTGTTTTGAATTTTCTCTCTTAACTGTAAGTGCTCTTAATCTATAATATCCATCAGGATTTGAACTGTTTTTTGCACTAGTGTTAGTTTTGTTTGTTGATGAACTTGTTGTTGTACTTGTTTTTGTACTACTAGTTGAACTTGATTTCTTAACGTCTCTATTTGGTTCATGTTTTACAATTCTATAATCAATCTTATTAGTATTACCTAAAGGAGTTATAGCAATTAACATATAATCAAAATCTTTTTCTGTGACTTTTACTTTTGCATAGTCAGACTTTGATTTTCCATCAATAATTACATCCTCAACCCCTTCAACCTTTGATGAATGATTCATTGAGTTAATTGTAAGTTTTTTACTATCGTACAACTTCTTTATATCATCACCCTCAAAAAAGTTATAATAAACTCTTAATTTTTTTGTACTACTTTCCCAGTTTGTGCTATATGTAGACAACCTTATTTCCTGCCCTCTTCCTACACTAGTCAAACCTGAAGTTTTCGTAACATCTCCAGTTGTTTTTGTAACTTTAACATAATCATACGTGCTAGCTGCCATACTTGTAATTGCCATTGTCATCATAACCATGAAGACCATTAATTTTTTTATTATTTTTTTCATTTAAATTCCTCCCTTTGAATTTTCTGATAATTTGTTTTTCTCACATGTATATATAATAACATCAAAGCACTTGATTTTCAAGGAAAATTATCATATTATTAGTGAAAACTAATGAAAAACGCATGAAATGAGGAAATATTTTGACAATTTATCTAAGCGAGTTGGCTCTAGAGCTAGGGATAACGCTATCAGAAAAACAATTATTACAATTTAGTAAATATAAGAACTTATTACTTGAATGGAACTCTAAAATGAATCTAACAGCAATTACTGACGAAAAAGAAATTGTTGTTAAACATTTTATAGATTGCTTAGCGTTAGCTAAATATTCTAATCTAAAACCTGATTCAACAGTTATTGACGTTGGAACTGGAGCAGGTTTCCCAGGAATTCCAATCAAAATTCTTTATCCAGAGCTGAAAATAACATTATTAGATTCTTTAAATAAAAGAATTAACTTTTTACAAGTTGTTGTGGATGAATTAGAATTAGAAAACGTTGAACTTATCCACGGTAGGGCGGAAGATTTTGGACAAGATGTGGATTATAGAGAAAAATTTGAATATTGTTTATCAAGAGCTGTTGCTTCATTGAACATTTTAACCGAATATTCACTGCCTTTTATAGAAAAAAACGGATATTTTGTTCCGATGAAATCTGAAAAAACAGAAGAAGAAATAAAAAATGCTGAAAATGCTTTAAAGGTGCTAGGCGGAGAAATAAAAGGTATAAACAAATTTAATATTCCAGGTTCTAGCGATAAAAGAACTACTATATTAATAAAAAAAGTAGGGGATACACCTTCAAAATATCCTAGAAAAGCCGGAAAACCTACAAAATCACCATTATAGTAGTTGACTTTACTATTTAATATATGTTATTATTTTACAAATTTAATATTTAAGTATCTATGATAAGGAGAGTAATTAATCTCTTGTTTTAAGCGAGTTAGGGACTGGTGAAAGCCTAATAAACAAATTTTAATGAACCGCACCTTTGAGATTTTAATTGAACTTAGTAGATTAAATGGTTCCCGCCATTATGGGAAAGTGAGCAAAACGCTAATTAGAGTGGTACCGCGGATTTATTCGTCTCTTGTATATTTATACAAGGGACTTTTTTATTTAAAAAAATTAAAATAGGAGTGATAAAATGAATTTTAAAAATGAACTAATAGAATTACTTTCATCTAATATAGAAGAATTAGATAAAGCAACTATTGAAAAACTAATAGAAACACCAAAAGATCCAAAGATGGGGAATTTTGCTTTTCCTTGTTTTAGCTTAGCTAAAGCATTTAAAAAAGCACCTAACATGATTGCTGAAGAATTAAAAACAAAATTATCAAGTGAATTATTTGAAAAAATTGAAAACGTAGGCCCTTATTTGAACTTTACAATAAACAAAGAAACTTACTTAAAACAAGTTCTTAATGAAGTGTTTACAAAAAAAGATAAATTTGGATACTCTAATATAGGAAAAGAGAAAAATGTTATAGTTGAGTTCTCTTCTCCAAATATCGCAAAACCTTTCCATATAGGGCATTTAAGAACTACTATGATAGGTAATGCAATTAATAACATTTATAAAGCTTTAGGATATAACACTACATCTGTAAACCACTTAGGGGATTATGGTAAGCAATTTGGTCTTTTAATTACAGCTTATAAAGCATGGGGAGATAGAGAAACAATTGAAAAAGATCCTATAAATGAATTACTCAAACTTTATGTGCATGTTAATCAAGAAATAGAAAACGATCCTTCTATTGATGATACAGCAAGAGCTTGGTTCAAAAAACTTGAAGATGGAGACAAAGAAGCACATGAAATTTGGGAATGGATTAGAGAAGTTAGTTTAGCTGAATTTAAGCGTGTATATGATATGTTAGGTGTTGACTTTGATTCTTATGCTGGAGAAAGTTTCTATTCAGATAAGATGCCTGCTGTACTAAAAGAACTTAGAGAAAAAAAGATTGTTAAAGAAGATAACGGAGCTGAAATTGTAGATTTTGAAAGTTTTGGAGAAAACCTTCCTACAGCACTTATAACAAAGAGTGATGGTTCGTCTTTATATATAACTCGTGATATGGCTGCTGCTATATATAGAAAAAACACATATAAGTTTGAGAAAAATATTTATGTTGTAGGATCAGAACAATCACTACACTTTAAGCAATGGATTAAAACTTTGGATTTAATGGGTAAAGAGTGGGCTAATGATTGTGTTCATGTTGGGTATGGCTTAATACATTTAGCTGAAGGTAAGATGTCTACAAGAAAAGGTACTATTGTAAAACTTGAGGATGTTTTAAATAAGTCAATAGAAAAAACATTAGAAATAATAAATGATAAAAATCCTAACCTACCTAATAAAGAATTAGTTGCTAAACAAGTTGGTGTTGGAGCAATAGTGTTCCAAGACTTATTTAATAATAGAATTAAGGATTACACATTTGATTGGGATAAAACTTTATCATTTGAAGGCGAGAGTGGTCCTTATGTTCAATATACCCACGCAAGAGCTTGTAGTATATTAAGAAAATTTAATGATATGGACTTATTAGATATTAATTATTCTTTAATAAAAGATGATGAAGTTATTAATATAATAAACATATTATCTAAATACGAAACTACGATAATTCAAGCAGGAGAAAAATTAGAACCTTATATAATAACTAGATTCTCTGCTGAACTTGCAAAAGCTTTTAATAAATTCTATCATGATTATTCTATATCAGATTCTGATGAAGAAACTAAAAGAGCAAGATTATCTATAGTATATGCTGTTAAGACTGTATTAAAGTCTTCATTAGCATTAATTGGTGTAGAAGCACCTGAAGAAATGTAATTAATGTTTCACGTGAAACTTTCAAAAGTTGTTTCACGTGAAACATTTTTATTTTTTTGCTTTTTCTATATTTTTTCTTCTTTTTTTATGTTATAATTATCAAAGAAAATGGGGTGAAACAATGGGTAGAATAATAGCTATAACAAACCAAAAAGGTGGCGTAGGTAAGACTACGACTAGCATAAATCTATCTGCTGCACTTGCCGAAAAAGGAAAAAAAGTCTTAACAATTGACTTAGATCCTCAAGGAAATACAAGTACAGGATTAGGTGTAGATAAAAACAAAATCAAACATAATGTTTATTCACTTATGTTAGATAATTCAGATTTTAAAAAAACTTTAACTAAAACAAAAATCAAAAATCTCTATCTATTAACTTCTAATATGGAGTTAGCCGGTGCTGAGATTGAATTGGCATCGTTTGAAGACAGAGAATTTTTACTAAAAAAGAAGTTAATTGATTACACGGAAGACTTTGATTATATTATTATTGATTGTCCTCCATCGCTTAACTTATTAACTATCAACGCTCTAACATTTGCAGATAGCGTTTTGGTTCCTATACAGTGTGAGTTTTTTGCACTAGAAGGTTTAACTCAACTTATGTATACTATTAAATTAGTAAAGAAAAAATTAAATCCTTTCCTTAATGTAGAAGGTTTAGTTTTTACTATGTATGATTCAAGAACTAATTTATCTATGCAAGTAGTTGAAGAAGTTAAAAAATATATAAAAGAAAATGTTTATAAAGCAATCATTCCTAGAAATGTGAGGTTAGCTGAAGCTCCAAGTCATGGTATGCCTATTACAAAATATGCTCCAGAATCAAAAGGTGCTGATAGCTATAGACTCCTTGCCGATGAAGTGATTGAAAAGGAGGATAATTAATGAAAAAAACTGGTTTAGGTAGAGGATTATCTGCATTATTAGATGAAGATGTTTTATCAGATTCATATGAAAATGTAGAATTAATTAATATTAATAAAATTGAACCAAACAAAGATCAACCTAGAAAACAATTTGATGATGAAAAACTAACAGAACTTTCTAATTCAATAAAGGAACATGGTATAATTCAACCCTTAATAGTTAGAAAAACTGATGACACATATCAAATAATAGCTGGTGAAAGACGCTGGAGAGCTTCTAGACTTGCTAAATTAAAAGAACTTCCTGTTATTGTTAGAACAGTCGAAGATGATGAAAAATTATTAGAACTTGCTCTAATAGAAAATATCCAAAGAGAGAATTTAAATCCTATTGAAGAAGCTGTTTCATATGAATCATTAAAAAAGAAATTTAAATTAACACAAGATGAAATAGCAACAAAAGTTGGGAAAAGTAGAAGTGTAATAACAAACGCATTGCGACTTTTAAAGCTTGAAGAAGAAATTAAATTTTTACTTGAAACTGGTGAGATAAGTACTGGCCATGCAAGAACATTATTAGGATTAACAGAATCATCTGACAGAATTGAACTTGCTAATAAAATTGTTGAATTCAATCTTTCTGTAAGAGAGGTAGAAAAGATTATATATGATATAAATAATCCAAAAGAATCTGCTAAAGAAAAAAGTGTTAGTCCCGTATTTAAAAGATTTGAAAATAATCTTAAATCTTTCTTAGATACAAAAGTAAATATAAAGCCTGGAAAAAGAAAAGGTAAAATTGAAATTGAATATTACTCTGAAGATGATCTTGAGAGAATATTACATTTAATACAAAAGAATAACTAATACCAAAGGAGAAAAAAATGGAATTTATTATGAATTACTCTTTTGAAATAATAATAGGTTTACTAGTAATTAACTTATTCTCATTCATTAGATTAATAGTTTTACAAAAAAAATACACAAATTATATGACAAAATCTACTGCGAAAAATGTTGAAGGTCTTATTAATGAATACCTTGAACAAGTAGAATCTTCAGTTAATAAATTAAAAAACATTGATAATAGAGTTGAAAATTTAGAAGCTGAAATACTTACATGTGTAAAAAAAGTAGGTATCGTAAGATACAACGCATTTGAAAATATGGGATCTAACTTATGTTTTGCTTTAGCATTATTAGATGAACACAATGATGGTGTAGTAATAAATGGTATACATGGTAGAGATGGATGTATGACATATGCTAAACCAATTAAAGATAGCAAAAGTGAATATAACCTTTCAGTAGAAGAGGTTGAAGCAATAGATAAAGCAAAAAAATTCTAAGTAGGTGTTTTATATGAAGAAACATTTAGGATTGTCAGCTTTTGTAGTTGGAAGTATATTGTTTTATATAGCTGCTATGTGGTTTGCTGGACTAATTGTTCAAATTAGTAAAACAAACCTCTTAGGAAGCATTATAGAGGATTCTAAATATGTTTTAACTCAAGATACAGCATTTGTTGATTATAGTTTTGAAATATCAAAATCTGCTATGGGCGAAACATTTCTAGTTCATCCTCTTACATACTTTGTGAATATACTTAGTAATGTAAGATATTTAGCAATATACTTTATAGTTATAACTCTAATATATTCTGTATATTATTTCTTTCATAATCCAATTAAATTTAAAAAGAAAGAAAAGAAAAAAGAAGTTAGAGTTGAAACTGAATGGGCTGATGAAACAGATTTAAAAACATTTGAAAAAGACAATTTAATATCAAAAAAACAAGCTGGATTAGCATTAGGTAGTATAAAAACAATAAAGAAGACAAAAGTTTCTACAAATGAAGTTACTAATATATATTCATTATCAAATGATATACATTCAATTAACAATATGCTTGTAATAGGTGGTAGTGGAACAAAAAAATCTAGATCTTTTGTAAAACCATCAATTATAAATCTTAGTAATGAAAACCATAGTATAATAGTTACTGACCCAAAGGCAGAATTATTTGAAGAAACTTCGAAGTATCTTGAGAAAAAAGGATATGAAGTTAAAGTTTTAAATTTATCAAATTTAAGCTTATCAAACAAATGGAATCCTTTATCAGTAGTAGATACAGAAATGTCTGCACTTTATTTAGCTAATATAATTATAGATAGTGATAAAAAAGATTCTGATGATATAAATCATCAAGCTGAACTTTATTTATTAAAATCTTTAATTCTTTATGTAAAAGGTTATTTACCAAAAAAAGAACAAACTTTAGGAGATATTTATAAATTAATATCTACGAGTAACTATAAAACTTTGGATTCTATTTTTAGTAATATACCTAATCATAAAACTTGTAAAGTTACTTATAATTTGTTTTCTAAATTAAATGAAGAGAGTAAAGAAAAGATACTTTTAAATCTTATCTCAAAGCTCCAAATATTTAGCATGCCTGAAGTTAAAAATTTAACTAGTATTAATGATATAAACATTGAAAATCCAAAGAAAAAGCCATGTGCATTTTATTGTATTTTTTCAAATGAATATCAAAGCTTAAACTTAATAGCAAATATGTTTTTCTCTTTCTTGTTTTATAGATTATCAAATATTCACGATATATCTACAAGTGATGATATAAAAAACAGAAAAGTATTTTTTATGCTTGATGATTTCCAAAACATAGGAGAAATACCTAATTTCAAAAAGAGAATATCTAATATGTTAAGTAGAAACTTGTTCTGCAGTTTAATATTACAAAATATATCTCAAATAAAGAACATGTATCCAGATTCTTGGAGTGAAATTATATCTAATTTTGAAACTACTCTTTTCATGGGTTCTAATGATCAAAAAACTTTAGAATTTATGAGCAATGAAGTAGGTCACAAGAGATTAATTAAGGATCATTCAAACATAATAGATACAAATGAACTTAAAAATCTTGATGAAAACAAGTGTATTATTACAATAAAATCAAAAAAACCAATAATTTTCAATAAAATTAATTGGAATACATATATAGAGGCGTATCATTTAAATGATTTCAAAAATTCAATAACGAATTTTGAAGAAAATGACAGCTTTTTTGAGGAATATGTATCAATAGAAGAAAATAGAACTACTATTGACACGATAACAGATAATACAAAGTATCAATTAGATAATCATCAGATTTTCAAACAATTTAAAAGGTTAAAACCTTTACTATCTGAAAACATAACTTTAGATGAAGTTAAAATAGACTCAGACAGCAGTGAAATGCTTAATAAACAATTAACCCACTTAGTTAGTAAAATTAAAAATAAAGAAAACGAAGAAAATTAAAAATACTGAGATTAAGGCAGTGATACCTGTATAGTAGACACGAAATAAAAAAGTTTCGTGTCTTTTTTATACAATTAAATTTAATCTAGTTGTATTATAGAACTTAAGCCAGTCTTTTACAAGAACTATCAATTCTTCCAGATTTTTGATA
>JAOARL010000034.1 GCA_025210555.1 Clostridia bacterium
AATTAATAAAAGAATATGTATGTTTTTACAATACGAAAAGATATCAAGAACAACTAAAAGAGCTAACACCTATTCAATATAGAATGTTAGCTCTTGCATAGTTTCTTTTTTAAAGAGTCCACTTTAAGGGTATTGACTCAAGCCTTCTTTTTTTGGAACTTTTTTTAGTGAAATACGTTTAATTTTTAGAAAAGTGAACGAAAAATAAAAAGTTAATCGTATTATAAGTGAAGGAGGAGTTAAAGTGAATAAATTATTAGCCGGCAATGATATTATTCCAGATATTATTAAAGAATACTCAGATATGCTAATTAGAATTGCATATCAAAATGTTAAAAGTATGCATGATGCAGAAGACATTGTGCAGGAAGTTTATATTAAGCTCATAAAAAATATAAAAAGTATAAAAGATGAGAAACATCTAAAAGCATGGCTTATTAGGGTTACTATAAATAGATGTAAAGATTATCATAAGAGTTCTTGGATTAAAAAGATTGTACCTATTGAAAGTGATATATCATATAATGAGCCTGAAAAAGATGAGATTATGAAAGAAATTTTAATGCTAAAACCAGATTATAGGATGGTAATATATTTATATTATTATGAAGAATATAGCTTAGCAGAAATAGCAGAAATATTAGGTAAGAGTATTAATACCATTAGTACTAGATTAAGAAGAGCAAGATCCAAATTAAAATTATTTATTGAGAAAGAAGGTGAGCAGGATGGATGTAAAAGAATATAAAAAAACTATGGATAATATTTCCGCAGCAGATAGTTTTTTAGAAAAAACTAACCTCCTGCTTGAAAAAGAATTAAATAAAGAAAGAACAAAAAAAGTGGAGGTAATAAAAATGAAAAACATGACAAAAGTATTAGGAGCTGTAGCATTATTTGCAGTAGCACTTATGGCAATAGTGCCAAATATGAAAAGTAATAAGGTTACAAAAGTAGATGTTGATGGAGATTTAGGAGAACCTACAATATCAAGACCAATAATGGGAAAAGTAGCTGTAAATATTGAAGGTAAAATAACGGAAGTTAAGGAAGATGGAAATAAAATTAAAGTTGGAGATAAATGGGTTATTATAACTGAAGAAACAAAAATGGGGATTAATGGACCTACAGCAGCACATAAAGAAGATCAAATGTTTCAAGATGCATTTGAAATAGGAAATAGCATATCAGGATTTACTACTGATGATATTAGCAAAGATGAAGTAACTGCATATGCTATATATTCTAATTTTAATTGGGATACAATCAAATTTGTTAGTGGAACTATTAAGGATGCAAAAGATGAAATGGATGGTAAAACATTAACAGTTGAAGCTGATGGTGAAGAGTATATTGTTACTATGGGAGGAACTACTATAGAAATGATAGGAGATTATGACTATTTTAAAGAAGGTGCAAAAGTAGAAATAAATACAGAAGTATTATACGATAATCATTTATCAGCTACAAGAATTAAACAAATGGAAGGCGATATTGAAAGCGTTACTAACTTAGTTACAGAAGTAAGAAATATTGAAAATGGAAAAGATGGAATTACTGTAGAATTATCAACTAGTTATCATGTAGATACTACTGCAACAATAAGTTTAGTAGGTACAGATATTATTGGCGGGTCTATTGAAGATATTAAAGAAGGTACAAGACTTGAAATAACTGGAGACATAACTAAGACAGGAGATAAGCAACACATTAAAGCTAGTGTTGTTATAATAGGAAGCACTAGAGATTTAAATGCACCAATGATATAGAAGCTATTTATATAGCTTCTTTTTGTTATAGATAGACTTTGTATTTAAAACTTGATATAATTATAGAAATTTTTACAAATTTGGGGAAGAGGGCAATTATGACAAAAAGAGAGACTAGATTAGGGTTATTAAAGGCGGCAAGTACATCTGGTGAATTAAATAGAGTTATGAATAGGTTGAAAAAGGATGTTACACTAGAAGAAAGTATCTTATATTTAAATAAATTAGAAGATCCATTGGCGGTATTAGATGGAATTAATAGAGTGATAGATAAAAGTTCATATATTAACCAAAAATCTAAGGATGAGTATTATAAAATATATAAATCTAAATTTAAGAACGCTAACATAAATTTAAAAGAAGCTATGTGTTTTGAAAAAATATTTATTGAAAAAGATAATGAATTAGCCAACATGGATAGAATGAAAAAAATACATGAGATAGAGAAGTCAGAGGATAATGAAAATGTTACTAATATATATTTTGAGCTAAGTAAACTTTCAGAAACTGGTTTTGTATTTAGTTCAAGAAAGTATGTTTATACACTTGAATTAAACACGCTAAAAGAATTATACAAGTTGGATCTAAATACACTAGGATATAAGACTGTAATAAGAGAAGAGATAATGAAAAGATATTTAAATGGTGCTATACAAAATAACGGTTATACAGTTAATGATATAAAAACAATAACTCGTGAATTTGGAATAACTGGGGTAGATGAACATAATATGATAAAAGCAACGATTGAAAGTAAAGATACAGCAGAAATGATGGTAGAAACTTTAAACCTAAAAGAATATGAAGTCACAGATGAAATAATATACGCAGTTGTAAGCAATATTGAAGAGAGAAAAGAAGGTCCAGAAGCCTTAGTATTGCTAGAATGTTTTATTGGAGAAGATAGAGTTATGCATGCAAAAGATAGGGTTGATTTATGTTTAGATTATGTGGAAACTGATTATGCTGAGAATTTGTATGATATGGTGATTATAAATAGTAGTAAAGAAGTGAATAAAGAGCTTAATTAAGAGAGTTGGTATTCTATTAAAAATAGAAACTGGCTTTTTTTGTTTTTGTAACATAAGATACCGATTTTTTTTGAATTGCATTATAAAATGTATGAGAATAAATAAAAGGAGTGATAAAATGTTTTGTTATCAATGTGAACAATCAATAAACGGTGGATGTACTAAAGTAGGTGTATGTGGTAAAACTGATGAGGTTTCAAACTTACAAGATTTATTAATATATGTTATGAAAGGACTTGCATCAATAGGTAAAACAGATAATAAAGAAGTTACATTATTTTTAATGGATGGATTATTTTCAACATTAACAAATGTAAATTTTGATGAAGATAGATTTTATACTATGTTATACAAATCAAAAGAATTAAGAGTTTCTTTATTAGATGGTATGGATACATCAAATATGTCAGAACATGCCTTATACGAGCTTCCAGAAACAGAGGGCGAAATGCTACATGAGGCAGAGAAATTTGGAATAATGGCAGATTCAGGATTAAATGAAGATATAAGAAGTTTAAGAGAATTACTTATATATGGGCTTAAAGGTTTAGCAGCATATGCTCACCATGCTTATGTTTTAGGTAAAGAAAGTAAAGAAGTATATGATTTCATGTACAAGGGACTAGCAGCTACATTAGATGATAATCTAACAGCGGAAGAATTAACTGCATTAAATATGGAATTAGGAAGAGTAAACTTTATATGTATGGAGTTGTTAGATTCAGCTAATACAGATGAGTATGGACATCCTGAACCAACAAAAGTAAATATAAACAAAGTAAAAGGTCCATTTATTGTTATTTCAGGACATGACTTAAAGGATATGAAAGAACTTTTAGAGCAAACAAAAGGTACTGGAGTAAATGTCTATACTCATGGTGAGATGCTGCCTGGACATGCATATCCAGAACTGAAAAAATATGATCATTTAGTTGGAAATTTAGGTGGTGCATGGCAAGATCAACAAAAGGAATTTGATAACCTTCCTGGAGCTATACTTATGACAACTAACTGTATTCAAAAACCTAAGAATAGTTATTCGGATAGAATATTTACAACGAGTGTAGTAGGGTTTGAAGGTTTAAATCATGTGGATGAGAAAAAAGACTTTTCAGCATTAATTGAAAAAGCAAAAGAATTAGGTGGATTTACAGAAACTGAAGAACCAAAAGAAATATTAGTTGGATTTGGAAGAAACGCAGTTCTATCAAATGCAGATAAAGTTATAGAAGGTGTTAAATCAGGAGATATAAAACACTTCTTCTTAATTGGTGGTTGTGATGGAGTTAAACATGGTAGAAATTATTATACTGAATTAGCTACATCTGTTCCAGATGACTCAATAATAATGACACTTGCATGTGGTAAGTATAGATTTAATAAATTAGAATTTGGAACGATTGGTGAATTACCAAGATTACTTGATATAGGACAATGTAATGATGCATTCTCAGCAATTAAGATAGCGTTAGCATTATCTGAAGCTTTTGATTGTGATGTAAATGAGCTACCATTAAGTATTGTATTATCATGGTATGAGCAAAAGGCAGTAGTAATATTACTAACATTATTATCTTTAGGAATTAAAGGAATGTACATAGGTCCAACATTACCTAAATTTATGTCAGAAAACGTTGTTAAATTATTAGTTGAAAACTTTGATTTAACACCAACTGGTGATGTTGAAACAGATTTAGCAAATATGTTAGGAAACTAGTAAACAAGGACTACTTTTTAGTAGTCTTTTTTTATTGTTAAGCTATGCTTTCAAAAAGCTCGAAATTTTGTTAAAATAACTATTATTAAGAAAAAGGGAGAACAGAATGATAAATAAGAATGATATAGTTGAAGTCGAAATTATAGATATAGGTATTAACGGTGAGGGTATAGGTAAAAAAGATGGATTTACAGTTTTTGTTAATGGAGCAACTATAGGAGATATAGTAAATGCAAAAGTTATCAAATCTAAGAAGAAATTTGCAATAGCAATAGTTGACAGCTTTGTTAAAGAATCTGAGTATAGAGTTGAATATAAATGTAAGCATGCAAAACTTTGTGGTGGGTGCCAAATACAGCATTTAGAATATAATAAGCAATTAGAAATTAAACAAAAGAAAGTAAAAGATGCAATTAATAGAATTGCAGAAATAGAAGATTTTGAAATGGAAGATATTATCGGTATGGATAATCCATGGAACTATAGAAATAAAATGATATTTCCAATAAGAAAGCAAAATGACGAAGTGAAAATTGGTATGTATAGAAGCAGGAGTCATGATGTCATAGATATAGAAGAATGCTTAATACAGAAAAAAGAAAATATGGATATAGTTAATGCTGTAAAAGACTATATTAATAACTTTAATATATCTGTTTATGATGAAGAAACAAATGAGGGACTTATGAGAGCTCTTTATATAAGAGAAGGATTTAAAACAAAAGAAAAAATGGTTTGCATAGTTATAAATGGTGATGAAATAAGTAACGTCCAAATATTAGTTAAAAAACTTTTATTTATTGATAAAAGCATTAAGGGGATAGTTCTTAATATAAATAAAGAAGAAGGAAACAAGATATTAGGAGACAAGATAATAAAGTTACATGGTGAAAAGTATATAACAGAGTATATTGAGAATGTAAAATATGAAATTTCACCATTATCATTTTTCCAAGTTAATCCTATTCAAACAGAAAAACTATATGCTAAAGCATTAGAATATGCTAATGCAAAAGATAAAGTTGTATGGGATGCATATTGTGGTACTGGTTCTATATCATTATTCCTAGCTAAGGAAGCAGAAAAGGTTTATGGTGTTGAAATAGTTCCAGCTGCAATAAAGGATGCAAAGGCCAATGCATTACTTAATAGAATCAATAATGTAGAATTTTTTGTAGGTAAGGCTGAAGATATAATTACAGAAGAAAGAAAATCAGATGTGATAGTTGTAGATCCACCTAGAAAAGGTTGTGATGAAAAGCTACTTGAAACTATGCTTAAGATAGAGCCTAGCACAATTGTATACGTATCATGTGATCCAGCAACGCTTGCTAGAGATTTAAAAATATTAAAAGAAAAATATAATTTAGATAAATGCGTTGCAGTAGATATGTTCCCACACAGTATGCATGTGGAGACGGTAGTAAAAATGAATAAAATAATTAAAAAATAAAATTTTGAAATATATATTTATATATAGAAAGGAATAGAATATGATAACAAGATGTGTACATATTTTTCCAAAATTTAAAGAAGCAGAACTACTTCATGATATACGTGAAAAATATGATTACCTACATAAGTGTATAGAGCCTCATATTACTTTAGTATTTCCATTTGAAAGTAATATAGAGACAAATATATTAGTAGAAGATATTAAATCAACCTTAAAAGGATACAAATCATTCAAAGTTATTGGTAAAGGAATTCAAGGGATTGATAATTATGGATATTATTTGTTTTTGAATATAGAAGAGGGCAGTGAAATTATTAAAGAATTGCACTACTCATTGCATAAAGGTATTTTAAAGAATTATCAATCAGAATGGACTAAGGATGGATCATTCAAACCACATGTAACAATAGGAAGATTTAAGGATAGAGATGAAATGCTTAATGCTGCAAAGTTGTATGAAAACATTGAGGTTGAGTATGAAGCCTTTATTGATAAAGTTTACATTGAAATAATTGGAGAAAACGAAGAATCTATAATAGAGAAAGAAATAGGAATTGAAGAATAAGTATATGAGATTTAATATATAAATAGATTACTATAGGAGAATATAGATGAATAATAATGTAAATAATGATATTAAGGAAATTGCTAATTATATTGGGTTTGAAATTGTACCTAACTCATGGAGAGAGTGCTATGATAAAGCTATGGAATTAATGCCTAGAGAAATTGAATGGTTGAAATTAGATTTTCTAGATAATGCACTTGAATTTTATAAAATTAAAGATGAATCTTTAAAATTAATGTATATTAATTCTATAATGGAAATATCAAAAAATGATTTGCTGAAAAGGTATGTTTTTTTATGTCACTATATTTTATTTATAGATAAAAACTTTAATTATAGAGATTGTTGGAATTGGAAAGCAACAAAAGAATTAATAAATAAGCATGATAATTTAAATTTCAATGTAATTATACTGCTTAGTGGTTTTAAAAGTCACTCTAAAAATATGGTAAATAGAGGATTTGATAAGAAGCAAATTGAATATCATAAAGAAGGAATAAAAAACTGCTGTATAAATGATTATAATAGATTTAATATTAAAGGAATAAGATTTTCACAAATGGTTTGGGGTTCATACTTTATTAACACTAGACTGATACAAGTCGGTAGATTACAATATGAATTTTCGGATTATAATAGTAAAAATATTGTGAAAATACATATACCGCCTAACTCACCATTGGACTCGGTAGCGGTTATTGAATCTTTAAAAAAATCAAGAAAAGAAATAGAAAAATATTTCAAGAAATATAGCGAAGAGACTTTATATACTTGTAGTTCGTGGTTATTAAGTAGCGATTTGCCTAGATTTTTAGATGAAAACAGCAATATAATCAAGTTTCAGAATTTATTTCAAAAAACTGATGAAAAAACAGACAAAAAAGATTTCCTAAAATTTATTTTTGGAGAAATATTTGATGTATTGGATTATAAAAATTTAAAAGAAAGAACAAAGTTACAAAGAAGAATAAAGGAACATTTAATAAAAGGAAAGGAATTACATGTTGGAGAAGGGTATATTAATATGGAATTTTGGAATAGGTGATGCAAAAGCATATAGTTTTTTGAATTATTTAAAAAATGTAACCTAATGGCTACAATAAGGGATATTTAGATATGAATATTATATATAAAGGAGATGCTAAATGTATAAAGAAAATAGTCAAAATAGTTTATTTAATCTATTGAAAAAATATAGATTAAGTTATCTATTCGTAACAATGGTATATAGCATGCACTTAATATTTGCTTACTATATACCTGTGTTTTTAGGAGAAATAACAGATGCTTTGGCTAACAACAAACTAAGTCTAATATATGAAAAACTTGATTTATTATTCCTTGTGTTGATAGTTTCAATAATTTTAAAATTAGTTTATGCAAAAAATATTTATAGGTTAGCATATAAGATTTACATTAAATTAAAGATTGATATAATGGATCATTTATTAAAAACCAACATATATTATTATGAAAGTACAACTAGTGGAGATTTTCTTTATAATGTTTCAAATAATTTAGAAACAATACCTAGCATTTTATCTCATGGCTTCACAGAGTTAATTAGACCAATTTTAACTTTAGGTATAGGAATAGTAGTTGCAAGTTTTTATATTAACTATAAATTGCTAATTATATCATTAATTCCAGCGCCGCTATTCATAGTCTTAATGATGAAATCTAGAAAAGCTTTTTTAGATTTAAATATTGATATAAATAATAAAAATATAGAGTTAAGTTCTAAGACTAATGAAATGTTAAAGTCCTTTAGAATAATAAAGGCATATCAAAATTATTATGACAACTTATTGCAAATAAAAAAAATATTAAAAGATATTAATCAAAAAGTAGTAGAATCAGATAAAAATATAAATAAACTTTCAATATACTCAAAGTTATTATATTCTACATGCATAATAGTATCTCTTTTAGTGAGCGTTTACTTAATAAATAAAGGAGAAATAACAGTAGGCCAATTTATATCATTTAACGCACTTATAACATCGTTTTTAATCCCACTATTTTACTTTAGTAATTTATTGATTAAAGTTAATCGCTGGAAAATTGCAAATAAAACGCTAAGCCAAATTTATAGCTTGAAAACATTTAATGATAATGGGACAAAGAGTTTTCCATATAAATTTGATATAGAAATTGAAAATTTGAATTTTTCATATAAAAATGCAGAAACAAGAATATTCAAGAATTTCAATATGAAAATTAAACAAGGAGATTTTATTGTTATTACCGGAGTAAATAAAAGTGGAAAATCCACATTAGCTAAACTATTGGTGAATTTTTATAACAGCAATGAAAGTATAAAAATTGGTGGAATAAATATAGAAAAAATAAAAAAGAATGAATTATATAAAAATATAGGATATGTAATGCAAGATGATTATTTATTTATGGAATCTATAAAGAATAATTTTTTAAGTACACATGAGTATGTACCAACAGTTAATGACATAAAAAATGCATCGGTTATTTCATGCATATATGATGACATATCAAAGTTTGATAAAGGAATAGACACCATGATAGGTGAAGGTGGCATTAGATTATCAGGAGGACAAAGAGCAAGACTTAATATTGCTAAGAATATAGTGAAAAAATCCAAAATACTTATATTAGATGATGTGTATTCGGCAATTGATAGCAAAAAATCTAAAATAATAATAGATAATATAAGATTATATTTGAAAGAGTCTACAATAGTTTTATTCACGAATGATAATGAAATATTAAAAACATGTAATAACATATTTTTCATTGACGATGGAGTTATTAAAGGGAAAGGTAGTTATAATGAACTGTCAAATAATAGTGAGTTTATCAGAAAAATTGTAGGTGATAAGCATGATTAGTTTAAATGAAGTAATAAACAAATATAAAATTCAATTAGTCACTATAATATTATCTTCAATATTTGTTACTTATATATCAGTATACTTACCTATTATAATAAAAGATGCAATTAAACTTATAGATAAAGAGTTTGTTTTTGAGAAAATACAGTATGATTTTTTAAAACTTATAGCAATGTATTTATTATTGTTAATAGTTATGAGCATATCGAACTATTTGTTAGGGGTTTATAGGGTGAAAACAGCAATTAATATAATAGAAAACCTAAAACTCAAAGTTATAGATAGAGTTATGAAGATGAATTTATCTAAATTTAATAATTATAATACAGCATTGTTGAATACCAGAATAACTAATGATACCGATAATATAGGAAATTTGCTTATTCAAATTTTGCCAGATTTTTTTAGTGCTGCATTAACACTAATTTTTACAACAATTATACTAATTAAAATAAATTCTATCATGTTTTTAGTTATACTTAGTATAAATATAATTTTAATATTAATAAACAAAGCGTTATCAACTAAAATTGCTAGGTTAAAGAAACAAAGGGTAGAATATAACGAAGAGGAACGACATATACTTCTTGAAATATTTAACGGAATAAAAGTAATCAAGCTATTTAATGCAGAGAATAAATTTCTTAATAAAATTAAACATTATGAGTTACATAAGGGCTCGGTATATATTGATTTAAATGAAACTAGAGCACTTATTAACCCAATTATTAAGATGTTTAGGAATATAGCGATAGCCATAATTATTGTATTATTCATTAAAAATATTATTAGTTTAGATGCATCACTTGTATTTATTTTTATTTCATATCTAGACAAAATATATGATCCTGTGTTTGAATTAGTAAATAATTATAATGTCTATATAGATGGAAAAATATCTTTGAAACGTATAAATTTATTGATAAGTAATGAAATGGATTTTGAAACATTATATCTAGGAGATGTAATAATTATGGAAGGAAGTATAGAATTTAAGGATGTATGTTTTTCATATAATGAATCAGAAAATATACTTAATAATGTTAACTTTAGAATTAAAAAAAATGAAATAGTTGGATTAGAGGGAGAAACAGGCAGTGGGAAAACAACAATAGTAAATTTAATTTTAAAGCTATACGAAGCTGATTCTGGAGAGATATTATTTGATAATAAGAAAGTGCAAAAAATTGCAAGTAAGAGTTTGAGAGAGCAAGTTGCTTTGTCTGATCAAACTACATTTATATTTAATGATACAATTCGTAAGAATATAAGTCTAAATAATGAAAATGTTACAGATAATGAAATAATAGAAGCTGTTAATAATGTTGGGTTAAATTATTTATTAGATGTACATGGTTTAGATACTAAAATTAAATCTGAGAGTTTATCATTTGGCGAAAAACAATTAATCTCATTTGCAAGAATGATAGTAAAAGATGTAAAAATATTTATATTAGATGAGCCGACATCTAATTTGGATGTAAACAGTGAGGAGTTAGTGAAGAGTGCTATTAAATGTTTAAGGGAAAAAGGAACAGTATTAATAATAAGCCACAAAAAAACAACTCTAGATTTTGTAGATAGAATCTTAAGAATTGAAAATAAAAAAGTAGAGGTAATAGAAAAGCAGAAGAAAATAAGTGTTTTAAATTAATTCGTAGATTGCTTTTCAAATTTACAATATATTAATATAAAAGATATGGAATTATAATAAAATATATAGATGGAGGAAACATATGGGAAACAGAGCCAAAGTTATAACAATTTGTGGGAGTTTAAAATTTGTAAATGAAATTATGATGCATTCAAAGAGGTTAGAGTTAGAAGGAAATTGCGTACTTAATATTATTTATTCTATGCAGAGAGATAAAGATGATTATACAGAAGAACAATTTGAAATATTAGATAGAATGCATAAGCAAAAAATTGATATGTCAGATGCAATATTTGTTATCAATGTTGGTGGATATATCGGAGAAGGAACTAAAAGTGAAATTGAATATGCAGCTAAGTTAGATAAGGAGATAATCTATTTAGAAGAGCAAAATAGGAACTAAGAGAGAGGTAGTAAAATGAGAAAGTTAATTTATGTAGTAGCAATTTTAATTATCGTATTAGCAATGATCAAAGGAATTGATAAAGGTAATATTATAACTGAAACTGAAAACAAATATTTAGTAGCAGGAATTGAAGACTCAGCAAGCTTTGAAAACACATTTAAGGCTATTAAAGAAGTAATTAAAGAAGACAATAGTGAAGAACTTGAAAAATACATTATATATCCTTTAATAGTACATGATAATGGTAAAACAATAGAGATTGAAGATAAAGAAATGTTTGTTAATAAATATGAAGAAATAGTTACTAATAAAATAAAAGAATCAATAATTAATCAAAAAGAAGAAGATTTATTTGTGAATTATCAAGGGGTAATGGTTGGTAACGGTGAGGTTTGGCTTGGAGCTTTAGAAGATCAATCAAAATATGGAATAATAGTTATTAATAAATAATTTTATTTTAAGTGACATAACTAATGGTTATGTCTTTTATAATATATTGATATTTTAATTATTGTAATAAAGAAAATATAATAAATATATAAATAATAAGGAGCGATATATATGAGTTATTTTTCTTTCGATATAGAAACCAATGGACCATGCCCAGGTAAATATTCAATAGTTGAAATAGGAGCTACTATGATAAAATCAGATGGAACATTTGAAACATTTTTTTCAAATATAGCGCCTATATCTAATGAATATGATAAGGAATACTTAGACATAACAGGACATGTTTTTGAAGAAACATTAAATTATGAAGAGCCGATAGAGGTTATTAACAATTTAAATAATTGGGTTAAAGAAAATAATACAGGTAAAGCAAAATTTGTATCTGATAATGCATTTGATTGGATGTTTATATGTACGTATTTTCATGAATTTTTAGGAGAGTGTCCATTTGGGCATACTAGCTTTAATATAAATTCATTTTATAGAGGTATGGAAAAGGATTTAAAAGCAGAGTTTTCTACTAAAAGTAATTTAGAGCATACACATAATGCTTTAGATGACTCAATGAAAAATGCCGATGCATTATTTAACATATTTAAAGAAAATAATATGCTAAGTGAATTAGACATTTAAAGAGAGTTATATTAACTCTCTTTTTATTATTTCAATTAATTTTTTGCTGCTGAAGTTTGGCTTATATCTATTAGAAACTATTAAACTAATATCTTTGCTAGGCAAAGCAGGCAATAAATCTAATATATAAAGTTCTTTATTTTTAACTTCTGCTTCTATGTACTCCTTATGTGTATGTCCTATACCAAACCCAATTTTAGTATAATTATGAACTAATGAATAAGTAGTAAGTTCCATATAGTTTTCAAAGTTAATCTTTTCTTCTAAAAAATTTCTAGCTGAAGATTTTTTTGAAAGAAGAACAAAAGGATATTCTTTTAAATCTTCAATCTCTATAGGTTTATTGACTAGTTCTTTATACTTAGGACCAACAAATAAGCACGGAGTTAGTGTAGAGCATTTAATTGATTTTAATGATGAATCATTAACCTTAATGCTTGATCCTATTACTAAATTAACTAATCCCTCCTTAAGTTTTTGGATAGATTCATTTTTGGTCCCAGATATAATTTCAATTGAAATTTTAGGATATAGTTCATGAAAAATATTTAAATACTTTGTTAAAAATGTTTCAGCTAACATACTATTTATCCCAATTTTGATTTTTCCAGAATCAAGATTAATCATGTCTTTAAAATTACTTTCAGCACTATCTATATAGGCCATTGCTTTACTAATGTATTCATAGAAAGTGTTTCCTTCATCCGTTAATACAACACCTTTTTTTGTTCTAATGAATAAAGTTCCTCCAAGTTGAGATTCCAAATTTTTAATGGATTTACTGACAGCAGGCTGAGATATAAGTAAATTCTCAGATGCTTTAGTTATATTACCAGTTTTTGCAACTTCATAAAAAACTTTATATAAATCTAAATTAATGTTCATGATAACCTCCAGTTATGTTTAATGGTTAAATTATACAGTTTGATGTCTATAAATTCAAATATTAACTGAAATCGTTATTTATATATGGTAAAATTATTTTGGAAATGGGGAGATATTTATGATTAGACTAGCCAACATAAATGATTATAATAAAGTTTCAAAAGTTCATTATGAGGTACATAAAATACATGCTGATAATAGGCCTGATATATTTAACGATATAGATAATACTCTTGATAAGGAGTATTATAATAGTTTAATTAAAAGTGATGCAGAAAATATTTTTGTATATGAAAAAGACGCCGAAATAATAGCATTTGCAATAATTAAAGAAAGCAAAAGTAAAGATTTAGGACTTATGAAAAGTAGAAACTTTCTATACATAAATGATTTTGTCGTATCGTCTGTATATAGGGGCAAAGGTGTTTCAAAAGAACTTTATAATTATATTAAAGAATATGCTAAAAATAAAAAAATGGATGCAATAGAACTTGGAGTGTGGTCTTTTAATGAAAGGGCAATAAAGTTTTATGAAAACATGGGAATGCAGGAAAAAATGAAAAGAATGGAAGATATATTATAAACACATGTTGATGCATGTGTTTTTATTTAACAAAAATTAAATTTTCTGTAATATGTTTAATGAAAATAGAGTGATATAATTACAATATAATGAATGGAGGGATAAAATGAAAAAAATATTAATAATATTAGCAGTAGTATTAAGTATTTTCAGTATTTATAAACTTGTAAGTAAAGAAGATTATGAAGACGTAAATATAATAAGTGCAGAAAATAATCAGTTAGAATTTAAATATAATTCATATGATGATACTACCTTACTTGGAAAGAAAGATGGGTTTGAAATAAAGCTTTCTAAAAAATATTCAAAAGAGGAACTTATAGAAAAAATAAAGATAGATCCAGAAATGAATATTGATATAACTTTAGAAGAAGGAAAGGCAATAATAAAGCCAGAGGATAAATGGTATCCTGATACAGCGTTTATAGTAGAGCTAGAAGACAAGACATTTGCATTTCAAACTAACAAGTTTTTAGATGTTACATGGACAAATCTTAGAGGTGTTGAAGAACTGCCTATAAATGCAGGAGTTGAAATTAGTTTTAATAGGGAGATTAATAAAGAAAATATAAAATTTGAAATAGAGCCTAAAGTAGAATGTAAGTATGAAACTAATTATGAAAAACTTATAATATATCCAGTTAAAAACTTTGATAAGAATACTAAATATAAGTTAACAATTAAAGCGGGTATTACGGATAAGGATAAAGAGAGAAAGTTACTAGAAGATCATATCATAAACTTTAAAACAGGAAGTGAAACTACTAATGAAAAGGATCTTAACCTGAGCCTAATAAATTTACATTATGGATATAACTTTACTGAAAAAGAAATTCCATATATACTTTTTTATTCATGGAAATATGAAAAGCAAGACGTGGATAATGTAGATATTGAAACATATAAAATTGATGATATAAATAACTTTATTTCATATATGAGAAATAATGAAGAATATAAATACGGAGAATTTGTTGAAAATAAAAAACCTCTAACTAAGTTTACTGCTGAGCTTATGGAAGTAAGTTCTAGTGAATATGGCGTTAGTTTTCCAGAAACTATGGAAAAAGGTATCTACATTGTAAAAGCAAAAGTTAATCACGAAGTGAAGTATTTAATGATGCAGGTCTCAAACATAGCAGCTTATTCTATGAAATCTGAAAAAGATGATATTACGTGGGTAGTTGATACTAAAACAAAAAAACCAATAAATGGGGCTGTATTAAATACAGTTAATAACAAGAACTATATATCAGATGAAAACGGAATAATAATATCAAAAGAAGAAATTGATGAAGATAAATGGAAATTATTTGAGTATATTAAGCATGGTGATGATATTTTCTTTATGAATATGCATAGAATACATGATGATTTTTATTATAGAGGAATAGATAATGAATCAACATTATATGGTAGTTTAGATTATTATTCATATATATACATGGATAGAAAAATATACTTACCAAATGATGAAGTTAATATTTGGGGAATGATTAAATCTAAGAATAAAGATAAGTTAAAAGATAAAACATTTAAACTTGTAATAGCTAAGGATTGGTACGAAAAAGATAATGCCGAGTTTATAAAGGATTTTACATTAAATGATAATAATACTTTTGAAAATACAATTAAACTTAGTGGACTAGAAACAGGATACTATAGTGTCTTTATATACTTAGATGATACGAAGATTGTAAGAGATTGGATTAAGGTTGATGAATTTAAAACAAAAGAGGCTAAGATTAAAATAAATAAATACAATAAAAATATATATGCATGGGACAAAGTAGATACTAGCATTAATTTGTTATATTTAAATGAAAATCCTATAAGAGATAAAAAAGTTTGGTATTATGAAAATTATAATAATAAGATTGAGCAATATACAGATGTAAATGGGCAAGTTAAAATTGAAAAAGAAGGAATGTTTAATAAGAATAATTCATCAATAGACTATGTTGTGGGCAGAAGATGGATTGGAATAAGAGCAAGTATAAACAAAGGTGTGCAGCTTTATAAAGATATAAGTTACAACGTTTTTTATAAAGATGAAATGATAACAGCTAAGAAAAATAGAAAGAGTGATACAGAATACTCTTTTGAAGTAGAAACAAATAAAGTTAATATAAGCAAACTAGAAGATAAAGACTATGTGCAAGTTGAAGATTATAGAGGCAAAGAAATTGATAAAGAAGTGGATATAAAAGTAGTAGAAATTATATATAAAAAAATAGTATCAGGAACATATTATGATTTTAAAGATAAAGTAAAAAAAGAAAAATATGATTACAAGAGAGAAGAAAAAATAGAGTATAAAAAGAGAATGAATACTAAGGCTGGAAAATTAAAATTTGATTATGAATTTAAGCCAAATACAAGCTATAGAGTAGAAGTAAGTACTTATGCTAATAAGGGTGGAATTGTAAGAGAAACATTAAATCTTGATACATATAAAGATAGTTATGCTAGATTTGATTATTACTTAAATAAGTACCGTGAAAATAGTATAGGAATAGAACAAGATAATTATAAATTTAAAATTAATGAACAAGCTGAGGTAAAATATTCAAATGTTAGTAAGGTGCTAGGGGATAAATTCTTATATATTTATATGCAAGATGGTATATTTAAATATGAAATTAAAGATGAATTAATAACAAAATTTAAATATGAAAAGGAGTACAAACCAAATATATTTATAAAAGTTGTTCAGCTAGTAAATAATGGATTTAAAAAGAGTAGTAAAAATATAATATTAAGATATGATTATAGTGATCACGAGTTGGATGTTGAAACTAAAACATTAAAAGCTATATATAAACCAGGAGATAATGTAACTCTTTACGTGAATGTAGCAGATAAAGAAGGAAAGGCAAAAAATAATGCAGCAGTAAATATAAGTATAGTAGATGAAGCTGTATTTAATGTTATGGACAGTAGTGCAAATATTTTAGATGATATATATGCTAGATATTATGGGTCAGGTGCTACGTATGAATATGTTAAGCAAGAAGCAAGATCAGACATGACTGGTGGAGCTGAAGGCGGAGAGGGTGCTGAGAATGAAGGTAATCTTTTAAGCCGAGCAAGAAACAATTTCAAAAATACAGCATTATTTATAAGTGGAGAAACAAATAAAGAGGGGATGTTTAAAACAACGTTTAAATTACCAGATAATTTGACTTCATGGAGAGTTACGACACAAGCAGTAACAGATGAAGTTAAAGCTGGTGATGACGAGATTAATATAAACACACGATTGAATTTTGATGTTGGAATAGAGATAACAGATTTTATAACAAACAAAGATGATATTAGTGTTTTAGCCAAGTTTGGTGGTTATAGTTTTAATGAAACTAAGAACGTTGAATATAAGCTTTATGTACTTGATTCAAATGAAAAAGAAATTTTAGCAAAAATAGGCAGTGCAAAAGGGTCAAATGAAAATATAAAAATAGGTAAGTTAGAAATAGGTAAATATAAAATATTATTAACGGCAAAACAGGGAGAGTTTGAAGATACTTTAGTTAAATCTTTATATGTTAACGAAAATAACTTTATGGCAACTATGACAGATTATTACGAGCCAACAAAAAAAGATAGTCAGTTTAATCATAAAGGTATAAATAGATATGTAGTAATAAATAATAATACATATTTAAGTTATGCATTAAATATAGCATATTTAAATAACAATAGATTAGACACAGCAGTTGCAAAAAAGTATGTAAGAGTTCTTTTAAATGAGATAAGTGGAGAAGACTTATTTGACTATGAAGAAGTTAGTTTAAATGATTATAGACATAAGGATGGTGGAATAGCACCATTAAGATATTCTTCACCTGAAGCAGAAATTACAGCTAACACAATACTTGCATTAAATGAGAATAATTATTTAGATAGAAAGTATTTAAGAAAAGTCATAGATGAAAGTACAAATGAAGATGAAGTTGTATCTGCATATATGGGACTTGCAGCTATGAAAAAGCCAGTTTTAGGAGAGTTAAAGGCAATTTTAAATATAGAAGATATAAGTCTTGAAAGTAGAATGAAAGCAATAATAGGGCTTATAAAACTAGGAGATATTTCTTTAGCAAAAGAAGAATATGAAAAACTAAGAATGACTAATTATAAAGTAGCTAGTAATAAAATGGCATATTATGAAACATTAGAAGCTACGTCATATGCATTAATAGTTGAATCATATTTAGAGTATAAAGATGCATATAAACTCTATAATTTTTTATCAAGTAATTATAGTAAATACGATGATTTCTTAATGCAGAAACTAATATTTATAAAAAAAGCTGTTTCAAATGAAGATAATAGGGAATTAAAAATAAAGATTAGAATTGGAGAAAATGAAAAAGAATTAAGTCTTCAAACTAATGAATGTTATGTTATTAAAGCAGAAGATGAACAAGTAAAACTATATAATGCAACTAAAGACTATTCTGTTAATCACATATACAGAAAAGATATAGAACTTGAAAAAATTGATAGTGATTATGTAAAAGTAACAAAGACTATTGAAAATAAAGGTAATATTAAGCAAGGAGATATAGTTAAAGTTAATATTAAAGTAGAATTTAATGAAGACACTCCAAAAGGTAGTTATTTACTAACAGATTCAGTTCCAACAGGGTTAAGCGACCCATTCTTAAACTCATATTATTTGAGTAATTATAATAGAATGATTGATACTAATTTTTATTATGATAAGGATTCAAAGTGGGAGTTTGCAAATAAAAAAGAAAGAACATTTACATATGAAGCTGAAGCAATTAATGAGGGTGAGTTTTATGTAAATAGAGCACTTATAAGAGCTGCTAGTTCTGATATTAAAGCAACAACAGAAGATGGAGTTATAGAAGTAAAATGAAAAAAATAGCAGTAGCTTTTATAATATTAATAGCTCTAGTATCGATATATAAATATAAAAATTTAAGTGAGACTAAAATAGTAGGTTTAATTGTGCCACACCATGATGTGGCACATAGACTTACAAAAGAAATTTTTAATAAAGTTAACTTAAATGACTTTGATTCAGTAATAATAATAGGGCCTAATCATTATGGTATTGGTGGAAAAGAAGTTGTATATTCAGCAAATAAAAGTATAAGAAACAACTCAATTGATTTAAGTAGCTTGAAAAATATAGATTATGATATACAAATAAAAGACAGTATTTTTTTAAAAGAACATTCTATATATGAAATACTTAAGTATACAGATAACAGAAAAATTGTTCCTATTGTTTTAAGAAGTTATTTTAAAAAGGAAAAAGCAGAAGAGTTAAGTGAAAAAATATATAAAGCTATAGAAAATAAAAGTGTTCTAATTATAGCATCGGTAGATTTTTCACATTACCTAAGCATAGAAGAAGCATATAAAAAAGATAAAGTAACAATTAATTTAATTGAAGAAAAAAATTATGAAGAAATATATAATTTAAATGCTGATTATTTGGATTCAGCACCTTCATTAATTACATTTATGAAGATAATGGATTTTGCAAAATTAGAGGGAAAATTAGTTGGACATAGTAATTCCTATGATGAAGGAGTGGGAAGATCTGATTTAACAACTAGTTACTTAACTTATATATTTGAATAGAATAATAAAAAAATATGGAGTGGTTTAAATGAGATTACCATACAATGTATTAGTAATACCCTACATGAAAAGAGATGATGAATTTAGATATTGTCTTTTTAAAAGAAAAGACAGTGGGCACTGGCAATTTATTGCAGGTGGAGGAGAAGAGGAAGATTCTAATATTCTTGAAACTGTCAAAAGAGAAAGTAATGAAGAAGCAGGATTAAGTAGTGAAAATAAATATATGAAACTAGAATCTTTTTCTACAATACCAGCTAAACACTTTGGATTTGTTTGGGGAGAAGATACTTTAGTTATTCCAGAACATGTATATGCTGTTAGTGCTAAAGAAAAGATAAAAACATCAAGTGAACACCAAGAGTTTATTTGGTTATCATATGAAGAAGCTATTTCAATTCTTGAATATGATAGTAACAAAAATGCACTTTGGGAATTAGATTACAAACTTAAAAATAATATAAAATAAGAAGCTAAAGAGAATATTCCTGTAAAATAGACTCATAAAAAAAGACTGTGATATCATGTTAATGATATATGGTCTTTTTTGATTATAAAAAATAAAGGAGCATCCTATGAAAAGAATAAAACGAACTATTGAAGAAAAAAATAAAATTGT
>JAOARL010000035.1 GCA_025210555.1 Clostridia bacterium
ATATCAAAAATCTGGAAGAATTGATAGTTCTTGTAAAAGACTGGCTTAAGTTCTATAATACAACTAGATTAAATTTAATTGTATAAAAAAGACACGAAACTTTTTTATTTCGTGTCTACTATACAGGTATCACTGCCTTAAATATCTGTTTTTTTTATTGGTTTAGTTAAATAGGAAATCAAAACTGTCATCAGTTGGCTTCGTTACTTTTAACTCTTCATGCTTATCACAGTATTCAGTTGGAAGCTCATATTTTGCATCAAGTATGTGAATTTTTTTATGTTTTTCATTGGCTTCAACTATATTTCCTTCTTCATCAATTGTTTCAGTTGGTTCCATTACTGGGACAGATCTTTTTATAAATATTTTTTCAAAAACTTCATCGTCTGAGCAATATTCAGTAGCAAGTTTTAAATCTTTCGTTACAGTTGCTTTTATATTGACATCATCATACTCAGTAGGTTCAGTACCTTTAATAAAGTATTCATTTCTTACAGCTGGTTCTCTAAAATAGTAAGAATAGCCTGAGTCTTTATATTCAAGATATCTTGGGTTTTGATCCGAAACACCTTCAACTGCTAGTTTTCCAGATTCAATTGAAATTCTTGCACTAACAACATCTTCAGGTTGTCTTTGCAGTGATTTTGGTTTTAAATCTTTATGGATCTCAGTAAATACTGCTTGCCATATTTTTTTATGAGCGCTTCTTCCAGTTTTAGGAATTACTCCTTCAAATGGATGAAGATTTGCTTTGTCATGCCCAAGCCATATTGCTGATGCATAATATGGTGAATAACCGGCAAAAACTAAATCTCTATTTTTACTACTTGTTCCTGTTTTACCTGCAAATTTCATTGATGAAATATTAGGTCTAGCAGTTGTACCAGTACCATAATACATAACATCAATTAAAGTGTCGTTAACAATAAAGGCAGCTTCTTCTGAAAGAACTCTTCTAGAACGTTGTTTTGCAGAATTATTGTTTAAAATAACATTTCCTTTTATATCAATTACTTTGGTATATAAAATTGGTTTTACGTAAACACCACTATTTGCGATTGTTCCATATGCTGAAGTAAGTTCAAGCATATTTACACCATCAGTAAGTCCTCCAAGTGCAAGACTAGGTGTTCTATCAGTATAGATTTTACCATTTTTAGCTTCGCTATCTACTAAAGTAGTAAACCCAAAGTTTTTAAGATAGTTAAAACTAGTGTCAATACCCACGTCCATTAATGATTTAACAGCAACAATATTCATAGAGTCCCTAGTACCTTGACGTATAGTTGACAATCCTCTGTAATATATGTTTGTTGCTGAATTATTATACCAGTTAAGTATTTCTTTATTATCATATGTTGGTCCAAGGTTGTATGGCACATCATCGTATATAGTAGCAGCAGTAGCTGTTTTTGTATCAATAGCTGGTGCAAATGCTCCTAAAACTTTGAATGTAGATCCTGGTTGTCTAAGACCATCAATAGCTCTATTTAAACCTCTATTTACCTGCTTTTCACCTCTACCACCGATTATTGCTTTTATTTCACCAGTTCTATAATCAGTTATTACCATAGAAGCCTGTGGTTCAGGAATATAATATTTCTTTTCTCCTAAGAAGATCATGTCTTCTGTTAAATATTTCTCTTTATATTGTTCTACAAATATATTACCTTCTTCAAGTGTTTTGAAATACTTTTCAACGAATTTATTAGTAGATTTTGGTTTCTTTGGATCTTGGAAAGATAGAGTATACTCTAATTTCCAATATTTATCATATTTAGGGAATAAGCTATCATCTTTAAACTTTTCTTCTAAAGTTTGCTGTATATTAGCATCCATAGTTGTATAAATCTTTAATCCACCAGTAAATAGGGCAGTTCTTGCCATATCTCTTGTATATCCTTTTTGCTCAACAAGATCATCTAGAACTTGTTCTGTTACAGCGTCTACAAAATAACTATGCATTACTTTTTGAGTTGTTTTTTGACCGTAGTGTTTAGCTTTTGAATAAACGTCTTCATCAAGAGCCTCTTCATAATCTTCATTAGTAATAAACCCTTGCTCTAACATTTTTCTAAGTACTAATTTTTGGCGTTCTCTATTATTTTCTGGATTAGATACGGGACTGTACTTAGTTGGTGCCTTTGTTATTGATGCAATAACAGCAGACTCAGCTAGAGTAACTTCGCTAACATCTTTGTTAAAGTAGTTTTGTGATGCTGCTTGTACACCATTTATATTGTGACCAAGATGAATAGTATTTAAATACTTTTCAAGAATTTGGTCTTTGCTTAATATTTTTTCAAGTTCAACTGCTAAGTATTGTTCTCTGATTTTTCTTTCTAGTTTTTTCTCGCTCTTTAGTAGAGTGTTTTTAATTAGCTGTTGAGTTATTGTACTCGCACCTTCTCTAAAAGAGAATGATTTTACATTTGCAACCATTGCTCTTGCAATACCTCTTGTATCAATACCATTATGTTCTCTAAATCTTTCATCTTCAATTGCTATAAATGCGTTTTGAAGATATTCTGGAATCTCTCTAAGCTCAACATAAATTCTATCTTCTTTTGCATGCAATCTATCAATTTCTTTGTTTTCATCATCATATATAAGTGATGTATAGTTTGTTGGTGTTGTTAATGCTGGATCAAGTGGTGGAGTTGTTTTTATTATAGCTACAATCATTGCAGATACAATTCCAAGCCCTAATGCAGCAACTATAAACGTAACTATAAAAAGTGATAATATTACCTTAAGTATAGTATGTTGCTTTTTAGAAATTTTCTTTTTTTCTTTACTCATAATTACCTCCTAAATTTCATTTCTATATTATAGCATATAAAGGGGGAGAAAAAAATTAAAGAATGATGACAAAATGATGAAGAGATTGGAAAAAAAGACATCCTATGATAAAATTATTGTAGGACGGTGATTTACAAATGATAACAGTTACAGAGTTTAGTCCAGAGATTGATGAGATATATAAACTTAGATCTTTAAAAGCTGGAGAAGAGAACTCAGTTAAGGAATATAAAATTGAGGTAAGTGGTAAGGGGATAAAGATAGGGAAGAATCTTAAGGTGCTTAAAGCAGAACCTTATATAGTGGGTTGCCTTGGAGGATATAGTGGGAAAATAATTAGAAGTGATCTTAATAAACTTAAAATTAAGTCAGATTTTGTTTGGCTTGATGGTGAAGTTAAGCTTAATAGCAAATTAATGCTTGGTAATGAAATTTTCACATTGGTTAAAGAAGAACCAGATATTGATGAAGCTAAGACAAGACAAGTAGTTAGAAAAACACTCAATAAGATTAAAGATAGTTCGGTAATAGTTATGACAGAAACATTGCCAGCAACACTTCATTACCATATATATAAAAAGATTATTAAAGATGCAAGAAAATATAATGTAAAGAGTATTGTAGAATTAAGTAAAGATACATATAAATTAATTGATTCAAATCCATATTTAATATTTGCAAAAGAAGAGAATCTAAATCTGTTAAATGTTAGAGAGGGTCACCTTATAGATGATTTGCTTTCATATATAAAAGATGGAATTCATTATATTGTAGTTAAAATGAAAGATAATAGTACAGTTGTGATATCAAAGAATCAAGTATTTAAAGCGGATATTGAAAACTTCGTGGCAGAATTTCCAAGTGCAGAGGGTGTAAAAGAAGCTTATATGGCAGGACTTGCATTTTCACTTGAGAAAA
Source organism: Clostridia bacterium (assembly GCA_025210555.1). Classification (GTDB taxonomy): domain Bacteria; phylum Bacillota; class Clostridia; order Lachnospirales; family JAOARL01; genus JAOARL01. The sequence goes on from JAOARL010000035.1 coordinate 3,721, forward strand.
AGTATGAAATGGAAAAAATGATAAAGCTAGCAGCTGCTATGGAATATTCAGTACTTACAACAGGAGAAAAAGTTGTGAATAATGCAGAAGTTAGAAAACTATATAAGAAGGTAAAAATCGATAAGATACATAATAAAGAAGAAGTTAAAGAATTGATAAGAGGATATTGCGATGTATAAAACAGTTTTAAAAGAAACAGAAACAGAAATAATTGAAAAAAAGTCTAAATTTATTGCTAATGTTAAAAATGTTAAGACAGAGGAAGAAGCAATTGAATTTATAAACGAAATAAAAAAGAAATACTATGATGCGAGACATAATGTTTTTACATATAGAATAAATAATGGAAATGAAAGATATACAGATGATGGGGAGCCTTCTGGAACAGCAGGACTTCCTATTATTGAAATGTTAAAAAAAGAAAACATGACCAATATAGTAGTTGTAGTTACTAGATATTTTGGGGGTGTTCTTTTAGGAACTGGTGGTCTTGTGAGAGCATATACAAGATCTGCTAAAGAAGGAATATTAGAATCTGGAGTTGTTGAAAAGAAAAAGTATGTGCTTATTTCAATAACTGTAAACTATAATCTGTCTGGAAAAATTGAAAATTATATAGCTACAGAAAAATTTATAGTAGAAGATAAACTATATACTGAGGATGTGGAATATAAAATATATATAGATCCAAGTATAGAAGGTAATTTAAGAAATAAACTTACGGATATGACTAGTAATAATTTTAAAATTACTGCTATAGAAGAAGTTTTTGGATATGAAGAAGATGGAAAGTTAAAGAAAAATTAATCGAGAGGAGATGATTACTATGCCAGAAAGATATTTAGATAAGAAAGTGTGGGCAGTAGTAGGTGCAACTCAAGATGAAACAAAATTTGGTTATAAAATATATAAAAAAATAAAAGAATGTGGATATACAGTGTATCCTTTAAGTATTAAATATAATGATATAGATGGAGATAGAGCTTATAAAAATTTAGAAGAACTTCCAGAAAAACCCGATGTAGTGAATTTAGTAGTGAATCCTGAAGTAGGAATGAATACATTAAAATGTATGAAGAAATTAAGCATAAAGAGAGTTTGGATGCAACCAGGAACAGATAGCGATGAGCTTTTAAAGTATGCAAAAGATAATGATATCGAAGTAATACAAGCTTGTGTTTTGGTAGCTATGTGTGTTTATAGGACGGATAAATGCTGTATTTAATGATAGTAACAATAAATTTACTACTTTTTTATGGAATCTATAGAATAAGCCTAAATAATTATATACGTAAGAATAAAAAGAATAATGTAATAGACATATTTAGAAATTCTAATGCGGAAGAACTTATAGAATATTCTTCTTTACTAATAGAATTTTTAAATTTAAAAAATGGAAGAAACTTTGATGAGGTAATAAGATTTTATTCTAATAAATTTAATAAGTTTAAATATGATAAATCTGAAGCGTTAAACAATATAAATTATAGCTATCTTAATTTAATGTTAATATATGAATATTTAATGATTAACTTAATAGAACTTGGTGCAAATGAAGAGTTGTATGTGAGCTTTAGGAATGAAGGAAAGTATGTATTTTTTAGAATGAAGGTCAAAATTGATAATATTAAATATAGAAAATTTGAAAAAGCTGTTATTAAAAACTCAGTATTTAGAAGATATAAGGAAAATATGATGTTTGCTGAAAGAGCAAAAATAACAAATAAATATGGGGGCAAAGAATTTAGATTCATAGTTAAATTGCCATTAGAAGGGTAGAGTTTTATGAGTGATATAATGAAAGAGTTGAAAGATGAAATTTTTAAAAATATAAATATAGTAGAGAGCGATAACCCAAAAATTATAAGTTTTATATCAGGAATGAACACTAATAGGCCATATATAGCAACACACTTAAATAAAGTCTATTATAAAAATGCTATTAAAATTACTAATGATAAAATAAGGTATTTACTAACAAAAAATAAAATTCCGTATGGAGAAGAGTACAATGAACTTGTGTATAAGGTATCAAAAAGTTTATTAGAAGAGCTAGTTAATAAAAAAGCAGATATAATAATTGATTCAAATTTTGCAAATAAGAATGAATATAAAGAGTGGTTTGAGAAAAAAGGGTATCAAGTTATACTTATAGGAATAAAAAGAAATGATATAGATGCAGAAAAAAAACTAAGAGATAATTTAAAAATAATTAGAAGTAAAGTAGATTTTGAGATTGATGAAATAACTACGAAATTTAGAGATGAATTAGGTGAATTTGAAAAATTAAGATTCTTAGAAGCTATTGATAATTTGAAAATGGATAGAAATAATTATTATGATACAGATATATATGCTGATGTATATAAGTGGGCTATGTCAGTTGAAGAGCCTGACATGAGTAAAGTAAATTTTATAATAGAGAGTTCTGATTTTGAAAAAGAAATAGATGAAAAAATGAGAGGTAAATATGAAAGATAATATAAAAAATGCAATTATTACTGTAGGAATACCTGTAATGCTACAAAACTTTTTTGAAACAACTTATAGCTTAGCGGATTCTATGATGCTTGCTAATTTAAGTGAAAAAACTTTTGCAGGAGTAAATCTAGTAAATCAAATTTTATTCATATTATTACTTATAATATATGGAATAAACACAGCACTTCTATCTAATATTGCAAATGCAAAAGAACATAAGTTAAATTATAAAAAGTATGTAGGTATAGGTATAACGTTTGCATTGATAGTAGCTACTATATTTTTAGGTGTACTTAAAATATTTCAATATGAAATAATTACAATGTTTGTAAATACTAGCGAAAGTGAAGTTATTTATTCAGCGATAAGGTATATGAATATAGCAAGTATTGGTTACTTAATTAGTTGTGTATCTGTTGCTTATTTAATTTTATGCAGAGGGCTTAAAATAGCTAAATATGCTGCAGACGCTGTAGCCATATCACTATTAGTTAATATAGTGTTAAATTATTTGTTTATATTTAAATTAGGATATGGAATAGAGGGAGCTGCTGTTGCAACAGTTATAGCAAAAATTATAGAACTTGTTTTAGTTGTTAAATTAGTTAACAAAGCAGAAAAAGTAAAGATTAGAGAATTATTTACTTTTACGAGGGAAGAGTTTAATACACAGATAATAAATAATGCCATACCAAATTCTATAGCAGAAGGGCTTCATGTAATTATTGGACTTATAGTTACATATGTTGTTTCAAGACATGGTATAGAAAAGTTAATAGCATTCCAATTTGCTATAACTATATATGGTTTTTTTAGGTTTATTTCAGCAGGGATAGCAAATAGTTCACAAGTAGTTATTGCATCAGCTGAAAAAGACAATATTATAAGACTTCTTAAGGAATTCAGCAAGATTGGATTAATAGGTGGTTTTATATGTTCAGGTTTAATGAATCTATTAGTATATCCGTATAGTTATATCTCAAATATATCAAATGAAACATTTGGGATGGTAATAAATTATATTTTAATTTTAACACCTATTATGATAATATATCCTATAGGCAGTGTTTTAGTAAGAGGTGGGCTTAGAGGAATAAATCAGAGTAGATATATTCTAAAAACTAATGTTATTTCAAAATATATAATAGGACTTACACTAATGTTTTTATTGGAACTAACTGTCAAAAATGTAGTGTTAACAGTATTTATGTATTATTTAGTGACAGAAATAGTACAAGGATATTTAGCTTATAGAAAGCTTGAAAAAGAAGTTAGAAACTTAAATAATGATTATATAATGGAGGTATAAAATGGCAGGACATAGTAAATTCGCCAATATTAAACATAAAAAGGCGAAAAATGATGCTAAAAGAGGAAAAATATTTACAAAGTTAGGAAGAGAAATAGCAGTAGCTATTAAAGAAGGCGGAGCTAATCCCGAACTTAATAGAAAATTAGCTGATGTTATAGCAAAGGCTAAGTCAAATAATATGCCTAATGATACAATTGATAAAGCAATAAAAAAAGCAGCAGGAGATAAAGATGGTGCTAGCTATGAGAATATAGTGTATGAAGGTTATGGACCATCAGGGGTAGCAATTATAGTAGAGACGCTTACTGATAATAAAAATAGAACTGCTGGAAACGTGAGAAGTTATTTTACAAAAGGTAATGGAAACATGGGAACTAGTGGATGCGTTGGATTTATGTTTGATAAAAAAGGTCAAATAATGATAGAACGTTCAGATGATATAGATGAAGAAGAACTTTTAATGATAGCGCTTGAGGCTGGTGCAGATGATATGAAGGTTCATGAAGAAGGTTTTGAAATACTCACAGTAGCTGAAGAATTCTCAGTAGTTAATAAATCATTAGAAGAAGCCGGAATAGAAATGGTTTCAGCAGAAATAAAAATGATACCACAAACTTTAACAGTTCTTGAAGCAGAAGAGGATATAAAATCAATGAATAAATTAATTGATCTTTTAGAAGATGATGATGACGTTCAAAATATATGGCATAACTGGGATGAATAATACTTCAAATTGAAGTATTATTTTTTTGTATGTTATAATATAGATATATTTTGGAGGTGCATGTTATGGATATAAAACAAATATTATTCGATGAAGATAAATATCAAGAAGCGTTCGATAAAGTTAAAAAAATGCAAAGTGTTAAAGAAGAACTTGCGCCTAATCGCCTAGAAGATGGGCTGGAAACACAGTATTTAAGATTTGTTATTAATAAAAAGCTAATAAATCTTTTGTTTATTAGCGGAGTAACAGTAGAAGAGATTGTTAAGTCTAAGATGTTTTTTGAGGGAGTAAATGAGTGGGAAGAAGAAACCGTCAATATGCTAGAAAAATGTATAGAGTTATTTGATGGACTAGTAGATGAACATGAGGTTATTGCAAAAGTAGAACAAATAAATTTAGGAAATGAATATGGCTCAATACTTACTAAATATAAAAATAAAAATATAATGCTTTATGGTAGAGAAGTAGATATAAAATGCAAAGAAGATATATTAGAAGAATATATTAACATGGTTCTTTCTAATAATTTTAATACTGAAGATCAAATAATAAAATCAGGATTGGATATAATATATACATATGATGGATCATGGTATGAAGAAGAGTATACGGACTTAAAGGAAGTTGTAATAAATGATTTAATGAATAAAGCTGGTGCAAAAGAAGTAGAGGGATTAACATCGGAGAAATTATTTGGTAAAAGATTTAATTTAGACTATGTAGAATTAGTTAATTTGTCAATAAGTGAAGATGGTTTAGAGAGAGTTGAAAGTATAAATAATTTAATTCTTGAAAGCAGAAAAAATAAGGAAATGTTGAAAGGTCTAGAACCAACACTTAAAATGTAGAATTTTCTGACAATAACTTGCATAAAACATAAAAATAATATATAATTACATAAGTTGTTAAATAGCTGAGGTAACTTAGCTATTTTTAATTTTAGAAAAGTCTGGGGTGATATAATGCTAGAGCAATACAAAAATATATTTGAAAAAAACTGTGAATATTTTGCAAGTATAGAACATATAGATAATGTTAAAGAAAATCATTCATATGAAGAAGCAAGAGAAAATATGGAGTTTATGGTTTCATGTTTTGAACTTTTACTAGAAAAGGCAAAGAATAAAAAGACAATTAGACTTAGTAAAAACGATCTTAAAAGTATAGAAGAGTTCACTAGCAAATTGTTAACTAGTTCTGAGGTATATAGTATTTTTGATTCTATAGTAGATAAAAATATAAATATGGATGAGATGCAAATACAAAATAATTTTCTGAAAACTAGAGAGAATATAAATAGTATAAAGGATTATAATCATGATTTTAAAAGAATAGATAAGATTGTAAAATCTTTAGGTAAATCAGAAGAATTTAAGGATGAAGCAACTAGAAAATATTTAGTAAATGCAAATACAGAAGGAAGATTAAAAAGTGCTTTAAAGAAAATACTTAGAGATGATTTTTCGCATTCGGTATTTAATGAAGAGCAATATGATGAAATTATAGATTATATTATATTTGAATCTGAGCAGCAAGAATCTTTTAGTGATATATATAAAATTATAAAAGAAGAAGAAGTATTCTCTTATGTAGATTTAGAAGATGCTAGTAGAGTTATATCAGACAGGCTTAATTATGAAGGATATTATGATCTAAACAGAGATATGATATTAGATGCATTTGATACTAAAAGAAAACTAGACTATGTATATAAAAATTCAAAGTTTATTAGTAAGGTAGAAGTCGGGTCTTCAAAATTAAATAAATTGGAAGATATTATAAGCGGAGTGAATTATTATGGGCTAAGCAATTATTCAAATACTATGCTTAAGATAGATACTGAAATAGCAAGTGTTTTTCTAGAAGGTGGAGAAGTAAATCCGTTAGAAATTTTAAATCCAAATAGTGAAAACCAAATTAGGGAAGCTGATTTTGAATTATATAAAAAATTGTTAAACGAATTGGATGGAATAGATGTAGGGGTTAACAAAGTTAGTAAAAATTTGATTATAGCTAAATGTTTAGTTTTTAATACCTATAAAAATATTGATTTAGATAAAGAAGATCCAGATACATTTTTATTAAGAAAGATTGGAAGAGCTGTTGAACTTGGTATGAATAATTTGGATGTGGATAAATTAAAAACTGTAGAAATGATACTCGAATGTGCTAGAGTTCCAATGGAAATTCCTAAAGCAGAATTTCACTTAGGTATAGAGAAAGTTGGAGTATATTTATCAAATGATGAACTAACAGAGTATAATGCTACAAAGAATGCAGAAGGTAGTATAGAAAAATTTGGTGAGTATACCATAGGTTCTAAATTTGAGGAATATAGTAGAGCTTTTATAGAAGATATTGCAATTAGAATCTGTATGGAAGATAATATTAGTGAAGTATCAAGGGATTTAATAAATAAATCACTATGTGATGGTTTAAAAAGAGAAGTTTTAGAAAAAGATGAGGAACTTGATTTAAGTAATGAAAATAGTTTTTTAGTTTACAATACTACATTGAATTAATTGGCTAATATATTTAGCCAATTATTTATTTGCCAAAGTGACAATAAAGTAGTAAGATATAATAATTGAGGAAAAGAAGGAGAATTAAATGAAAAAGATAATTAACTTAGCTGTAATAGCCCATGTTGATGCTGGGAAATCTACATTAGTAGATGCGTTCTTAGATCAAAGTGGAGTATTTAGAGCAAACGAAGACGTAGAAGACTGCGTAATGGATAGTAATGACCTTGAGAGAGAAAGAGGAATTACTATATATTCAAAGAACTGTTCTATTGAATATAAAGATGTAAAAATAAATATAGTAGATACGCCAGGACATGCTGATTTCTCATCAGAAGTAGAGCGTATAATGAAGACTGTAGATACAGTTATTCTTTTAGTAGATGCTAGTGAAGGGCCAATGCCACAAACTAGATTTGTACTTAAGAAAGCTTTAGAGCAAGGATTAAAACCAATATTATTTATTAATAAGATTGACAAAAAAGACCAAAGAGCTGAAGAAGTAGTAGATATGGTATTTGATTTATTCGTAGAGCTTGATGCTACAGACGAGCAAATTGAATTCCCAATTATATTTGGAATTGCAAAAGATGGTATTGCAAAAACTTCAATGGATCAAGAAAGTACAGATTTATCACCATTATTTGAAACAGTACTTGAGCATGTTGCTCCATACCCAAATAGTGATGATGAAGATTTACAATTACAAATATCAGCACTTGGATATGACAACTTCATAGGAAGACTTGGAATTGGTAGAGTTACAAAAGGAACTATTACAGATGGTCAAATTGTTTCTATATCAACTAGAGATGGATCAATTAAAAGAGGAAAAATTGCTAAGCTTTTTGTATACCAAGGACTTAATCAAGTTGCTGTATCAAAAGCGCATAGTGGAGATATAGTAGTTGTTGCTGGTATGCCAGAAATTTCTATAGGAGAAACAATCTGTCATGAAGGAAAAGTTCATCCAATGGAGCTTATTCAAATTGAAGAACCAACATTATCTATGAACTTCTTAGTTAATAACTCACCTTTCTGTGGAAAGAGTGGAAAGTTTGTTACGACTAGACATATTAAAGATAGATTAGATAAAGAGTTAGAGATTAATGTAGGACTTAGAGTTGAGCCTCTTGAAACTACTGATGGATATAGAGTATCAGGAAGAGGAGAACTTCACTTATCTGTTTTAATTGAAAACATGAGAAGAGAAGGATTCGAACTTGGAGTATCTAAGCCAGAAGTATTAATGCATAGAGATGAAAATGATAAATTAGTAGAGCCAATTGAGAGAGTTATAGCTACAATGCCAGATGATTTTTCAGGTGGAGTTATATCAAACCTTAATGAGAGAAAAGGTCTTATGCAAGATATGATTGCAGAAGATGGATACACAAGAGTTGAGTACTTAGTACCAACAAGAGGACTTCTAGGATTTAGAAGTGAATTTATAAATAGTACTCGTGGAGAAGGAACTTTAGTTAGATCTTTTGAAATGTTTGATGAGTACAAAGGTGAAGTAAAAGGAAGGAATAATGGAGTATTAGTTTCTCAATACGGTGGAACTGCAATGGGATATGCATTATTTAACCTTCAAGATAGAGGAACTATCTTTATAGACCCTGCTACAGAGGTATATGAAGGTATGATCATTGGTATGAACAGTAGATCAGATGATATGACTGTTAATCCATGTAAAAACAAGAAGATGACAAATACTAGATCTTCTGGTGCGGATGATGCTATTAAGCTTATTCCACCAAGAACATTTACACTTGAAGAAGCATTAGAATTTATTTCTGATGATGAGTTAGTTGAAATAACTCCAGATTCAATAAGAATGAGAAAGAAACTTCTTAGTGAAAATGATAGAGTAAAAGCATCAAGAAAAAAATAATTATTGAACACCTCCCTAATAAAAGGTAAAATTAGGTGAGGTGATTTTTTATGCAAACATTAGTGAATGTTGAAGTTAAGATGGAAAGAATTAAAGAAATTATTGAAATTGAACTAACAGGGGAATTTAAAAGTTGTACTCTTGAAATAATAGAAGACTATTATGAAGATATGCTTACATGCATAGGAAGTGATGCACCAACAGATCATCACGGATATGTTGGTGGATGGATAACACATACATTAGGTGTTTTAGAAAATGCTGTTATGATATGTAATATGTATCCGTTTTTACATAGACAACTTATGGTTATGGGAGCTATACTTCATGACCTAGGAAAGTTAAAAGATTATACATTAGTAGGAAATACTTTCGAGCATAATTCATCTAGATACTTATTGGGACACTGCGCCGAAGGAGTTAGCATATTAAGCAAATATCTAGAAAAATATAATATTGAAAAACATCTTAAAGACGGAATCTTACATATTGTTGGATGTCATATGGGTAGTCAGCCATCAGCATCAATAATGCAACCAGTGATGCCAGAAGCAATATTTTTGAATTTTGCTGATCATATGGATGCACTAGCAGAGCCAGTAAGAGAAGCTAAAGAAAAAACTCAAATAGGTGACTGGACTGATTATGTGGTAGGTACAGCAGAAAGAAAATTATATATTGTATAAAGTACTTTACAAATATAAATAAAGTATGTATAATGGGTAGAAAATTGAATAGCGATAGCGGTATATAGAGGTGCGGTTTATTAATAGTATGCAGGAGCAGAAAGGAATGATCGCCGAAGTAAACTTAGTTTACTGGGGCTATGTCATAATAGGCATAGAACTGTCAGTAGTTAGCAGCCCAGCTTTCTACATGAGGTGCTATATATATGCGGGCAAGAGGTTATACTTTGCTTTTAGCAGTATAAGGGCCTTTTGCTCTTATGCTGTTTTTATTTTATAAAAAAATAAAGCGAGGTATAAAAAGATGAAATTATTTGGAACAATGAAATTAAGAGAAACAGGATGCCTGGAAATTGGTGGATGCTGCGTAGAAGATGTTACTAGAGAATATGGAACACCTCTATATGTATATGATACGAAGTTGATAAGGGATAAGTGTAGTGAATTTAAAACAAATTTTGTTAGTGACTATTTTGATACTGATGTAATATATGCATCAAAAGCATTTTTAACGAAAGCTATGTGTAATTTGTTAGCAGAGCAAGATATGTCAATAGATGTAGTTTCAGGAGGAGAACTTTATACAGCAATAAGTTCTGGTTTCCCAGCGGAAAGAATATACATGCATGGGAATAATAAAACTAGAGAAGAGTTAGAGATGGCTATAGAGTATAATGTCGGAACTATAATTGTAGATAATGAAGATGAAGTTGAAGAATTAAATGAAATATGTGAAGCAATGAAAAGAAACGCAAAAGTTCTTTTAAGAGTTAATCCTGGGATAGATGCTCACACCCATGAATATATCCAAACAGCAAATCATGACTCTAAGTTTGGTGTGTCTATATATTGTGATAATACTAAAGAGTTAATTAGAAAAATTGTAGAAAGTGAAAATTTAAATTTAAAAGGATATCACATTCATATAGGATCACAAATATTACTTGAGAGTTCATATTATGCATCAATAAAAGTTATAGTAGATTTTATTAATAAAATTAAAGAAGAATTTGGATATGAAGCAGAGGAATTGAATCTAGGTGGAGGATTTGGAGTATACTATTCTGAAGAAGATACACCATTTCCATTAGGAGATTTCTTAAAGACATTAACTAATAAAATACATATTGAGATGGTGCAAAAAGGGTTAAGTATAAATAAGGTTATGATAGAGCCAGGAAGATCTATTGTAGCAAATAGTGGAACTACATTATATAAAGTAGGAAATATGAAGGATACATATGGTGGGAAGAAATATATTTTTGTTGATGGTGGCATGACAGATAATCCAAGAAAAGCATTATATGATTCTAAATATGAAGCTTGCATTGCAAATAGATTGTTTGACAATAATGAGGATGTATACACTATAGCAGGTAAGTGTTGTGAGTCTGGAGATATACTTATAAAAGATATAAATATAACAGTTCCAAAAAAAGGTGATGTGTTAGCTGTATTTGGAACAGGAGCTTATAATTATTCTATGGCAAGTAATTATAATAGAATTCTTAAGCCAGGAGTTGTTTTTTTAGAGGATGGAAAAGCGATAGAAGTAGTGAAAAGAGAGAGTTATAGAGATTTGCTAAGAAACGATATTTGAATTATCAGAAAATTTAAAATAATAGTTGACTTTCATCACATATGGTAGTATAATTGGTTTAACGATTGAAAAAAACAAAAAACTATTGGGGGCGATAGTATGAAGAATAAATTTAATGTAAATAAATTTGCTAATAAAGTTGGACAAATGGCAGCTGGTATTGGAGTAATTCCAGGTATGGGAGTGACATTAACCGCAATGGGGGGAGCTTATTCGCATATACCATATATAAATGAAATAGCAAAAATGTCAGTAGATAATGGAACATTAGGATTTACTACAGCAGCTATTGCAGCAGTAGGAGCAATTGGGGGAGCAACAATTGGATATGGAGCAGGACAATTAATAGGAAGAGCAGCAGCAACTATGGATAGATTCAGTAAAGAAGATGAAAAAGATTTAGAGGTATGCTTTGATGAAAATGATTTGAATAATGCAAGAAATAAGACTAAATCAACCAAGTTCGAAAGAGAAGGAGCTGTTACTGTTGATTTCACAGTAGTACAAGAAAATAGTCTTGGATACAATAAATAAGAGGATTAATATCCTCTTTTTTTATGTAAACATATAATTAGAAATATGGTATAATATATTGAATAAAAGTTGAAAGGGAACGATATGAGAGTAAGAAGAGTAAATAGAGAGTTAGAAAGATTAGAAAATTTCAAAGGGCATTTATATATTGATAATATAGATGAGTTTAAAGAAAAAATAAAAGATAAAAAATGTATACATATAGAAGTAGGTACTGGTAAAGGACAATTTATAACAACTTTAGCAGAAAGAAATAAGGATATATTTTATGTAGGAATAGAACTTAAAAGTGCAATAGTAGCAAAAGCAGTTCAGAAGGCTATAGATAAAGGTGTAGAGAATGTTGTGTTTCTAGATGTTAATGGAGAGCACTTACTTGAATGGCTTGAAGAAGGTAATGTAGATAGAGTATATTTAAACTTCTCTGATCCATGGCCTAAGCCAAGACATTATAAGAAGAGATTAACTTATAGAAGTTTCCAAGATGTATATAGTAAGTTATTAAAAGAAGGTGGAGAACTTCACTTTAAAACTGACAACAAAGGCTTATTTGAGTATTCTATAAATGAGATCATTGAATATGATAAATTTGATCTTAAAAAGGTATGGTTAGATTTACATAGTAGTGATTTTGAAGGTAATGCTATGACAGAATATGAAGAAAAATTTTCTTCAGAAGGAATGCCAATATATAGATTAGAGGCAATAAGAAGGGATATTTAGTATGGAATTTCACAAATATACAGCGCTAGGTAATGATTATATTGTTATAGATCCAAATAAAGAATCTATTTTCTTAACCGAGGAACGTATTAAAAGATTATGTGACAGAAACTTTGGAATAGGAGCAGACGGTATTCTTTATGGTCCTATATTTGAAGGAAACAAAGTTAGGCTAAAGATATATAATTCTGACGGTACAGAAGCTGAGATGTGTGGAAATGGATTTAGAATGTTTGCAAGATACTTACATGATCAAAATTTAACATATGATGATAGTATAGAACTTATTACTAAAGGTGGAATTATAAAAATAGATAGGGTAAGTAGAGATAGATACTCAGTTAATTTAGGTAAATATAAGATAATTGATGAACATAAAGAATTTGTTATAGGTAATGAGAAACTGGTAGGTGTTAGCATAGAGTTAGGGAACCCACATTGTGTTTTAGTAATGGATAGAATAAGTAGAGATATGGCATTTAAATTTGGAAAATACATAGAAAATTATCCAGATTTCAAGCATAAAACAAATGTTCAATTTGCTCAAATATTAGATGAAAACAATATAGCAATTGAAATTTGGGAAAGAGGTTCAGGATACACATTGGCATCAGGTACTAGCTCAGCTGCAGCTGCGGCTGTATTATATGAGTTAAAGGCAACTAATAAAAATGTAACAGTGCATATGCCAGGCGGAAATATAGTTACAGAAATAAAAGATGGTGAAATTATAATAGAAGGTGGTGTTAGTTTTTTATTTTCGGGTAAGTTTAACAAGGGCGAATTATAAAATATAAGGAGTTAAGTTATGCCAGTAAATGAGATAGCAAAAAAGTTTGCATGCAACTGGGGAGAAGACTTAAGGGCGCTAGAAGAAGAATATGAAAGACTAAGAGAAGAAGCTTTGACTGGAAAAGGAAAGTATGATTCAAATTTTATTTTAAATAGAGAAGAAAGAATAAAAGAAAATGTGTCACTTGGAACTATGATAATGAAAAAATTCAAAGTAGATTTATTTGAAAATGTAGATACAGAATTCGTAGTAGGAGCAATTGAAGATGACTGCATAAAACATTGCGAAACAAGTAAAGAGAGTTCATCGTTTCATAATGTTGAAATTTTAAATAACATAATTGGATTAATAGATACAAATTTTGAAAAATAGCTTAGATTTTAAGCTGTTTTTTTGTATAATAAATATATATAAGGGGGATTTGTCATGAATATAGAAAATATGCCTAAAATTGAACTTCATTGTCATTTAGATGGTAGTGTTAGAAAAGAAACTATAAAAGAAATACTTGGATTTGAAGGAGATATAACGGATAAAGTAATAGCTAAGGAAAAATGCGAGTCACTTAAAGAGTATTTAACAATGTTTGATTTACCACTTAAGTGTATGCAGACAAAAGAAAATATTGTAAGAATTACTTTTGAGCTTTTTGAAGATATGGCAAATGAAAATGTTAAGTATGCAGAGGTTAGATTTGCACCAAGGCTTCATATGGAAGAAGGACTTGATTACCAAGATATCATTGAAAGTGTTATAGAAGGTATAAAAAAGGCTGAAAAAAAATATGATATAAAAGGTAATATTATAATTATTGCGATGAGACATGAAGATGTTGAGAAAAGTATTGAAGTAGTAGAAAATAGCAAAATATACTTGGGAACAAAGGTTATAGCTTTTGATTTAGCTGGTAATGAGGCTGATTTCCCGCCATATATACATGAAAAAGCAATAAATTTAGCAAAAGGGTATGGGTACAGAATAACTCTTCATGCAGGGGAAGCAGGGGATAAGCATAATATATTGGATGCTATAGAATTAGGAGCAGAAAGAATCGGACATGGGATAGCTGCAAAGGATGATTATCATTTAAGGGACTTAATAAAGCACCATAATATTAGTTTAGAAGTTTGCCCAACTAGTAATTATCAAACAAAAGCAGTAGATAAATATGAACATCACCCTATAAAAATGTTTTTAAATGAAGGTATTAGGGTTACGGTAAATACTGATAACAGAACTGTATCAGATATAAATTTAACAAGGGAATATAAAAAATTAGTAGAAAAATTAAGTATGACAGACGATGAATTATATGAACTTTATTTAAATAGTGTAGAAGCTAGTTTTTGTGATGAAAAAACTAAAAAAGAACTATTAAGGAAGTGGTAATATGTATGGTTTAGTATTAGGCGGAGGAGGCTCAAGAGGAGCATATGGTGCAGGAGCATATGAAGCTCTAAGGGACTTAGAGATAACTATTAGTGCAGTTACAGGAACTTCAATAGGTGCTATTAATGGTGCAATGATAGCGCAGGGTGAATTTGAAAAGATGAAGGAAATGTGGCATACAACAGATACATCAGCATTTATAGATGTTGAAAAAGATTATCTTAAGCAAGTAGAAGATGGCGATATAACATTAGAAAATATTAGCTATTTTATTAATAAAGGGATAGAAATAGTTAAAAATAAAGGTGTTAGTACAGCTAAAATGATGAAGCTTTTAGATGATATGATTGATGAGGATAAACTTAGAAATAGTAAGATTAATTATGGTGTAGTAACAGTTGCAGTTGATAAGTTAGATCCAGTTGAAATTTCAATTGATAGGATGCCTAAAGGAACAGTGAAAAAATATATAATGGCAAGTGCATCTTTGCCAGGATTTAAGTCTCCAGCTATAAATGGAGTAAAACATGTAGATGGTGGAGTGTATGATAATTTACCAATAAATTTAATGCGGAACATGGGATATAATAAAGTTATAGCAGTTAACTTAGGACCAATGTATAGGAAAAGAAGTATGAAAGGTGTAATACTTATTAGTCCAAGAGAAGATCTAGGTGGTATACTAGATTTTAATCCTAAAAGAAGCGCATACAGATATGAATTAGGTTATTATGATACATTAAGAGTATTTAAAAATTTAAAAGGTCAAGAATATTATATAAAGAGTAATTTAGATAAAAAGTACTATAGAAGATTACTGCTTGATATATCAGATAGTTCACTTAAGAAAATCTGTAAAATTCATAATGTTAAAGATATACCTTGCGAAAGAGCACTATATGAAGTACTTATACCTAGAACTATTGAAATTTTAAATTTAGATAGAGATTCTTCATATGAAACAGTAATACTTGCTATATATGAAGAAATAGCAAAATATTTGAAAATAGACAAGTTTAAAGTATATGATGCATTAGAGTTTATGGAATTAGTAAAAGAAAAGTATGCAAAGGTTAAGAAAACAAGAAAAGAAAGTATATTTGATTTTATGAAGAGAAAAGGTTTTATAATGAAACATTTTAAAGATGAAATTTTACAAGAAATTATGGATATTTTGATTGAAGATAAATAAAAATAGGAGTACAATTAATATATAAAAGACTAGGGGCTGGTAATATGTTTTTGTTACTTGATTATGAGGTTAGCATAAAAGGAAGAACAGCAAATGTTAAAAGTTTGACTGAAAATTATACATTTGCAACAAAAGAAGAAATACATAGACCGATAGTAAAGGTTAGGGGTACAGAAAGTATTATGGAAGATAAAAGTGAGGGTGTAAAAAATATTTTCTTTAGGCCTATCAACGATACTTTTGGTATGCAGGAACCTTACGCCACTAATGTTTTAAAGGGGAATATTGGAATGAGTTTAGATTTAAGTATACTAGAATTATAAAAAGTAGGAGTGGATAATATGTTAAAAAGGTTACAACCTGTATGTCAGAAAGCAAATAATCTATTTGGATTAAGAGGAAGCGATGATTTACCTAGAAGCGTAGAGTGTAATAAAGAGAAGTGTGATGAAGGAAGAGTTTGCTTTGAAGAATTTCAAAGAATTGGATATATGGAGCAAAATAATTCATTAAGTATAGGTCTTAAATATATGACAAACTTTGAAGAAGGTACACCTATAAGTGAATATGTAGAAAAAGCAGAAGCTATATCAGCTGATAACTATAGTTGTTTAGCAGAAGAAAATCCTAATATGTTGCCAGTTCTTTTAGAAGTTGGGTTTGCAGTTGAAAATTCAGTGGAAAATGGACTCAAACCAGAAGAAGCTGCTATTGGAAAAATATTATCACTTGTTAGTAATTATGAAGCTGATAATATACATACTCCAGAATTTGGAAAAGCTCTAGTAGAAAGTTATATGAACTTGTAAAAATAAGCAAAAGCATATATAATATCATAAGAAATAAAAGAACCGAGAGGTTCTTTTTTAATGGAGGATAGTAATGAAAAAAGGACAAGAAATAGAACTTAAAATTGAAGGTGTAGATTTTCCAAATAAAGGTTATGGATTTATTGAAGAAGAAAGAGTTGTTATAAAGCATACTATACCTGGTCAAGTAGTTAAGGGAGTTATTAATAAAAAAAGAAAAAATAAATTAGAGGCAAGACATTTAGGAGTAATTGAAAAAGCTCCAAATGAAGTAGAATATAAATGTAAGTATTTTACTATGTGCGGTGGATGTAATTACCAAAACTTAGAATATAAAGAGCAGTTAGAACTCAAAATGAGTCAAGTGAAGAAACTTGTTGATACTGCAGGAATTAATTATGGTAGTTTTGATCAAATAGAAAGCTCGCCAATAGAAAATGAATATAGAAATAAGATGGAGTTTTCATTTGGAGATGCATTTAAAGATGGACCACTAGAGCTTGGAATGCATAAAAGAGGAAGTTTTCATGATATTGTAAATATAGTAGGGTGTAATATTGTTTCTAATGAGTTTTCGATTATACTTGATGAAACGCTTAATTACTGTAAAGAGAATGAATTAGAATACTATAAGAAAAGAACGCATGAAGGATATTTAAGACATTTAGTTGTAAGAAAGTCATTTAGAGATAATAACTATCTTGTAAGTATAGTTACTTCTTCTCAAACCAATCATGACTTTACAAAACTTGCAAATATATTAAAGGATAAAATAAATGTAGCTGGATTTATACATATAATAAATGATGGGTTAGCAGATGTTGTTAAAGCTGATGAGATGAATGTTATATATGGTCAGGATCATATAATGGAAAGACTTTTTGATTTAGATTTTAAGATTTCACAATTTTCTTTTTTCCAAACTAATACTAAGGGTGCAGAAAAACTTTATTCAGTAGTTAGAGAGTTCGCAGGAGAGCATGCAGATAGAACTATATTTGATCTTTACTGTGGTACTGGAACAATTGCTCAAGTTTTATCACATAATGCTAAAAAAGTTTATGGAATAGAGTTAGTAGCAGAAGCTGTAGAAGCAGCAAAAGAAAATGCTAAACTTAACAATATAAATAACTGTGAATTTATAGCAGGAGATGTTTATGAAAAGGTGCATGAGTTATCAGAAGAACCAGATTTAATAATACTTGATCCACCTAGAGATGGTATACATCCTAAAGCAATAGGAAAGATTATAGATTTTAATGCAAAAGAAATGGTGTATGTATCATGTAAACCATCATCTCTTGCTAGAGATCTTAAGATATTTGAAGAAGCAGGATATACAGTAGAAAAAATTAAATGTGTTGATATGTTTCCACAAACGGTGCATGTGGAAACTGTAGCAAAATTAATTAAAAAATAAATATAAGCTAAGTCCAATAAATATAAGGACTTAGCTTTTGGAGTGTGAAAATATAAAATAAAAATATAGATATTTTGACAGCGGATTGACAGCCTAAATTTATAATATGTTATGATGCTGAGTAATAAGAAATAAGATTAACTGATAAGTATGCACCAGATTTTTCACACTATTTTTTGAAATATATTTTGGGATAATTAGAAATATGATAATATAGATTTAACTAGAATAAGGACATAGCTAATAACTTTAGGAGGTAATATTTTGAATAAAGTTAAATTTATTTGGAGTAACAGAACATCTGTATATTTAAATTTGACATTATTTTATGTTTTAAAGTAAACAAACAAGAATAAAGTTTAAGGGTTAATTCATAGATGATATAAAACTGTTAAGTTAAATGGATTTCAAAAAAATACTATAGCTTTAACATTAAATATTAAGACTAATATGAGAATTTTTTAATTGTTGGATATACTTTCAAATTAATAGCTAAAAAAATAGGTGAGAATATGAGAATAGGAATAGATATTGATAATACTATAACAGATACATATAAAACATTTTTAGAGTATTGTTATATATATGATAATACTTTAAGAGGTAATGGGATTATAAATGATCATCAACATAATGTTCAATACAAATTTGATTGGACTAATGATGAAATGAAAAATTTCAATGATAAATGCGTGGATGAAATTAATATAAATGCTAAAATTTTTAGAGATGCTAAAGAAGTTATAAACAGATTATATGATGAGGGGCATGAAATTTATTTTATTACCGCTAGAAATAAAAAAATTTCTCCAAAAGCCGAAAAGATAACTTTTAACTGGTTGAAAGAAAATAATATTAAATTTCATAATCTCATTATAAATGCGGAAGTTAAGTTAAGAGAATGTATAGATAATGATATTGATATTATGATAGACGATTCTTATAAAATATATAAGAAGTTAAATGATAATAATATAAGGTGCATATTGCTAGAGAATGCATTGAATAGAGATATATTAAATAGAGAAAAGGATTTGTTTTTTGAAGATTGGAATGGAATTTATAAATATATAAATATAGTAGAATGTAAATAAAATGTAGGATGCCTCATAATGCAGATCCAAAACCAGATAATATTAAAGCTTGTATTAATTATTTATATGAGCAGATAAATATAGTTAATCCCAAAATTATAATACCAGTAGGTTTAGTTGCAACAAAGATAATTTTAGATGAAAAGAAAATAAAATTAATAGATGTAGCAGGAAAACAATTTAAGTGGGATGGAAGAATTATTATACCATCATATCATCCATCAGCTGCAAGATATAATAAAAATGCAATACAAAGTATTATAGATGCATTTAAGTTAGCTAAAGATATAGTAGAATAATATTTTTATAGTTAAAGGATATATATTGGTAAATAGTAAATAAAGTATATGGAGATGTTATTATGGAATATTTAGATGCATTAAATGAGAATGGCGAAAAGACAGGTATAGTTATTGAAAAAGACCAGGCTCATAGGGGTGAAGGTGTTTGGCATAGAACGGTACATGTTTTGATAATAAATAGAAAAAATGAAGTTCTATTGCAAAAAAGAGCTATGTGTAAGACTCTAGATCCCGGATTATGGCATTTGTCAGTTACAGGGTATGTTAATGCAGGTGAAAGTAGTAAAGAAGGAATGATAAGAGAGATAAAAGAAGAAATAGGGATAGATTTTAATGAAAATGAACTTGAGTTTTTGTTTGATTTAAAAGATGTTGGAACTGCTGCTAAGGATATTGTTAACAAAGAATTTGCAAGTGTTTATATTGCGTATAAAGATATAGATATAAAAAACATAACACTTCAAAAAAAAGAGGTTGAAAATGTGAAATGGATACCATTGCAAAAGTTTAAAATTATTGTTAAAAATAGAAGTAAGGAGCTTGTAAATTGGTATGGTGTTTATGAGATGATAATTGAAAGATTAGCATAAAAAAGTTATTAGATAATTTAATGCATATTTTGTTTAACTTAGATTTAATGATTTTTATTAATTATCAATAGGTGTTGTGCCAATATTACTCCCAACGGTTATATTAAAGTTTGGAATGATAGATTTAGAAGAAGATTAAATTACAAAAACATTAGATAATATGATTACAAATGCACTACTAAATTTAAAATATAAATAATAATAAAAACTAAGTCAAGTTGGTATGGACCAGCTAAGAAGACTTAGTTTTTTATTGAAAAGAATATTAAAATATGTGTTTTTTTTGGTGAAACTTATGATAAAATTTATATGATAATAATTAAGTAGTGGAGGAATATATGAAAAATAGAAATAAAAAGGGATTTATAAGTTTTTTGATTTCACTCTATAGGCCATTTTGGGTATGGACAAGCATAATGATACTGGCAATGATATCATATAGATTTATTCAAGTATTTATGAATTCTATATTTAAAGACATAGTTGATTTGATTTCAAATGGAGGATTTAATGTAAATAGTGTTGAAAGACAAATAATTTTCTTATGTTTAATTATGGTTATGTCAAACCTATTAGAACAGCTTTCACATTATGCAAGGATGGTAAAATTATTGAAGAATCAGCAATCATATATTATTGGAAAATTATTCAATGATTTGAGGATGAAATCATATAACTTTTTTACTAATAATCAAAGTGGAAAAATATCAGCATCAATAACACAGGTAAGCTCTATAGTTGTTGATTTAAATCAACAGTTGGCTAAAAGATTTGTTATAAGTATGTCAGCTCTAGTGAGTGTTAATTTTTTTATGTACACAATAAATAAAAAAATATTTATGATTGTATTTTTTTATTCCGTTATAAGTGTTTTAGTAAGGATATTGTATTTTAATAAATACTGGATAGGACATATAAAAAATGCAGAGATAATGCAGCGTACACACATAGGTATTTTGAATGATGCAGTTACAAATATAGTGCCATTAAAGATATATAATGCTATTAAAAAATATTCAAGAAAAGTTAAAACAAGTAAAGATGG
The DNA here is from genome assembly GCA_025210555.1 of Clostridia bacterium. Lineage (GTDB taxonomy): Bacteria > Bacillota > Clostridia > Lachnospirales > JAOARL01 > JAOARL01. Next base: position 24,837 of record JAOARL010000035.1, read on the forward strand.
TTCTTTGAGTGAGGAAGGAAAAGCAAATAAAATTGAACTTCAGTACTATGTTTATATAGAAACAATATCTAATGCGATATTTATATTTTTCACTATGAAATATGCTCTTAATTTATATTCAATAGCAGATATGACAATGGGAGAATTGGTATTTATATTTACAACAATTATAACAGTTGGAAGTGCTATTGGACAATTGTGTTGGGGATATATATTAATTGCAGAGTGCTTAGTGAAATTAAAAAGTTCATATGATTTATTATATGAAGATGTTGAAATTTTTGAAGAAAATAGCCAAGAGCTAAAAGTTAATGATGGAGTTATCGAATTTAATGATATTACGTTTAAATATGAAAAAGAGAAGATTTTAAATGGATTTAATCTAAAGATATCTAAAGGTGAAAGTTTAGGTATTATTGGAGAAAGTGGTAGTGGTAAAACTACTCTTAATAATCTTCTGTTTAGATTTTATGATCCGGACAAAGGGCAAATTAAAATTGATGGACAAGATATTAAGGAGTATTCAAGGGAATCACTATATAAAAATGCAACATATGTACCTCAAGAAACTATACTCTTACATACTACAATATATGAAAATATAAAAATAGCAAAGTCAGATGCTACAGATGAAGAGATTTATATGGCTGCTAAAAAAGCAGAGATACATGAATTTATTTTAGATCTACCAAATGGATATGATACTGTAGTTGGAGAAAGAGGAATAAAACTATCAGGTGGACAAAGACAAAGAATAGCATTAACTAGAATCTTTTTAAGAGATTCTAAAATAATAGTGTTTGATGAAGCAACTAGTGCACTAGATAATAAGACTGAGTTTAAAGTTCAAGATAGTATTGATAAATATTTTAAAGATAAAACAATAATATGTATAGCACATAGACTTTCAAGTTTAGAAAATATGGATAGAATAATAGTTCTTGATAAAGGAAAAATTGTAGATGAAGATAAGCCTAGTATTATAATAGAAAAACATAGTAAAAGTGAGTTTGCAAAAATAAAAGATATGGAAAAAGTATAAATATAAATTAAGATATATTGGAGGCAAAAATGAATGAAATTATGGTAATAACAACAGGTGGAACTTTAGATTCGCATTATGATGTTCATAAATGTACAACAGTTCCTTATGAAAAGAGTGAAGTTCCGAAATATTTAGGCTCTTTTAATTATGATTTTAATTACAAACAGGTATGTGCTAAAAATAGCGAAGATATAGATGATAATGATATAAATGAAATAGTAAAACTAATTGAAAGTAGTTTTCAAAAAAACTTTATTATTGTTCATGGAACAGTAGCTTTAAAAACCACAGCTAATATTTTAAAAAGTAAAATTAAAAGAACAGGTGTAACAGTTGTTTTAGTAGGTAGTTATTATCCATTAGAATATAATTGTTATGAGTCTGATGCATTATTTAATTTGGGAGTAAGTGTTTCAAGTTCAATATTATTAGGTGAAGGTGTTTATTTTACTATAAAAGGAAGAACCTATGAATATAATGATAATATTAAAATACACTAAAAATGTTATAATATAATTATAAAAATTATTAAGGGGGAATAATATGAAATTAATTTCATGGAATATAGATTCATTAAATGCAGCATTAACAAGTGATTCAAATAGAGCAGTATTAACAAGAAATGCAATAGTGGAAGTTCTAAAAAAAGATCCAGATGTAATAGCTATTCAAGAAACAAAGTTACCAGAAAAAGGACCAAGCAAAAAACACATAGAATGTTTAAGTGAGATGTTTAAAGGATATTCATATGTATGGAGAAGTTCAGAAGAACCAGCTAGAAAAGGATATGCAGGAACTATGTTTTTATATAAAGATAAGTATGAGCCAGTTGTTTCATATCCTAAAATTGAAGCTCCAGATACGATGGACCTAGAAGGTAGAATTATAACATTGGATTTTGGAGAAATTTATATAACACAGGTATATACACCAAATGCTGGAGATGGATTAAAGCGTTTAGAAGAAAGACAGGTTTGGGATATAAAATATGCAGAATATCTTGAGAAGTTAGACAAAGAAAAGCCAGTATTAGCTGCAGGGGATTATAATGTAGCACACAAAGAGATTGACTTAGCAAATCCAAAAGGTAATCATAGATCAGCAGGTTTTACGGATGAAGAAAGAGATGGATTTACTAATCTTTTATCTAAAGGATTTACAGATACATTTAGACATATAAATGGAGATGTAGAGGAAGTTTACTCATGGTGGGCACAAAGAGTAAAGACAAGCAAGATAAATAACTCAGGATGGAGAATTGATTATTGGTTAGCAAGTGATAGGATAGTAAACAAGGTAACTAAGTCAGAGATGGTAGATTCTTTTGAAAGACAAGACCATACACCAATTATGTTAGAGATTAATATTTAAATATAAAATTTGTTAAAGGTGGAGATTTGAATTGGGAAAATATGATAAACCAGTAATAGTATACAATAAGCTAGTTAGAGATAATATACCCGGAATAATAGAAGAAAACAATTCAGAATATGATATTCATATAGCATCTGATAAAGAATATGTTGAAAAATTATTTGATAAGGCATTAGAAGAAATAGAAGAGTTTAAAGAAGAACCAATAACTAAGGAAATGGCTGATATAATGGAAGTTCTAATAGCGCTTTGTAACTTTTATGGATTAAGCTTAGAGGAAGTTGAATCGGTTAGAAAAGAAAGAGCTAAAAAAAGAGGCGCTTTTGAACAAAGAATAATATTGGAAGAAGTTCGCAAAAAGAATTAATGTAACAAATACAAAAACAAGTCATTATTTGACTTGTTTTTTATTAAATAATATTTTAGAAATATAGTTTTTATGAAAGTGCTATGTTAAAATCAGTTATATGAACTATTACTTAGAGGAGATATTATGATGAATAAAGCTGAAACGCTTAAGTTAGCAGAAAAAGTTATAGAAACAATGTTTGATAATTCAACATGCAAGGAGGAAAAGTATTCAACAGACAGAATACATTCGATCCATACAAGGAAATGGGTACTAAGGTTAAAACCAAATGCAAGTATTGAACTGCAGATTGCAGCACTAGGACACGATATTGATAGAACTAATGATTTAAGAAGGATCAGAAGTGAAAACTATGAGGATTATGAAGAATACAAAAAAGAACATGCTTTATTAAGTGCAGAAATATTAGGTGATGAGTTAATAAAACATGGAATTGATCTAGAATTAGTAGATAAAGTTAAACGTATTGTTGAAAAGCATGAAGTAGGTGGGGATGAAGAAAGTGATATACTTAAAGTAGCTGATAGTTTATCATTTTTTGAAGATAATATCGAATTATATTATAGAACAAGAGGTAGAGATAGAACAAAATTTAAAATTAAATTTATGTATGAGAGATTGCCAGACTATGCAAAAGATATTATTAGGGAAATCAAGTTCGAAAGTAAGGAAATTGTGGAAATTGAAGAAGAAGTTTTTTCAAGTATGCAATTAGTTTAAAAATAGAAATGGGGATTTAGATGAATAAGATATTAAACAAGAATCATATGTGTATATTTTTATCAGGAATGATAGGAATGTTTGCAAATTCTATAATAAATGTTTTTTCAGCAGTGTTTTTATATAAGCAAGGATTACCAATACACTTAATATTGCTAGTGTATTTTTTTCAATTTTTCATAGTAGGATTTTTTGCTCTTTTTGCGCCAGAAATTGTTAAAAAGATAGGACTAGGTAACTCTGTATTGGTATCTAGGATGACTAAATTTATTAGTATACTTGTTTTAGTTGGTTTAAAAGATCTTGGAATTATACATATTACAATAATAATTTTATCCCTTGGAATATCAGGAGCAATAAATAATCCTATTTGGCAAGCAATATTATCACATTATATTAACGATAATGTGAGGGGTGAAGTAAATAGTATAAATTCAATATTAAAATCAATTACAAGTATTATTGTAGTTGTATTAACTGGTATCGTTATTAGTGCTGGAAGTGAAAATTTATTAGTAATAATTGCTTTAATAACATCAATAATTGCAGTTATTCCTATATATATATTAGATGATAAAAGTATAGTTATTAAAACAGTAGATTTAAAACATTTATATGCAAATTTAAAAAGTAATGAATTTAAAAAGAATATAATACCAGTAAGCTTACATAGCCTTATAATGATAGAAAGTTTTTTAATAGGATTATATATATTTATAACAGTAGGAAAGATAACTACAGTAGCAAATATAATGGCAATAGCTATGGGGGTTGAATTTATAGTTATTTCTGTATTTGGTATAGAAATTGATAGAGAAGGGCTTGAATCACTTAAATATTCAGCTGGAATAAAGTCTATAACTTCAATTTTATTTTTAATAAGTAGTAGCATAGGGAGTTTATATATATTTAAAACTATGAATGGAATAGCAAGAAAAATGCATACGACTAGTTTTGCTACTTTAGTTCAAAAAAGAGCAAAATCAAGTGGAGATGAAATTATGTTTTCAGCATTAAAAGAAATGATTCTATGTGTAGTAGAGGCTTTTGTATTTTTAATATTAGCGATAATAAGCTACTTTATAGGTGAAAAGATATTTAATGTAATCTTTATTTCAACTGCAGTTGCAGTTGCTCTGACATATGTTTCATGGAAAAAAACAGAAAATGCTCAAAATGAAAGTAAGTTAGTTGAGAGAGTGGAGTTTTAATATTTGAAGGGAGTACAATACGTTAGTGGTGTTAATAAAAGATATGGTAAAGACAAAATTTGTAGGAACATTTAATGAAGTTCTAGAAAGTGTTAAAGATTTTGAAATTGAAATTGCAGATATGCATAGAGTGCATGTAATAGAAAGTTTAAAAGATATAAAAAGAACAGGAAAAAAGATTAGATTCGAAAAGTTTAATAATCCAGATATAAAAGTAAGAAGTATATATGATCATATACATTCATTAGCAAAAATGGCAGAGATATTTTTAAAAGAAGATGTATTTATTTGCAATGAACATGACCTAGCTTGTCATATTGTGTATCATGATTTATGTGAGTTTCTTATAAGTGATTTTCCTACACATACAGATACACATGAAATAAGTAGTACTCCAATACAAAATGTTAAGAATGTAGATAAAGAGATTAGAGAAAGATATGCTACTAAGTTTTTATGGTTGTACGGTGACAGTTATCAAAAAGAATGTTTTGAAGTATTAGACAATAGTGATGAAACGGCTCAAATATTTGAAATACTGGATAAAATCGATCCTATCATAAATATATGGAGATATATGTATAATTACAAAGAATATGTTTCTGATAATGCAGAACTTTTTATAAAAACATTAGAGGATTTCTTTACATACCTTAGAATAAAAACAATAGCGGAAGAAAATAGGTATCCTATAATATCAGAAATTGTAGCATTTTTAAGAAATCAGGAAAATGCAATGATATATGCAAAAGAACAAAAAATAGATAGTGATAAAATATCTAAGAAGGCATATACAATTATTAAAGTGCTTATTGAAGAAACAAAATTATTTTATTAAAAATGAAGAAAAGATTGATAAAACAAAAATTATATAATCTATAAGAGGGGAGTAAATATGAGTGCTGAAGTAAAAGAAATAATAGATTTTAGCGATTTAGGTAAAATTGATATAAGAGTAGGTACAATAGAAGAAGTAGAAAGTGTTAAAGATTCAAAAAAGTTAGTCAAACTAATTGTTGATTTTGGGAGTTTCAAGCGTCAAATTTTAGTTGGAATGCAAGGTGAAAGAGATGATCCTAAAGAAATATTAGGGAAGCAAGCATTATTTGTTGTTAATCTTGCACCCAAAAAGATGGCAGGAGAAATGTCAGAGGGGATGCTTTTTGATATAGGATATGAAGATGGGATAACTCCAGTATTAGCACAACCAGAAAAACCAGTTCCAGCAGGAACAAGAGCAGGATAATAAAATATTAATAGAGAGAATCACAGTTTAATATGTGATTCTCTCTATTTTAATTTGTTACTATATTTTATAATCTTGTAAAAATGAATCAAGCTCTTTCTGATTATTAATTACTACGATTTTATCTTTGTAAGAGTTAATAATCTTCTTAAATTGATCTCTTTTTTTCTTCTTTCTACCACTGTGAAGTAACCACCAAAAGAATTTAAAGTCAATTTTTTCTTCGCAACCATCAGAGATACTATCACGTACTTTGTTTTTATAAGTAAACATTCTTTTATAAGCTCTAAAAAGACAACTTAAACGATTGAAGTTTAAAAAGATAATTTTGTCAGCCTCATCAAGTCTTTCTTTTTGTCTAAACCTAGAATAATTACCATCTATAACCCAAGAGTCATTTTCAAGAAATTCATCAAGAATCTTTATGCGTTCTTCATCACTTCTAACTATCCAATTAGGTAAAAACTTAACTGTATCAAGATAAAGATGTGGAACTTTATAGTATGTTGATAAATGTTTGCATAATGTTGATTTACCACTTCCAGAATAACCAAGTATTGCAATTTTCATAAATATTGCCTCCTTTAATTATATAGTATTTACAAGTTAATGATTCAAATTTGTCTTAGTTATTATAACATAGTAACTAATGTAGTAAAATCAAGTAATTTAAATGTTATAAAATACTAGAAAAAATAAAAAGTAAGAACTATAATTAGTGTAGTTGAATATAAGTAGGGGGAAGATAAGATTGAAAAGGTTATTTAGAATTAGTTTTGATATATTAGCAACATCCATAATACCAATTTTAACTTGGTTTTTTCTAAGTAAAATTGTGAAAAATGAAGTAATTGAGATATTTACACTTACATATCCAATGCAATTTATTGTGGGGATTATAGTTTCTCTTTTTGCAACATCTGCTAATATTAGTAGGGAAAAAGATGGAATAGAAGGATCTGTAATGAGTTCTATTATAGTTGGAATAGTAATAGGAGGGTTAATAACACTTGCAATAGTAATAAACATAGAAGATTATTTGGATTTTATGAATACTAGGGGGTATATATATACTATTTTCACAAGGTATGCAGTAATCCAGATGTTCCTACAATGTATATTAAGTTTAGTGTTAACAAAGCTTTATTATGAGGGGAGAGAAGATAGGGCTAATGTTTATACGGTTATTTTTAATATTATGTCATTTGTTTCTATTATAGGTTTAAATTTAATATTAAAAGATTATGTTAGTGCAATAATAGCTTCACTTATTATAGTTGGATTATATACATTTATAATATTGATAAAAGAAAGTGAAAAGTTCAAAATTGAACTATCAGTTGAAAGTCTATTTAAATATGATTCAGTTAAGTTATGTAGTCAGATTTTCTTTGTTGTCATATATATTTTTGGAATAGAGAATATAGTTTCATTTGATAGAGAGTATATAATTGCTATGACATACGTAGCCTTAGTTACTGATGTGGCATGGGATGCTATATCATCAATAGGTGTTGTTGCTAAAATAGATATAAGTAAAAATAAGTTTAATATAAAGCATCATTTTAAAAATGCATATATATTAAATTTTATATTAATAGCGCTATCAGCGGTAATGTTAATTAGTTTATATTATACGTATAAATTTAATATAAAGTTAGTTATGATATATTACTTTGCTGAAATATTAATCCTTATAATATATCCAATATATTGTATAAAAATAATATACTTGCAGTTAGAATATTCGGCGACAAAGATGACAACAAATAGATTTATAACAAATACGATAAGAACGGCAGCATCGTTTTTAGCAACACCATTTTGTACTATTATAGGTATGGTAGTATCAGACTTTTATCAGTTCTTTACCGTTAATTATATATTTAATAAAAACTACTATGTTGATGATATTGGAGAGGTTAAGAAAAAAGAAAAAGGTATATTAACTGAAGCCTTATAGATAATAAAGCAAAAATAATCAATACCTTGACTGAAGTTGATGATAATATTCTATTATGAGGAGGCGCAAAATGGATAAATATAATGATATTAATAAAGCAATTAGCTATATTGAAAAAAATATAAAAGAAGGTTTAACACTTTTAGATATATCAAATAGTGTTAACATATCACCATTTTACTTTCATCGATTATTTTCAAATTTAGTTGGAGAAACTGTTATGAGTTATGTTAATAGGAGAAAAGTAACTAACTCACTAGAAGATTTAAGAATTACTAATAGAACAGTGGCTCAAATTGCATATGATTATGGATATGAATCGCAATCAGTTTATCAAAGAGTTTTCAAAAGATATTTTGGAGTTACACCTGGTAAGTATAGATCAGGAACAAATATATTGGAAAATCAGGAGAGACAATTATTTTGCAAAGCCCAACTCAGAAAAAATGTTGAGGGAGATTATTTTATGAATAGAATACTCATTATAGAAGTAGGGTCTACAACGACTAAAACATATGTAGCATATGAAGATATGAGAGTTGATACATTACCGCTTAAGTATATACCATTTAAAGAAAATTATATATTAGGAAATGGGTTAAGAAATAAAGATATAGAAGAATTAGAACAGTATATATTGGAACTTAAGACAAAATACAATGTAGATATTAAAATATGTGGAACTAGTATTTTTAGAAATTTATTAGAAGAGGAAAAAGCTAGCTTTTTTAATAGACTAAAAAGAAATACAGGATTAGAATTTGAAATAATTAGCCAAGAAGATGAAGCTAAATATACAGCCAAAGGAGCAGCAGGTAATATATTAGGTAATATAAGCGTATTAGTAACTGGTGGAGGATCTATGGAGTTAGTTAGATGCCAAGATGGTGAAATACTAGACATTAATTATATGAAATTTGGGGTTGCTGACATTATGAAAGAGTTTCCAGCACTTGCTGAAAATAAGACAGATGTAAGCCTTGAAAAATTGGTAGAGTATATAGAATTTAATTATAAAGTTCCAAAAGCAGAAGATGAAATCTTGATTTTAGCTGGTGGACAACACTTAATGTTTGCTGATATTGCAAATTATGATCTTACTAAGAATACATTTTATAAAGATATAAATCAGAGATATATTATTGATAAAAAAACAGCATATAAAAATGATGAAAGATTTTTTAATGAAGAATCACTCAGTAAATATAAAAAGTTAACACCAGATAATGAAAATTGGTGGAATGGGACAAGAGCTGCAAGGGGATGTGTTGAAGCTATTGTTAAAGATATGGGAGTTGAATATATAGTACCAACTGATATTAGTATGATTTATGGAATTGTAAGAGATGTTTATTCTTGTGCTCAAAAAGGTGATAAATAATGGAATATACTAAAATGGCACAATATTATGATGAGCTTTATGATTATAAAGAGTATGATAAGGAAGTTGCCTTTTTAAATAGTATTTTAAAAGGCAAGTCTAATGTGTTAGATGTAGGATGTGGAACAGGCAATCACATAAAAGAACTTGAAAGATTTGGATATAAATGTGACGGTATAGATAAGAGTAAAGAGATGGTTGAAATAACTAAATCAAAAATATCAGGACAAGTATACTTAGGAGATATGTTAAATTTTAAGATAAGAAAAAAGTATGATGCAATTATATCTATGTTTGCTGTTATTAATCATTTAAATAGTATTAACGAATTAGAGATGGTATTACTTAATATGAAAAATCATTTAAGAGAAAATGGAATTATTATATTAGATTTATATAATCCAAGTAAATCTGGTAATAAGACAGATCAAAAAGGAAATATAAAAAGAATTATGAATTGGGAAATAGATTTAAATAATAAAACAGAAAAAACAAATATTAAATATATAATAAATGAAGAAGATGTTGTAGAAACTAATCATTGTTTTAAGATATTTGATATAGATGAAATTTCTATAGTAGCTAAAAATATAGGACTGGATATAATTAGTATATACAGTAACTATAAGACTGAAGAAGAAAATTTAAACGAAAAGAGAATACAACTTTTAATAAGTAGAGATAATCATAATTAAGATTTTCTCTATTTTTATTTTATATAAAAATGATATAATTATTTATGATAACTTATAAGTTGTTTATAGAGTTATAGAAGATGTATTAAAGAAAGGATTTGATATTAATGAATATTAGAAATATGTCATATATAATATTTTATGATAATAATGAAGTTTATATGTTAGATTATGGTGAAGATGCTAGATATAGATATGGATTACCAGGTGGAAAGATAGATGAAGGTGAAACGAGTTTTGAAGCATTGAATCGTGAACTAGGTGAAGAAATGAATTATAGTGTTAATGAAAGAGGTTTAATTCGTTTAGATAATATAAATATTAAATATAAATATTTTGATAAAGAATGTAAAAGTAATATTAATTTATACATTAAAGAGCATAGTCAAGGATTTAGAGATCTAAATGAAGGGCTTGAGATAGTTAAATTAGATGTTAGTAAAGCTTTGAAATTAAGTATGACAGAACCTATAAAAGAAAGCTTGGAAATGTATATTACTTATAAGATACAAAAAGAGATAGAGAAGATTTTTTTAAAGAATTCATTTATGGTTGAAAGAGAAAATGAAGAATATACTTTACTAAAATATATGGAAGAAAAAGAGTATGGAGCAGTGTCAGTGTATGTATATAAAAATAGAAAAGAAATTTTATTGAATTATGGTGAAATTACTCATGAACACTTAGATGAATATGATTTTGAAAGTGGAAGATATTTAGAAGAAATAGAAAATTATTTAGAGAAATTATTAAATGATGAAATATATTTTAGTTCTAACAAAATAAGAGATAAATATCCAGATTTTCCAAGAGATTATTATGTGTTTAGCGGTAAATTAAGATAGGAGAATAATATGAAAATGATAATATTTGATTTGGATGGAACTCTTCTAAATAGTGAAGAGCAAATACCAAATTCAACAATAGAATATATAAATAAAATAAAAGAACAAGAAGTAGTAATAATGGCAGCTACTGGAAGAACATTATTAGAAACAGTAGAAGTGGAAAGCATAAAAGACATATGTGATTATATTTTATCAAGTGATGGAGCTAGTCTATTAGATGTAAAAGAAGATAATTTTATATACAATAGAGAAATAAGTAAAGAAGGTATTGAAAAGCTATATAGTATAGTTAATCATGAACATATAGATACAATATTTTATAGTTTAAATGGTGAAAAAGATAAAATGGATGAAGATGATAGAGTGAATAAAGTTAAACTTTTTTTTGATGATAATGACAAAATCAATTATTATTGCAAAAAAATTAATGATAACTATTCAAACGAATATACAGCAACAGCTATGAAGCATTCTTCAAGAGAAGAATATTGGTTAGCTATTAACAATAGCGATACAGATAAAAGTACAGGGTTAAAATATCTTAAGAATAAATTATCAATTGATAAGAAAGAGATTATATCTTTTGGAGATAGAGCTAATGATATACCAAATTTTAAAGAGTCAGGGATTGCTGTAGCAATGGAAAATGCAGCAGATGAAGTTAAGAGTGCATCAACACATATAACTAGATCAAATGATGAACTAGGAGTTGAACTAGTACTAAGAAAGATATTTGATATATAAGGAGTATAGATAAGAATGGTAAATATTTTGATAAGTATTCCAATAATAGCATTTTTAAGTCAATTGTTATTTTCAGCATATGAAAATAATACTAAGGCATTTATAAAGAATTATACAATCTCTATACTAGATTTTATATTTATACCTTTCAATGTTTATGCATATAATGCAATATATTGGGGAAATTATAGATTAACCATAGGATTACTAATTTTATCAAGCTTAGGATCTCTATATACACATTATAATTGGAGTAAAGAACCAGATAGGCATAAACATATAGTTAAAAGCTATAAAAGACTTCATATTTCAGGATATATTCATGCTATATTTTGTATAGTAGAAATGCTAATCATAGGAATGCTAGTATTAAGTTATAGAGTTGATAGAATTTTAGAATATAAGATAGCAGGAGTAATATTAATAATATATTTCCTGTTTTCTATAGTTTCAAGCTACTACGTGCATAATAGAAAAATTTATATGGAAGATCTACTAAGAGGAGTTTTAGGTGGAATAATAATAGGGTTAACGCTTATTATTAGAGGAATTGTATTTTAGGGGGATTTATGAATAATAATTTTGTGAAAAAGTTAAGAATAGATTGGGAGAATATAAATAGTGATAGCTATTTGCATGATATAAAATCAATTAGGACAAATGAGGGAATTGATTTTAATAAAAAAATAACATTCTTTGTTGGAGAAAATGGTTCGGGCAAATCTACACTACTTGAAGCGATAGCTGTAAATTATGGATTTAATCCTGAAGGTGGTAGCATAAATTATAATTTTGAAACAGAAAACACTCATTCAATACTATCTGATAACATGATACTTGAAAAAGGTTATAGAGCTGAAGATGGATTCTTTTTAAGAGCAGAAAGCTTTTATAATCTTGCAAGTTATGTAGATAGTGTATCTCTTGATTTAAGTGAATATGGCGACAAATCATTACACAAACAATCCCATGGAGAAAGTTTTTTATCGCTTATATGTAATAGATTTAGGGGAAATGGATTATATATATTAGATGAGCCAGAAGCTGCATTATCGCCACAAAGACAATTAACTTTAATATCTAAAATAAAGGAACTAGCAAGAGAAGGCTCTCAGTTTATAATAGTTACGCACTCTCCAATAATACTAGGAATTGACGAAAGTGAAATATACTCATTTGATAATGATGAAATTTCAAAAATAGATTATGAAGATACAGAAGCATATAAAATAACTAAACTTTTTTTACATGACAGAGATAGAATGATTAAATATTTATAAATATAGAATAAGAGAGGTTTTGCAATGAGAATAGGAATAGATATAGATGACACATTAACAAATTTATATGAATATACTATAGCATATGGTCAGATGTATGATTATGAAGAGTTAGAAAAGGATAGTATGATAAATCCATATGGTTATGATACACCTTTTATATTTGAATGGTCAGATGAAGAAGATAAAAGCTTTTGGGAAAAGTATATTGAAGAAATAGTAACCAAAGTTAATCCAAGACCGTTTGCAGTGAGTGTGATAGAGAGATTAAGAAGAGAAGGTCATGAAATATACATAATAACAGCTAGATCAAATTTATGGTATAAAAATCCATATAAAATATCAGAAGAATGGCTTCTTAAAAATAAAATAGAATATGATAAATTAGTTGTTAGTGCTAGAGATAAGGTTAAAGCTTGTAAAGAAAATGATATAGATATACATATAGATGATAGCAATAAACACTTAAAAGAACTAACCGAAGCTGGGATACCAGTTCTTTTATATGATAATGTATTTAATAAAAAAAGTGATACTAAATTATCTATTAGAGTTTATTCTTGGCCACAAATATATAATGAAATACAAAAATTAACTAAGAGGGAAAAAAATGAAAAGACTAATTAAGGTTGGATTAGATATATTATTATTTTCAATAGTTCCAGTTATAACATGGTTTGTACTTGGAATAATTATTGGCGGCAATATAATTAGTATATTTATTGTAAGTTATCCTATTCAGTTCATAGTGGAGATGCTGAAGTCTATTTTTGCAACAGGTGCAAATATTAGTCAATCAAAGGATGGGTTAAAGGGCTCAGTTATGTCAGGAGCAGTTATTGGAATTGTTGTAGGAACAATTATGTGGGCATTAATGCTTATGAATGTAGACAATTATATGCATTTTATGAATGTTAGTGGAGCTACATATAAATTATTTTTAACATATGCAATAGCTCAGATGTTTTTACAATATGTTTTAAGAATTGTGCTCATGAAATTATATTATGAAGGAGACAATATAAGAGCAAATAATTATACAGTTAAGTTTAATGCCTTGAATTTTTTTATTTTAATTAGCTCTATACTTTTAACAAATAATTATATTACTGCAGTAATAATAACTCTTGTGGCTATGAGTATATATACATTGTTTGTATGTGTAAAAGTGTTTGAAAAATTCAAGTTTAACTTTAATTTAACTAATGCACTTAAGTATGATTCACTTGATTTGTTTAGTAATTTTTCTATGTTTGTTATATATATGGTTGGGGTAAATAACATAATGCAATATGGAAAAGAATATGTTGTAGCTATAACATTTGTAACTCTTATAACAGATACTCAGTGGGATATTTCTGATGCGGTGACAGTTGTTGCAAAAATAGATATAAGCCAAAACAAGTTTATACTAAAAAAACATATAAAAAATGCATATAAGCTTTTATCAATTCTTTTAATGAGTACAATTATTATGCTATTAGTATTATTTAGATATTATGATTTGAATCTAACGATTGTTTTAATTAGTTTGTCGGTAGATGTACTTGGATTTGTATTATATCCCATATATATTGTTAAAACTTGTTATCTTCAGATTGAGTATTCACCGATGAAAACTACATCTAATAAAGTAATATCTAATGCATTAAGAACAGGAGCATCTTTTTTAAGAACTCCTTATTGTACAGGAATAGGACAACTTATATCTTGTATATATCAAACTATAACAATAAATGCTATTTTTAAAAAGAATTATGAAATAGATAAGGAAACGGGTATAATTATCAAAAAAAGAAAAATTATTGGAGAAGAAATTGGTTGAAATATATAATTAAAAGGAGATGATATATATGTCATATGTGCCAAATTATGATGAAGCATTAGAAATATTAAAAAAATATAATAAGGAAGAGTTTCATATACAGCATGGTCAAGTTGTAGGAGGGGTTATGAGATATTTTGCAGAGCAATTTGATCCAGAAAATATAGATTTTTGGGAAATTGTAGGTCTGTTACATGATTTAGATTTTGGGATGTACCCAGAAGAGCATTGTGTTAAGCAGGTTGAAATTATGAGAGAATTAGGATTATCTGAGGATATCATACGTTCTACAGTAAGTCATGGATATGGAATGACGGGAACTGAAGTTAAACCTGAGCATAAGATGGAAAAAATACTTTTTACTATTGATGAAATGACTGGAATTATTGGAGCTGCTGCTTTGATGAGACCATCAAAAAGTGTAGCAGATATGGAGCTTAAATCGGTTAAGAAAAAATTCAAAGACAAGAAATTTGCGGCAGGTTGTTCAAGAGAAGTAATACAGGAAGGTGCAGAAAATTTAGGTTGGGAAATGAATTATGTAATGGAAGAAACACTAAATGGAATGAAAACATTAGTAGAAAAGTTAGGAATATAATAAAAAACCTAGAAATTAAGGCAGTGATACCTGTATAGTAGACACGAAATAAAAAAGTTTCGTGTCTTTTTTATACAATTAAATTTAATCTAGTTGTATTATAGAACTTAAGCCAGTCTTTTACAAGAACTATCAATTCTTCCAGATTTTTGATA
>JAOARL010000036.1 GCA_025210555.1 Clostridia bacterium
GCTGACTTGTAATCAGCAGGTTATCGGTTCAAGTCCGATCGTCGGCTTTTTGGAGGGGTTCCCGAGTGGCCAAAGGGGGCAGACTGTAAATCTGTTGCATCTTGCTTCGAAGGTTCAAATCCTTCTCCCTCCATCAATTTAATATTATAACGCGGAGTGGAGCAGTCTGGAAGCTCGTCGGGCTCATAACCCGAAGGTCGTTGGTTCTTATCCAGCCTCCGCAATTTTGCCCGAATAGCTCAGTCGGTAGAGCAGAGGATTGAAAATCCTCGTGTCGGTGGTTCGATTCCGCCTTCGGGCACCATTTTTGGGCCATTAGCTCAGTCGGTAGAGCACCTGACTTTTAATCAGGGTGTCCCGCGTTCGAGTCGCGGATGGCTCATAAATAAGCTTTAAGATTAGTCTTAGAGCTTTTTTTGTGCGTTGAAATTATATTGAAAAAGACCTTTAAAACCGATATAATATATGAAGGAAGTGATTATGTGAAAATAGAAGGAATTAACCAACTTAATAATGATATAGCAGTGAATAATGAAAGTACTAGAAGAGTTAATTCTAAGGAATTCACACTATTTAGTAATATAGATAAAAGCGAACTTAAAGATAGGCTTGCTTCTCTTTATAGTGAAATAGTAGATCAAGGTGAAAAAGTCTCTAAGAATGCAGATATAAGAGAATTTAAAAAGTATAGAGCTAAGGTATCTGAATTTATGAATGAAGTTGTAAATCATTCATATGAGTTTTCAAGGGAAAATTACTTGAATCATAGAGGAAGACAAAAAACACATACTATGGTAAGAAAAGTTGATAAAGCTCTAGATGATCTTGCCCAAGATATAATAAATAAAGAATCAAATAACATGAAAATAGTATCAAAGATTGAAGATATAAAAGGTCTTATATTAGATATAATGACATAGGGAGATAGAATGGATAAATTTAATGATATTTTAGGAAATATAAATATTAGAAGGAATTTACAATACTCTATAAAAAATAATAGAGTTGTGAATTCCTATATTTTTAATGGAGAAGAAGGTCTATTAAAAGAAGAAACGGCACTTGTATTTGCTAAGACTTTATTGTGTGAAAAAAATAGTGAAGAACCTTGTGGGAAATGTGTTTCATGTAAAACTTTTTCAGAGAATAATAATCCTGATTTCATTAAGATAAATGAAGAAGGATCAAGTTTAAAAGTAGAAGAAATAAGAGAAAAGTTAGTAAGTGATGTAGAAATAAAACCATATAGTAGTAAATATAAAATTTATTATATAAATAGAGCTGATTTAATGACTGTTGGAGCTCAAAATGCAATATTAAAGACTTTAGAAGAGCCACCAAAATATGTAATAATATTGCTTATTGCAAATGATAAAAGAAACTTCCTAGAAACTATATTATCAAGATGTGTTACTTATGATTTCAAAGAATTAACAAATGATGAAATAAGCACTTATATAGAAAATAACTATACTTTAGATAGTTATGATAAAGAAGTAGCTGTAGGGTATGCAAGAGGCTATATATCTAAATTGGATAACTTTTTAGGCTCTAGTGATGAGAAAAACAAAAGAAGTTTAGTTCAAGATATTATTGAAAGGTTAGATAAAGAAGATTTTATGTCAATATTTGATATAGCAAAAGAATTAGAGAATAATAAAGAAAATATAGATGATTTGCTAGATATATTTATTAGTTATTATAGAGATATGATAATAGTAAAAAGTGAAATAGATGATAAATACATAATAAATAAAGATAAAAAAATTTTTATTAGAATGTTAGCAAAGAATGTTGAGATGAGTGAAATCTTTAATAATTGTGATATAATAGAGAGAACTAAAAGGTTTATAAATAGTAATACAAATTTTAAGTTAACTATTGAAAATATGTTAATGGAATTAAAAGGAGAAAAAGTATGGTAAAAATGGTAGCCGGGATAATTTTTAAAAAGATCGGTAAGATATATTACTTTGATAAAGGAAATATTGAAGTAAAAGTTAATGATAAAGTTGTTGTAGAAACAGCAAGGGGGTTAGAGTTAGGAACTGTTGTATTAGATAATAAAGAAGTAACAAATGAAGACATAATAAAGACTCTTAAACCTATTATAAGAATAGCTAGTGAAAAAGATATTAAAATATATGAAGAAAACTTGGCTGAAGCAAAAGATGCTATGGAAATATTTAAGGATAAGATAAAGAAGTATAAACTTGAAATGACACCAATAGATATAGAAATAACTTTTGATAAAACTAAAATTATATTTAACTTTGTATCAGAAGATAGAGTTGATTTTAGAGAATTAGTTAAAGAATTAGCAGCTATATTTAAAAGAAGAATTGAATTAAGACAGATTGGTGTTAGAGATGAAACAAAGAAAATTGGTGGAATAGGAATGTGTGGCAAAGAACTTTGCTGTAAGAAGCATTTAAGAGAATTTCATCCAGTATCAATAAAGATGGCTAAGAATCAAAACTTATCATTAAATCCAAGTAAAATTTCTGGAGTATGTAAAAGACTTATGTGTTGTCTTCAATATGAAGATGAAACATATAAAGAACTTAATAAAAGACTACCAAGTGTTGGAGATGAAGTAGAATTAAAAGATGGAAGAATAGGTAGAATTCAATTTATTAACGCGTTAAGAGAAGAAGCAAAAGTAAATGTTTTAGAAAAAGGTGAAGTAGTAGATATTGTTAATGTCAAGATTGATGAATTTAAAATAACTAAAAAGATAAGAAAAAATAAAAATAAAGATGTAAGTAAACAAGAATTTAAGGAACTTAAAAAGTTAGAGGATAAGTAATGAGAAGGATTGATGATTTAGAAAGAAATGGATTTAAAATAATTCAAGAAACAGATAGTTTTTGTTTTGGAATAGATTCAGTTCTTTTAGCAGATTTTATTAAAGAAAACAAAAAAGCAAAAGTTATTGATCTAGGAACGGGGAATGGAATTATTCCTCTTCTTCTTATAGCTAGAGATAAAATAGAAACTGCTGTGGGAATAGAAATTCAAAAAGCTAATGTTGAATTAGTAAAAGAAAACATAGAGCTAAATAATATAGAAGAAAAATTCAAGGTTGTTGAAGCTGATATAAAAAATATTAGTGACATGTATAAAACTGATAAGTTTGATATAGTAGTTACAAATCCACCATATATGAAAGTTGGAACAGGTAAAGTAAATATAAATGAATCAAAATTGATAGCAAGACATGAAGTGATGTGTAAATTGAAAGACGTAATAAGAAATTCTAGTAAAATATTAAAAGAATATGGATACTTTTATATGGTAAATAGAGTAGACAGGTTTAATGAATCTATTACTCTAATGAATGAATATAAAATTAATCCTACAAGGATTAAATTTATAAAACCTGATAAAAATAAAAAAGCAAATTTATTTTTAATTGAAGGTAGAAAACTAAGTAAAGAAAACTTAGTTATCGAGCATGATTTAGAAGTATATAAAGATAATGGAGAATATACAGAAGAAATCATGGCAATATACTACAACTAGGAGGGTGTTATGAAAAAAGGCGTTTTTGTAAAAATAGTAGCAATTATAGTTATGCTTGCAGTAATTATAAATGCAATCTATTTATTCTTTTTAAAAGGATTAATAACAGATGTTATTATGACAGAAAAGGGAGAAAAATTAGCAGCGGGGATTAAGACAGCAAATGAAATGGCAGATTTATATTATGAGGGAGACTGGAGCATAAAAAATGGAGCTATTCATAAAGGTGAGTTTTTTATAGGAAATGGAAATAAGGAAGTTGCAGTTAATGATTTAACTGATTTAATTGCAGAAAAAACAGATACAATAGTTACAATATTTATGTATGATGAAAAGGCAACAATTGATAGTAATTTAGCTAAGTTCGTTAGGGCTTCTACAAATGTTAAGTTGAAAAATGGAGAAAGAGCTATAGGTACATATGTATCAAAAAAGGTTGGGGATATAATTCTTTCTAAAAAAGCTTATAGTGGAACAGCAAATGTTGTTGGCGTTGATTATTTAACAGAGTATGAACCAATATTAGATAAAGATAAAAATGTAATAGGAATATTATTTGCAGGAACGAAGATAGATACTATAGCAAGTGTTGTTAAGAATGTATATATAGAAATTATGAAAATTTCAATTTTAACAATTGCAATAGCAATTGGAATAGCATATGCTTTTGCGGCTATGATAAGAAAGAATTTAAATGTTCTTAAAGATGGAATAAGAAAAGTTGCAGAAGGTGATTTAACATCAAAAGTAGCAATAAATTCTAATGATGAATTTGGAGAAACATCAGATTATTTCAACAACATGGTGGATAAGTTATCACTTCTTGTTAATAACATAAGTAGTTTTTCAAATGATATTGAGAAAGATGCAAAAGAACTTAAAGGTATGACGGCTCAGACTGCAGAATCAATAAATCAAATTTCATCAACAATTGAAGATATTGCAGAAGGTGCAACTAATCAAGTTGAAGTTGTAAATGATACTGCAAGTAATTTTACAGAACTTGAAAAGAATTCTAATAAAATAGAAGAAAAAGCAAATGATATGAATGAATCTTCTAATGAAATAAAGGATATGAGTGTTAAAGGATTAGGTGTAATAACAGAATTAAATGATGCTAAAGAGGAAAATTTAAAATCAATAGAACAAATCAAGAAAGTTGTTGAAGGATTAGCATCTAGAGTTAATGAGATAGAAGAGTTTACTCAGGCAATATCTCAAATAGCAGAGCAAACTAATTTGCTTTCTCTTAATGCTTCAATAGAAGCAGCAAGAGCTGGAGAACATGGAAGAGGTTTTGCAGTAGTTGCAGAGGAAATAAGAAAGCTTGCAGAAGAATCTGGGAATTCATCAGATAAAATAAAGAAAACAATTGAAAATATATTAGTAGAGATGGTTTCAGTTAAAAAATCTGTAGAGATTGCAAAATCTGTATCTGAAAAGCAGGAAAAATCAGTTGAGAGTACTGAAAATATATTTAAAATGCTTGATGAAAGCATAAATAAATCAATAACAGATATTAGAGATATATATGATAAAGTTGTTGAATTCAAAGTTATTAAAGATAAAGTAACTGAAAATATAGCAAAAATATCAGATGTAACTGAACAAACAGCTGCTTCAACAGAAGAAGTTGCTGCTACAATAGAAGAACAAAATGCATATATTGATAGAATTAATGATTCAGCAGATAAACTTAAAGATAAAGTAAAAGATCTTAACGATAAGGCTGAAGAGTTTAAAGTTAAATAATATAAAGCTGCTTTTAATAGCGGCTTTTTTTTGTTATAATTCTTATTAGAGGAGATGAATATGAGCGGAATATTATATATATGTCCAACGCCAATAGGAAATTTGGAAGACATAACAATAAGAACATTGAATATATTAAAAGAAGTAGATTTTATAGCTGCTGAAGATACTAGAAATACAGTTAAGATTCTTAATCATTATGATATAAAAAATAAAATGATAAGTTATCATGAACATAATAAAGAAAAATCAGGTCCTGAAATAATAAAGAAAATTAAAAATGGTGAAAATGTAGGAATAGTAACAGATGCAGGAATGCCAGGAATATCAGATCCAGGCGAAGAGTTAGTTAAATTAGCTTTTGAAGAAGATATCAAAGTAGTAGGACTTCCAGGTGCAACAGCTTCAATAACAGCACTAGTAACATCGGGTCAAAATACTAGATATTTCTGTTTTGAAGGTTTTTTACCAAGAAAAAATAAAGAGGTAAAAGAAAGAATAGAACTTCTTAAAAATGAGACAAGAACTATAATTTTATATGAGTCTCCACATAGATTAAAAGAAACATTAAAACTTTTAAATAAAGAACTTGGAAATAGGAGTATTACTATTTCTAGAGAAATAACAAAGAAATTTGAAGAAATAGTTAAAACAACCTTAGATAAGGCCCTTGAAATTTATATTGAAAAAGATCCAAGGGGAGAATATGTATTAATAATAGAAGGTAAAGATTTAAAAGATATAGTTAAAGAAGAAGTAGAAAAATGGGATGAAATATCAGGTGAAGAACATTATATGAAATATATTAATGAAGGATATAATAATAAAGAGGCAATGAAATTAGTGGCCAAAGATAGAAATGTGAGTAAAAGAGAAATATATGCAATATTAAATAAAGATAAGTAGGTGATAGAATGGAAATATATCAAACTCTTACCAATTTAGATGTAAGAGATTTATATAAGAGCATGTTATATTCAAAGATAGGATATGTAATGTTATATATAATAATAACTTTAATGATTGCTCTTGAAATAATAGTAGCATATAAAGAAGGAAATTATGGAAAGATGTTTTTTAATTTCATTTTTGTAATAATGTCAGTAGTAATACCTTTTATTGTAAATAGGGCTATCGATTTAAAAACAAGTGAAGAGATTAAAATGAATGTAAAGTACGAATTTTTAGAAGATAAGATAGCATATACAATAGATGATATGGCTTCAGAAATGCATTATAAATTAATAAAAAATATTATTGAAACAGATGAAAGTTTATATATTTTAGGTAATAAAGGTCATAATATAATATTAAAAAAATCAGAAAACATAACTAAAGAGTTATTAGATAAACAAATTAAAACATCTAAAGCTATTAAAGTTGATAGAAGTATTAGAAAGCTTATGAGTTTCTTTGCTACGTTTATAATAATACTATTAATGATATCAGCAATTTATAGAACAATAACAGCAATACTAAATTAATAGCTTTTTAAGCTATTTTTTTGATTTTTGGGTAAAAAATAGTTATAATAACAATTAATGTTTAATGAAAGAAGATGATAGATATGGCAAATAATACGTTTTATACAACAACTCCTATATATTATCCAAGTGGTAAGTTTCATATAGGTACTGCTTATACAACAATATTTACGGATGTATTAGCTAGATACAATAGGCTAAAAGGAAAAGACGTAAGGTTTTTAACAGGACTTGATGAACATGGTAATAAGATTCAAACAGTTGCTGAAGAAAGAGGATTAACTCCTCAAAAGCATGTTGATGAAATGGCAGATGAAGCTAAGGAACTTTGGAAACTTCTTAAAATATCAAATGATGATTTTATAAGAACAACTGAAGAAAGACATAAAAAAGTTGTTAAAAGAATATTTGAAAAGTTTATAGAACAAGGTGATATATATTTAGGAAATTATGAAGGGTTATATTGTAAGCCTTGTGAGAGTTTTTATACTGAAACACAATTAGTAGATGGAAAATGTCCAGATTGTGGAAGAGAAGTAGATAAGATTAAAGAAGAATCGTATTTCTTTAAAATGAGTAATTATGTAGATAGATTAGTAAATTTATATGAAAAAAATCCTAAATTTATTAGCCCTGAGTTTAGAAAGAAAGAAATAATAAATAACTTTATTAAACCAGGTCTTGAGGATCTTTGTGTATCAAGAACTACATTTGATTGGGGAATTAGTGTAGATAGTAATCCTAAACATGTAATTTATGTATGGATAGATGCATTAACAAATTATATAACAGCGCTTGGATACGATCCAGATGGTAATCATAGTGAGTTGTTTAATAAGTTCTGGCCAGCTAATGTTCAAGTAGTAGGAAAAGACATAATAAGATTCCATACTATCTACTGGCCAATAATGCTTATGGCATTAGGGCTTGAAGTTCCAGAAATGATATATGCACATGGATTCTTTATGATGAAAGATGGAAAAATGAGTAAGTCTAAAGGGAACGTTATATATCCAGAAATGATAGTTAACAAGTATGGAAATGATGCGTTAAGATATTATCTTTTAAGAGAATTACCATATGGACAAGATGGTGTATTTACTCCAGATGGGTTTGTTGCAAGATATAATGCAGATTTAGCAAATGATTTAGGAAATCTTTTAAATAGAACAGTTGCTATGATTGATAAATATTTTGATGGAGAAGTACCAGAATATAAAGGAAACGTAACAGCATTTGATAGTATTTTAAAAGAATTTGCAGATAATGCCGTAAGAAACGTTGAAAATTTAATGGATGAATATAAGGTTCCAGATGCTATGTCTGAGATATGGAATTTAGTTTCAAGAAGTAATAAATATATTGATGAAACTATGCCATGGGTATTAGCTAAAGATGAAGCGAAAAAAGAAGAACTAGGATCAGTTATGTATCATTTAGCAGAATCTTTAAGAGTGATAGCTACAATGGTAGCACCAATTCTTTTAGACATGTCAGAAGAAATGTATAAACAATTAGGAGTTAAAGAAGAAGCTAGAAATTGGAATGCTATAAAGGATTTTGGAACTTACAAGTTTGATAAGGTTCAAAAAGGTATTATAGTGTTTAATAGATTAGATGTTAATGAAGAAATAGAGTATATAAGAAATGAAATGAGTAAGACAGTTAAAAAACCTGTACAAGAAGTTAAGGAAGAAGATTATATTACTTTTGATGATTTTAGTAAAGTAGATATGAAGGTTGGTAAAGTATTAGAATGTGAAAAGCATCCAGATGCAGATAAACTTTTAGTATCTAAAGTTGAAGTTGGAGAAGAAGTAAGACAAATTGTTTCAGGAATATCTAAATTTTATTCACCAGAAGATATGATTGGAAAAAAAGTTGTGGTAGTTACTAACTTAAAACCAGCTAAACTTAGAGGTGTAATGTCTGAAGGTATGATTCTTGCTGCTGGTGATGGTAAAAAGTCATTATCAGTTGTGGAAATTGAGGATAAGATAAATACAGGTGAAGAGGTTTGTTAATAACTAGAGACTTAAAGCTAAGCTTTAGGTCTCTTTTAAAAGAGAGGTAAAAAATATGAAGATATTCGAATCACATGTTCATTATGATGATGAAAGATTTGATAAAGATAGAGATGAATTATTAGAAAAATTAAATGAAGAGATAGATGTAGTAGTAAATATAGGAGCAGATATTGAAAGTTCTAAAAGAAGTATACTTCTTTCAAAGATGTATGATTATATCTATGCTGCTATAGGGGTTCATCCTCATGATGTGAAAAATCTTAAGGATGAAGATTTATTAAAATTAGAAGAGATGGCAAAAGAGAAAAAAGTAATAGCCATAGGTGAAATTGGGCTTGATTATTATTATGATAACTCACCAAGAGAGTTGCAGAAAGATTGGTTTAAGAAACAATTAGCCCTAGCTAAAAAACTTAAGATGCCTGTTTCAATTCACAGCAGAGATGCATCTAAAGATACTTTTGATATCATTAAAGCATCTGGAGTTAGAGAAGGTGTTATACATTGTTTTTCAGAAGGAAAAGAAATGGCAAAGGAATATGTTAAGTTAGGATATTATCTTGGAATAGGTGGAGTTTTAACATATAAGAATGCAAGAAAACTTGTCGAAGTTGTAGAAGAAATAGATATAGAACATTTAGTAATAGAAACAGATGGACCATATCTTTCTCCAGAGCCAAATAGGGGAAAAAGAAATGATTCTAGAAATCTTAAATATGTAATTGCTAAGATTGCAGAGATTAAAGAGATGGAAGAAGAAGAAGTTGCAGAAATTACTTATAATAATGCAAAAAAGATGTATAGAATATAAAATATTACATAAATATTAACAAAGTTAACAAAAACAGAAAGTTTCTAAGATCCCTATTTTAGGGCTTTTTGCATTTCTAATATTTCAATAATGTTACAAAAAGGACTGTGATTTGACAAATGTTGTTAATAATTATATAATATTTCTTGTGAAAAGATTAACGCTGTTAATTGTCGTTAGTTTTTTTATTTGCAAAAATATTTATGAAATCAAAGGAAGGTGTATTTATAATATGGCCAGGAGCATTAAAATGCTGTCACTTATACCAATAATATTTGCGATGTTTACAGGGAATGTTAAAGAGGTAAATGTTATTGAAAAGGAATTCACTAGTAATTATGCAACTACAGAAATAACTGTACAGGAATTTTTAGCAGATGCAGAAATTATATTAGACGCAAAAGATAAAATAAATGTTGGATTAAATGAATATGTAACAGATGATATGAAAATATTTATCGAAAGAGCAATAGAGATAGAGGTTGTTATAGATGGTGAGGTTAAAACTTACACTACAACAAAAAACACAGTAAAAGAAGCTTTAGTAGAAAATAATATATATTTAAATCCAAAAGATCATATGAATTATAAATTAGATGACTTAATTGAAAAAGATATGAAAATAACAGTAGATAAATATAGTGAAAAGATAGTTACGTTAAAAGAATCTATTCCGTATGAAAAACAAGTAGTTAAAGCAATGTATTTAGAGGAAGGTGTAACGAAAGTTGGACGTGAGGGAAAAGAAGGTATTAAGGAAAAAGAAGTTAAGATAACTTATATAGGCGGCAAAGAAGTAAACAGAGAATCTTTAAAAGAAATAGTAGTAGAAAAACCAGAAGTACACATTGTGCTTAGTGGTGCTGTAAAAGCTTTTAAAGCGGATGATGGAAAAGAATACAAATATACTAAGAAACTTGATAACATGAGTGCAACATCATACACAGATAGTATTAGAGATACAGGTAAAGATGCATCTCACCCTGAATTTGGTATTACATTTACAGGAACTAGAACTAGAAAAGGTGTAGTTGCAGTTGATCCAAAAGTTATTCCACTAGGAACTAAACTATATGTAGAAGGCTATGGTGAAGCTATAGCAGAAGACACAGGATCAGCTATTAAGGGATATACAATAGATTTATATGTGTATACACAAGAAGAATCTGATAGGTTTGGAAGACAAGCTAGAGATGTGTATATTCTTGCAGAATAAGAGCTAAATATGGCTCTTATTTTTTTGTGAAAAAAGTTTAGAAAAAATTAATAATTTTGTAACACTTTTAAATTCGTTATGTTATAATTATGTCAACGAAATGCAGTGGTAATAAAGATAACTTAAATTTAGAAGGGGGAAACAAAAAATGAAAAAATTAACAAAGGCTTTGTTAGCAATAATGTTTATTTTAACATTGGTCTCGACAAGGTCTAGTGCAGTAGATGTAGGTGAATTAATTCCTATAAGAGATATGCCTAATGGAGCTAAATTTTTGGATATATCAGGGGGGTCTCCTATACAGTGGAAAAAAATGGGAAATAATAAATATTTTTCTGGTGCTGTAGATTTATATGGTGCGTCTGTTACCCTGCACATATGGGGAAATAATTATGCTAATAGTTCGGGGCAGTATGTGAATTCTACAAACGATGTAATAAATGCAGATTATCCTGGTTTTAGTGAAGAACTTAAAACTGTTCTCTCAAAAACTCCAAGAGGGATAAAAAATGTATTTTATTATACTTATGCTGAATTAAATGCAGCGCCATTCAGTAGTAATTCTTTGAGAACTACATTTGATGCTAAAGCTACTTGGACAGACTCGTGGCCTACAACTTCACAAACTTATTCAAGTTCAGGTCAGCATAGAAGGTATTACTATAAAAGATTAAATACAAGTGGAACATTTACTGATATTATAATGCATGACGTATATGCGAGTAAAGTTAATAGTACATATGGATATGACGATTTAAGTTATTCAAGACCTTTAGGTATAACCATAGATGAGAATGTGATGGTTAGATATGAAGGGTCTAACACATATAGATTAGTACATAAGACGCCTAAAATAGGAGATAGAATAAGAATGTATGAAGTTCCAAATGGATCTATAGTATATGATCCTGAAGGAGTGTCGCCATATGGGAATTTAGAATGGTTAAAGATTGCAGATAGCCATTTTGCAAAAAATACGGCAACTTTATGGATGAAAGACAATCATACAAGTTATAGAGGTAGCAATGGTAGCACAACAAGTACATATATAGAGTTTGATGATATGGATGCAGCAACACCATATAGTACAAGAGATGTTAAAAGTTTTATTGATTCAACTTTTTATAATGGATTAAGTAGTCAATTTAAAAAGATTATAGTGCCGGTGGACCTTAAAACAGGAGCAACTCAAGCTGGTTCAGGTCAAACAAATACAAATCAAAAACTATTTTTGTTATCAGCAACTGAATTAGGTAGAACAACAGGAGTATCTGATAATGATGGAGTTGTTTTAGATTATTTTGCAGGGTATTCTAGTTATGCTACAGCTAGAAGAAACTCAGGGTATAGGTATTGGACAAGAACGCCAGATCCATCATATTCAACAGGTAGTGTTTTTACAATAGATCATAATGGTGGACACAGTTCAGTATACAATGCAAATGATAGAGATACAGGTCTTAGAGTAGCTGTTAATATAAATGCAGATACAGAGGTTATATATGAAGGATCTGGTAAATATAGATTACATATAAGAAAAGTTGGAGAGTTTTATAAACTTTCAGAATTAAGACTTGGAGCAGTTATTAGAGATCCTGAGGGGACAGCTCCTCATGGAGATGTTAAGTGGCAGATAATGGGACATGATTTTTATAATGCCGGTCAAACTGCTCTTATGATGGAGTCAACTCATCCTAGTTATAAAGGAACTAATGGATCAAGTACTGTAAGTTATACAGTATTTCATAATAGTTTAGTATCAGCACCATATAAAACAAGAGATATATATGAACTTATAAATGATACAGTATATGTTGGATTATCAGATAAGTTTAAAGCGATAATTAGACCAGTTACTATATATACGGGAGCAAGTAGTGGAGTAGTAGCTCAAACTAATACTTTAGAAAAGTTGTTTTTACCATCTGCAATGGAACTTGATGCAGTTGCTACAAGTTCACATACAAATGTAGATACAGGTAGTGATGGTAAACCTTTTAAATATTATAAATTTGAAGTAGACAAATTAAGAAATTGTGATTATGCATATTGGACAAGAACACCAAGCAAAAGTACAACTAATACAGTACATGTTGTTTCGGAAAACGGTGTACTTGAAACTGCAGAAACATCACAAGTAACATATGGATTAAGATTAGTAACAAATGTAGATAATGATGTATTTGTACAGTATGAAGGCAATAATGAATATAAACTTATAATGCCAACAGTAGGACAAACTTATGATTTAGGAGAAATTCCTTTAGGAAGTATAATTTACGATCCTTTAGGGGTTGCACCACATGGAAATCTTAAGTGGAAAGTAGTAGAAAGAGATTATTATAAGGCAGATACAAGTTTAATAATGATGGAAAAAGTTCATCCAGATGGAGCTAAACAATATCATAATATAGCAGTAACAGCCCCATATAATTCAAGAGATATATTTAATTATATGAGTAGTGATTTTCATAGTAACTTATCTCTTAATATGAGAAGTTCAATAGTTCCAGTAGATATTCAGGTTAGTAAAAATTCAGCTACATCAAATACAACACTTAATGATCAAGCTGTATTTATACCTGGAGCTAGTGATTTGGGATATAGATGGGGACTTTCTGTTCCGGGAGAGACTTTAACAAAATATCATGAATATTTGTATTCAAATCAAAGAAGAGAAGTAAATGGAGAAATATGGACGAGATCTCCAGTTTCAAGTAATTCAACAAACATGTATGTTATGGGAACTACAGGTGAAATAATATCAAATAAAGCAGCCAATACATCAACTGGTATGATATTTATGGCTAACTTAAGAAATGATACAAGAGTAAGGTATGATGGCAGCCATATATATAGAGCGCAATGGAACAATATTCCAGATGTAACAATTGATCAAGCTAATGCTACTGAGCATGGGCAATATATGGATATAGTATTTACAACATCAGATGCAGATGGATCAGATACACTGACATATAGCCTAAAAGTAGGAAGTGTTTTAGATGGGAATGATTATAATTCTGGACTTGCAAGCGCAAGTGCAGATTTAAGAGGACAGGGTACAGTTAAATTTAACACTTCAGTTATACCAAAAACAACATTAGTTGGTAATTATGAGGATTTAGTATTTAATGGAAAAGTATATATAACTATAACGGTAACAGATGGAAAAGATACAAGTATAGCAGCAAAAAAAGAAGTTGTAATAAACACAGCAGCTCTTTCAGGAGGAGATGCAGATGCTTCTAAATTTACAGTTTTAAACGGTGTACCATTCTCAATGGAAGTAAAAGATGCAACACTTCTAGGAACAGCAACATCTATACCAGCTGGACTTACAGGAAATATATCTTGTACAGAAATTGGTGGTAAATACATTTTACAAGGAACAATAACAGGAACTGCAAGTGAAACATTCCATCCAGTATCTATGACTGGTGGTGGGGCTCTTAAACTTAGACTTTTAAATATGCCTTCACTTGAACTGTTAAATGTTTCGTTCTATTAAGAGTGATATAGATGAAAAAAATATTAATAATATTACTAATATGTTTAACACCGTTAAATGCCTTTGCGGCAGTAGAGCCGGGTAAAATAGGAGATGTATTTAAACAAACAGATATCGATGGAGTTATAGCTAATGATGCCATATTAAATGGTATCTCTATAACTGACATCGAGTATGATACAAGCAAGGATAGTAGAGGTAATAACTATTATATTGCTAAATATGCAGAAGTAGGATTATTTAAAGTTGGTGAAGTAACACCGCTTAAAGTAATGACACTTCCAACAAGAAATATAAAGATTGATTTCGGTAATCCAGTAAATTACCAATATGATTCAGTAGATCCAGTAGTTTATACAATTAAATATAAAATTGTTTATGATGTGTTTGGACAAGCTTCAGTTCCAGTTATTAAAAACTGGACTGAAACAAATAGATATATAGCATTAACAAGAGATCAAGGTCCAACAATATCAAACTTTAGTAATGCAATTGTTGCTACAGATACTACAATAGCAATAACAAATGTTTCTGTTAGTGATACTAATGGTATGCATGCGACAGAACCATACAGATATTTCTTAAAAGATCAAAATTCTGTTATAACAGATAGTGGATGGCAAGTTACAAATAGTCATACGTTTACTAACTTAGATCCAAATATGAGATATCAAGTTTGGATGCAAGCAAAGAGTGTTACTGATAAAACATCTGCAACACTGCCAGTAGATTATGCAACTATTGCAAAAGATATAACAGAACTTGTAAAAATAGAAGGTACAAAAACAAGACTTACTTATAAAATTACAAATGACTCAAATAATGCTAATGTTCCAGAAACTAAAATTCTTGCAACGAATTTAGCAGATGGAACAGATATAATATTTGATGATTTTTCTAAAGATGAAATTAGAGTATTAGATGGATTTGATCCAACTAAAGCATATAAGGTTGAGTCGATAACAAGAAATGAAACATATGTAGAAAATGCAAAGGTGGTATGGGTAGCAAATTTAACATTTGAAGTTGATACAACACCACCAACTATTGATGAAATTGCACTTAATTATGGTGATCAGTACACTGAAAACAGACTGATAGATATTAAAGTTGTTGCAAGTGATAACCAGACACCAAGAGCTAACTTAGAGGTACAATTTTCTAATGATAATAGTAACTGGTATGGATACAATGGATCATCATGGCAGAAAAATCATTGGGCTGAATATGATAAATATTATTCTCAATATGATATAGGTGCTGATTTTGGTGATAAGACAGTTCATGTAAGGGTAAAAGATGAAGAAGGTATTATTGGAACAGATAGTGACCAAATAATTTATAGAGATTCTACATCTACGGCGCCAGGAGTTGTAATAATTACACCAACACCAACGCCACCACCAGTAGATCCAAATAGTGAAATAGTTCTTCCAGATGGAAGATATGTAATAAAAGATAGATACATTAAGCTTGAAACTAATACTACAAATGCAGATTCAATTCAATATTCATTTAATGGACTTGATTGGTCTCCATGGGAAAAGGTTAGCGCGAGCAAGGTAACTAAGTATGTAAACTTAGATACAGATGTAGGACAAAATCTTAAAATATTTGTTAGAACAAGAAATGCATTAGGAGTAGAATCTGCAGTAGATGTTAAACATTACTTCTTAGATAATAATGGACCAAAAGTTGTAGTATCAACTGCAATAAAAGCGTTTATTGCTCAAAATGGTACATTAGCTCTTAAGTTAACATTTGAAGATGAAACTACAAATGACATTAAGTATACAATAACAGTAACTAAATCAGTTAAGCCGGGAGATCCAGTTGAAGCGCCTATAAGTGTTACTGGTCAAACTGCTGGACTTTCAAATATAGATGCTGATATTACAGGTCTTACAAAAGGTTTTTATGATGTAGTAGTAACTGGTGAAGACAAGATTGGTAACATAACAACAGAAAAATTAAGTATTTTAAGTAAATAATATAAAAGGGCAATTAAATATTGCTCTTTTTAATTGCATTAATTTTAAAACAAATATATAATAAATTTGAAATATGTATTGACTTTTTTAGAAAAGTTGATATAATTAAAATACGTTTTTACAAAATTTTCAGAAAATTAAAAGGAGGAACTGAAATGGAGAAAAAAAGGTTTAATGGAGTTGAGTTAGGGTTTACAAAACCATATGTATTTAATGGAAATAGTTTTGGACTTGTTGAAAAAAATGAAAATACAGTTCCAACGCAAGAAGAAATGCAAAAAAAGCAAGTTGAATTGGAGAATAAGCATATTAATGAAACGGCTTTAACTACTGGAAGAAGTCCAGAAGAAGTGAAAGAATTAAATGATATTGCAGAGGAAATTGCAGGATCATTATATATGAGTAGATACTAATATTTGACCACTAGAGGTGGTCTTTTTAATAGAATAAATATAAGAATTGGAGATTGATATGGGAAAGGTTATAGAGTTATTTAAACATAAAGGTTTAATAGAGTTGACTGAGCCTAACAACCAAGAAATAGTTGATGAAGTTACAAAATTATTTAACGATGCAATAGATAGTAATCCAGATGGAGTTAGAAAATTTTTTGAAAAGACTTCTAAAGAAGCGATTATAACATTTAAAGATAGTCAAAATCAAGAAAGACAAATGGATGATTTCTATAGAGATTTTTCCAATTCAAAATAATGCTATTAAGGTCACGCTAGGTGGCCTTTTTAAATGCATTAAAATATGTTATTATGTATGGGATAGGAGATGAATGATGGAAAGAATAGGAACGGCAAAAAGAACTAAAGAGATAATAGGAAAATATGATTTTTATTTCAGAAAAAAGTTTGGACAAAACTTTTTAATAGATCCACATGTACTTGGTAAAATTGTGGATTCAGCTGACATTACAGAAGATGATTTAGTAATAGAAATAGGACCTGGTATAGGGGCTCTTACTCAGTTTATAGCAGAAAGAGCTGGAAAAGTTGTATGTATTGAAATAGATAGAGATCTTATACCAATACTTAAAGAGGATACTCTTAGTGAATTTGATAATATAGATATAATAAATGAAGACGTACTTAAAGTAGATCTTGATGAAGTTATGAAGGAATACGGAAAAGGTAAGAAAGTTAAAGTTATGGGGAATTTGCCTTATTATATAACTACACCAATAGTTATGGGACTTTTAGAAAAGGGATATGATGTAGAATCAATAACTGTTATGGTGCAAAAAGAAGTTGCAGACAGAATGAAAAGTGGACCTGGAACAAAAGACTATGGAGCATTATCAGTAGCAGTGCAATATTATACTGAGCCGTATCTGGTTGCAAATGTTCCACCAAATTGTTTTATGCCAAGACCAAATGTTGATTCAGCAGTTATTAATCTTAAAGTAAATAAAAATAAAAATATTAAGGTTTTAGATGAAAAAACTTTCTTTAAAACAGTCAAAGCTGGATTTACACAAAGAAGAAAAACTCTCATGAATAGTATTAAAAATTCAGGATTATTTGCAATGACAAAGGAAGAAATTTTAGAGGTAATTGTAGAGTCTGGATTTGATGAAAGAATAAGGGGAGAAAAGCTTAATTTAGAGGACTTTGGAAGGTTATCGGATAGTATATATAAAAAGATAAATAAGGAGTGATTATTATGAATAAAACTTCTATTGGAATTAAGGAAAACATACTTGTAGCAGCATGTTATTTTATGATACCTTTGCTTCCAATGCTGATTTTTCTTTTTGAAAAAGATAATAAAAAAGTTAAGTATCATGCAATGCAGGCAATTGTTCTTTTAGCAGCATTTGTACTACTGAAATTTATATTAATAATAACTTTAGTCGGGATTTTATTAATACCACTTTCAATAATAATTTATTTTGTTTTTTGTATATATTTTATAATTGTAGGACTTGAGGGAAAAGATGTTAGATACACATTTTTTGAAAAAATAATTAAAAAAATTTTAGACTAATAAATACAAGGCTTAAGGTCTTGTATTTTTGTGCTGAAAAATAATAAATTCTAAAAAAGTGTTTGACAAATAAAAAATATAAGAGTATAGTTTTGCGTTAACAAACAAAAAGGAGGTGAGAGGGATGTTTAATGAAAGATTACAAGACGAATTAAATTTCAGTGTTGAGTTTAAAGATGGTGAAGCTGTTCAAGTAGTTGGAGAGAAAGAGAATAGAGTAGCATCTCCAACACCTCAGAGCGAAATTATTAAATTTACACAAACAGGAAACTTTTTGGGCTTAGGAACAGAAAGTGACGATTTATCAGAGTATATGAGATAATAAAAGTATCCCTTCGGGGATATTTTTTTTGTAAAAAATTTGACAAAAAAATAAATATTATGTATTATATTTGGTAAGTTAAAAACTAAAAAGCAAAGATTAGGAAAGTAATAAATTATAAAAGTTATAGAGAGTCGGGAATGGTGGAAACCTGATGCAAGTAATGATTTATGAAAATCACCTATGAGCTTCTATCTGAATTGAGTAAGATTAGACGTTTCCTTACGTTACAAAGGACACATATGATTAGTATGTGATTGAGGGGATATAAAATTTATATCAAATCAGGTGGTACCGCGAAATGTTACTCTTTTCGTCCTGTTGTAGGATGAGAAGAGTTTTTTTATTACTAAAATTGAGGAGGAAATTATGTACAATAAAGTTGATACAAATCTAAACTTTGTTCAAAGAGAAGAAGAAGTTTTAAAACTTTGGGATGAAAGAAAAGTTTTTGAAAAAAGTATAGAGGCAAGAGAAGGAGCTGAAGTGTTCACGTTTTACGATGGACCGCCAACAGCTAATGGTAGACCGCATATAGGTCACGTTTTAGGTAGGGTTATAAAGGATGTTATGCCTAGATATAAAGCTATGCAAGGTTACAAAGTTTTAAGAAAGGCTGGATGGGACACGCATGGTCTTCCAGTAGAACTTGCTATCGAGAAAAAATTAGGACTTGATGGTAAAGCTCAAATTGAAGATTATGGTATAGAGCCATTTATAAAAGAATGTAAGGAAAGTGTTTGGGAATATAAAGGACTTTGGGAAAGATTCAGTAAGAAAGTTGGATACTGGGTTGATATGGATGATCCATATATAACTTATGATAATAATTATATTGAATCAGTATGGTGGTCTTTAAAGCAAATATGGGATAAAGATTTATTATACAAAGGGCACAAGATCGTTCCTTATTGCCCAAGATGTGGAACTGCTTTATCAAGTCATGAAGTAGCTCAAGGTTACAAAGATGTTCATGATAAAACAGTAATAGCTAAATTTGAAGTTAAAGGTAAAGAAAATGAATATATTTTAGCATGGACGACAACTCCATGGACATTACCATCAAACTTAGCATTAGCAGTTAATCCAAACGAAACTTACGTTAAAGTAAAAGCTAATGACGAATATTATATATTAGCTGAAGCTTTAGTAGAGAAAGTTGTAGGAGAAGCTGAAGTAGTAGATAAATTTACTGGTAAAGAGCTTGAGGGAACAGAATATAAACCATTATATGAGTTTGCTAAAGTTGAAGGAAAAGCATACTACGTAGTATGTGCTGATTATGTAACTTTATCAGATGGTACAGGAGTGGTTCATACTGCACCAGCATTTGGAGCAGATGATGCTGAAACTGGAAGAAGATATAATCTTCCATTTATACAATTAGTTGCGCTTGATGGAACATTTAAAGAAGACGTTACACCATGGGCAGGAATGTTTGTAAAAGATGCTGATCCGAAAGTAATAGAAGAACTTAAAGAAAGAGGACTATTATTTAAATCAGAGGATTATGAGCATAGCTACCCACATTGCTGGAGATGTGACACACCACTTATCTATTATGGAAAAGAAACTTGGTTTATAGAAATGACTAAACTTAGAGATAAGATGGTTAAGAATAATAAAATGGTAAATTGGCACCCAGATACAATAGGTGAAGGAAGATTTGGAAACTGGATTGAGAATGCAGTTGACTGGGCGCTAAGTAGAGATAGATACTGGGGAACACCTCTTCCTATTTGGGAATGTGACTGTGGACATAGACATGCAATAGGTTCAATAGAAGAACTTAAGTCAATGAGTCCTGATTGTCCAGAAGATATAGAATTACACAAACCATATGTTGATAATGTACATCTTAACTGTGACAAGTGTGGAAAACTTATGACAAGAACACCAGAAGTTATTGACTGTTGGTATGATTCAGGAGCTATGCCATTTGCACAATGGCACTACCCATTTGAAAATAAAGAAATATTTGATAATAACTTCCCAGCTAATTTCATTAGTGAAGGAGTAGATCAAACTAGAGGATGGTTCTATTCATTACTTGCTGTATCAACTTTATTATTTGATAAGCCGGCATATGAAACGGTAATAGTTTCAGGGCATGTTCAAGATAAAGATGGTAAAAAGATGAGTAAGTCTAAAGGGAACGTAGTAGATCCTATGGATGCACTTAATGAGTTTGGAGCGGATGCAATAAGATGGTACTTCTATAGCAATAGTGCTATATGGTTACCAAATAGATTCCATGGAGATGCTGTAACAGAAGGACAAAGAAGATTTATGGGTACATTTTGGAATACTTATGCATTCTACGTACTTTATGCAAATATAGATAACTTTGATCCAACTAGATATACATTAGATAAAAATACATTAGGTGTTATGGATAAGTGGGTATTATCTAGACTTAATACAGTTATAAAAGAAGTAGAAGAGTTAATGGATGTTTATAAAATAACAGAAGCAACAAAAGTTATGGAAAAATTCGTTGATGATTTAAGTAACTGGTACGTAAGAAGAAGTAGAGAAAGATTCTGGGCTAAAGGAATGGAACAAGACAAGGTTAATGCATACTTAACATTATATACAGTTCTTACTGAGATGAGTAAAGTAGCTGCGCCATTTGTACCATTTATAGCAGAAAATATGTATCAAAACTTAGTATTATCAGTAGATAAGTCAGCTAAGGAAAGTGTTCACTTATGTGACTTCCCTAAATTTGATGGATCTATGATAGATGCTAAACTTGAAGAAGAAATGGAAAAAGTTTTAAATATGGTAGTTTTAGGTAGAGCTTGTAGAAATATAGCTGCTATTAAAAATAGACAACCATTATCTAAACTTTATGCTTCAATAGGATCTGAGTTAGGAGAAATGTACAAAGATGTAGTTAAAGAAGAGCTTAATATTAAAGAAGTTGTTCTTAGAGAAGAACTTGAAGAATTTGCTACATACTTATTTAAGCCTAATTTAAAAACATTAGGACCTAAATATGGAAAGCATTTACCTAAGATAAGAGAAGTTCTTATGAATATGAAAGAAGATGGAAAGGAAATGCTTGCAGTTCTTAAAGCAGGAGATACATATCATTTAAATATTGATGGTTCAGAGCTTGCTTTAGTAGAAGAAGATGTATTGGTAGAAACAGTTAAATCAGATGATTATGCTATGGAAACTGATGGTAAGTATACAGTTGTTCTTGATGTTCATATGACAGATGAACTTATAAAAGAAGGTTATGTAAGAGAGATTATAAGTAAAATTCAAAATATGAGAAAAGAAGCTGGATTTGAAGTTCAAGATACTATTACATTAGAGGCAAAAGAAAATGATATGCTTGTTGCTGTAATAGAAAATAATAAAGCATTAATATTAGACGAGGTTATGGCTACAGACTTAGTGAATAATCTTGATGGATTTGAAAAAGAATTAGATATTAATGGTGAAAAATTAACTTTAGTAGTTAAGAAAAACTAGTGGTAGAACCCTTATATTATAAGGGTTCTTTTTATATTATGAAAAAACAAACATAAATTATCAGAAAATTCTTGACAATTAAAACGAAACATGATAAACTGGGTTTAGTCGTTTGAAAAAAATAAAATATAAGGGAGTGATTATTATGTTTAAATTACATTTTGGTAGCTCTTCTATAGATGAGGCTAAGAAAAAAGCTGAAGTTTTAAACGCTGAGATTAAAGAATTTGAGGTTGTAGAAATGTTTGGTCAGTTAGATCATGCAGAGAAAAAATATGTAAAAACAAATGAATTCGATATTAAAAAAGAAAAAATTGATTTCAATAAATTATTAAATGGAGCAGCATAAAATAGACCCCTTTAACCCTTTGGAATAGCCAGAGGGTTTTTTTATTTATGTTAATATAGTAGAATTGTTTTATAGGAGTGATTATATGAGTAAGTTATCAAATTTATTAATTATGATAAAGTTGCTTCAAACTGGGAAAAAATACTCAATTAAAGAACTTGCAGAAAAGCTTGAAGTATCAGAAAGAATGGTTAGAAAATATAAAGATGATCTTGAAATGGCTGGTATATATATAGATTCAATAAAGGGTATATATGGAGGCTATGTTTTGAATGAAAAACTTAGCAAAATAAGTATAGGATTATCTAAATACGATGTTGACTTATTAGAAAGTATTGAGAAAAGACTTGAAAAAGATAAAGAATTTGAAATGAAGAAAGAATTAATAGATTTAGTAAATAAAATAGCTGATAGCTATAATGAAAGAAAGAGTAAAGAATATAGTATTCCTTATATAAGGGATGATTTAGATAAGCAATACATGAAAGAAGAAAAGAAAAAATATAATGATTTTAACAGAGCAATAAAAGAGCATAATAAGGTTTTTGTTAAGTTTATATCAGTTAATTCTAAAGTTAGTGAAAGAGTTATTCACCCATGTGAGATGTTTGCATATAATGATTATTGGTATGTTGCTGCCTTTTGTGAGAAAAGAGCAGAAATAAGGCATTTTAGATTGATGAGAATAGTTGAATATAGAGTGTTAAATGAAAAATATGAAAAAACCTTAATAAATAGATAAAGTGACAATATAGTTCCTCTTTTAGTGATAATTTATCATTAAGGGAGGTTTTTTTATGAAAAAAAATATGAATTATAACTTTGAGGCTTTACTAGAAAGAATTAAAGATGCACATCTTAAAACTGATGGATATGAGAAGCTAAGAGAAAGTATTTCTAATATAAAGGGTAATACATTTATAACTGGAACAGGAGGTTCTTATGCAGTAGCTAGTTTTG
The DNA here is from genome assembly GCA_025210555.1 of Clostridia bacterium. Lineage (GTDB taxonomy): Bacteria > Bacillota > Clostridia > Lachnospirales > JAOARL01 > JAOARL01. Next base: position 23,430 of record JAOARL010000036.1, read on the forward strand.
CTAAAAGTGTATTAAAAAATGAAATAGAAGGTCAGGTTAGTGTACTTAAACCGAGAGACGTTTTATTTGAAAATATAGATTATATAGATAATATAATTGGGTTTTCATATTCAGGAAAGAGTCCAAGTATAAAAAATGCAGTAAGTAGAGATATACAGAATAAGATTATAATTACGGCAGACGGAGAAAGGGCAAAACTGAAAATGTTAGGTGCTGATATTGTAGATTATGGTTTTGGAAAAAAAAGTTTTATATCAATAGGATCCAGTATCGTTCCAATGAGCATGCTATTAAGATACGGTTTAGGTATAAATGCTAAAGAGATTATAGCTATTTGTGCAGAATTTATAAAAAAGTCATTAGAATTTGAAACAAACAATATATATGATAAAAATAAAATTTTGGAGGTGTTTGGAGATGCTAGAACATATACTCCTTATAATATATTGGAATCTAACATAATAGAATCTGGCATGATGCCAGTGATAAAACATGAGAAAAATGATTATAGTCATGGACGAAGTATATTAAATTATAATTTTAGAAATAGTAATGGTATTTACTTGATAAATGAAAAAACTAGTCAAGATGAAATATTGGTTAATAATTTTCTGCCAAAATTTTATAACAATTTGACTGTTGTTGAATCAGAGAATGTTGGAATCACAGGTGAGTTTGAACTTGCTGTTAAGAGTATGTTTATAACTAAAGAAATGGCGAAAATAGCTAACATAGACCTTTCAAATGTAAATTATCCAGAAGATGTTAGAGATATTTACTCATTTGATGAACTATCTAATAATTAAAAGGAGTGATTTTGTGAAAGAAATAGTTTTTGTGACTAGTAATAAGGGAAAAATAGAGTCAGCTAGAAAAGAATTAAAAGGCGTTAGTGTTTTAGCTTATGAAGCAGAATTAATAGAGCCGAGAAGTGAGGATATAAAAGAAATTGCAAAACAAAAAGTTATGCAAGCGTATAATATAGTAAAAAAACCATGTATAGCGGTTGATGTTGGATTTTTTGTTAAAGAGCTTAATGGATTTCCAAAAGCATATGTTAATCATATGCTTGGAACAATTGGCGTAGAGGGACTTATTAAGCTTATGAAGGGGGCTGGAGATAGATCGGCTGAATTTAGACATTGCCTTGCTTATTATGATGGAGAGATATTTAAGTTTTTTGAAGATAAAGCTGAAGGGAGTATTTCAGAAAGTATTAGAGGGAATGATAATGCTAAAAAATGGTCGGAACTTTGGTATATATTTATTCCAAAATGGACTGATAAAACATTAGCAGAATTTACAGAAGAAGATTATAAAAAACATTTAGAAAATAAAGATGACAAATGTATGCAGGATTTTGCAAAGTGGTATTTGAATAATTAATTGTTATGATAGTTTAATATATAGAAAAACTTATTCATGTTTGTTATAATATAGAAAGAATATGAAAAAGAGGTATTAAATATGAATGCTGAAAAAAATTATTTATATAGTAATTACTCTGTTTTAAGTAATGTTGTAGAAGAAAGAGAGTATGAAGATGTTAAAAATGAATTAGGTTTACTATCTGAGTATATAGAGATACTATATACATTGGATATTTTTACAGAGAAGCAATTTAAGTCTATATATGTAAATATAAAGGGTGAGGAAGAAAAGTTTGATGAAAACTTTAAAAAACTCTTAAATTTAAATGTTATAAGAAAAATTACAATGGAAGATAGTGGAAGAAAAGAAGACGTTTATTTTTTAGCTAATAATGGTGCAAAATATATAGAAGAAACTAATGATGCTGAGATAGAATATGAAGAAAAAACAGCTGAGTATTTTAATGATAATATAGATAAACTTCTTGCTAAACTTGTAACAAATGAACTCGTTATTAAGTATTTTAATGAGTGTAGCTTATTTCATTCATTTGAGATTAATCCTAGAATAGAGATTGAATATAACGAAGAAAAAGGATATATAGAGCCAAGTGCAGTTATAAACTTTGGTGAAGATTTAAATCATGTACATTTTTTAGTATATACTTTAAGAAAGTTTGAAGGATGGAAAGAAGAATCAGTTCAAAATTTAAGTTATTTAGAGGCTATGTATTTAACTTTTGAAGAAAATGAAATAATAACTAAAAAGCCATTATTGCTGTGTGTATGTGAAGATGAAAAACAAATGATGGAATTATACAAAGAACTTGAAGAAACAGAAATACCATTAGATTTTGTTATGTTTATAACAGATGAAGATATATATTCAAAAGAGGCTTATAAAAGCATTACAATAATATATAAAGATGAAGAAGAAAAAGTGCAAACTAAAAATGTTGAAATAAATGAAATGAGGTAATTATGATATATTTAGGATCGGATCATGGGGGATTTGAGTTAAAAACTAAAGTAAAAAAACACTTAGACAGTTTAACTGTAGAATATATAGATTTAGGGTGTGACTCAAACGATTCAGTAGATTACCCTGTTTATGCAAAAAAAGTTGCAGATAAAGTGATTAAAGATAAAACTTCTTTAGGAGTGCTTATCTGTGGCACAGGGATAGGTATGAGCATTGCAGCTAATAAAGTTAAAGGTATAAGAGCAGCGCTTTGTTCAGATTGCTATACAGCTAAAGTTACTAGAGAGCATAACAATTCAAATGTACTTGTTATGGGCGGAAGAGTAATAGGGGAAGAATTAGCTAAAGAAATAGTTGAAGGGTTTATAAAAACTGATTTCTCAGGTGATGAAAGACATGTGAGAAGATTAAATATGCTTGAAGAGAGTGATTGTTAATGATTTATAATATAGAGATGATTATGGTGCTTATAGTGTTTATATTTGCATTCGTAATATCATTTTTATCAGTGCCATTTAGTAAATGGCTTGCTTTTAAGCTTGGAGCTATAGCACATCCAAGAGAGAGAGATATACATAAAAAACCTATGCCAAGACTAGGTGGACTTGCTATAAATATTGGAGCTTTAATAGCAATACTTTTATTTTCTCCAATACTTAAAGTTTTTGATCCAAAGCAACTTTTAGCAATAGTCATAGGAGCACTTTTTATAATAATTGTTGGAGTAATTGATGATATAAAAGTTATAAGAGCTAGACATAAGTTAATTGGTCAAATAGCAGCAGCTGGATTAATAGTTGCATCTGGAATAACTATAGATATGGTATCGTTTCCATTTCTTCCGGAAGGAGTTTTAAGATTTGGAGTATTTGCTTATCCAATAACTATGATATGGATTATTGGTATTGTAAATGCAGTGAATTTTATAGATGGCTTAGATGGTCTTGCAGCGGGAGTATCATCGATTGCATCATTAGCACTTATGTTTATAGCCATATTTGTTGGAGAATCAGTTAATGCAGGAGGATCAGCAGTTTTAACAGCAGCTTTAGCTGGAGCAAGTGTAGGATTCCTTCCATATAACTTTAATCCGGCCCAAATATTTATGGGTGATGCAGGATCAGGATTTTTAGGATATATTTTAGCAATAGCAGCTATTATGGGAATGTTTAAAGGATATGCAATTGTGGTTATTGTATTGGTTTTAGGACTTCCTATATTTGATACTGCTTTTGCAATAATAAGAAGAATTATGAGTGGTAAATCTATAACAGAAGCTGACAGAGGACATTTGCATCATAGACTTATGGACAGTGGTTATTCGCATAAGAGAACAGTTTTAATACTTTACGCAGTAGGAATGCTTTTTGGAGTAACTGCAATATTGCTTACATTTAATGCTGTATATTATTCAGGGTTAACTGTATTTATACTAGTTATGCTAGTATTCTTTATAACAAGAAAACCAAAAGAGCCTAAAGCATAGGCTCTATTTTTTAGGAGGATTTTTATGATTAAAGTAATGAGTATTTTTGGAACTAGGCCAGAGGCTATAAAAATGTGTCCGGTAGTTAAAGAATTTGAAAAAAGGGAAAATATAGAAAGTGTTGTTTGCGTTACAGCTCAGCACAGAGAAATGTTAGATCAAGTTTTAGAAATATTTGATGTTAAACCCGATTATGACCTTGATTTGATGAAAGACAGACAAACTATAACAGGTATAACTACAAGAGTTTTAAATGGACTTGAAGAAGTTATAAAAAAAGAAATGCCAGATATGATACTTGTACATGGAGATACTACAACAACTTTTGCTGGATCATTAGCAGCGTTTTATAATAAAGTCGCTGTAGGGCATGTAGAGGCCGGTCTTAGAACATATAATAAGTATGAGCCATATCCAGAAGAAATGAATAGAAAATTAACAGGAGCTCTAGCGGATTTACATTTTGCACCAACAGAAAATGCTAAGACTAATTTACTTAAAGAAGCAGTTAATGAAGATATAATTTTAGTTACGGGAAATACAGTTATAGACGCTCTTAAGGATACGATTGAAGAAGATTATGAGTTTGAAAATAAGGATTTAAATAATATAGATTTTGAAAATAAGAAAGTAATAGCTATGACAGCACATAGAAGAGAGAACTTAGGGGAGCCTCTTGAAAATATATGTAAATCAGTAGAAAAGATAGTTGATTTGAGAGACGATGTTGAAGTTGTATATGCTGTGCATCTTAATCCAGCGGTTAGAGAAGTTGTAAATAGAATATTGGGTGATAATAAAAAAGTACATTTAATAGACCCGCTTAATATAAAGGATATGCACAACATGCTTAAAAAGTCTTATATGGTAATGACGGATTCAGGTGGGCTTCAGGAAGAAGTTCCATCACTTGGAAAACCTGTATTAGTACTTAGGAATGTTACTGAAAGACCAGAAGGTGTTGAAGCTGGCACGTTGAAATTAGTTGGAACAGATATTGATTATATATATAATAATGCTATGAAATTAATAGATAGTGAGGAAGCATATAAAAAGATGGCTGAAGTTAAAAATCCATATGGAGACGGATTTGCATCTGAAAAAATTGTGGATGGGATAGAAAAATACTTTAATAAATAGGAGTGTAGGATATGAAGAAGATATATAAATTAATAACATTAATAGTTGTTGCAAGTTTGATTTTTGTAGTTAAAGAAATTGAAGTCCAAAAGGAAAAAGATATGCTGATCAAACAAAAGGAAAGAGAAGAGATTTTGGAAAGGCAACATGATCGTTCAAGTTATAGAAGGCATTATTCTGGCATATCTCTACTAGACTTTATAAAATATGATAATGAAACGGTAATATTGCATATTGTGAAAGATAAGGAGAAAGTAAGTATAAAAGACAATGAGGTTATTGTTGAATATATACAAATAATTTAGAAGATGAGTATTTTAAGAGAATAGATGCTATAAAACTAGAATTTGAATATCGTAATTGATTGTAATTAAACAGGCAGAGGAGTAGGGACATAAAAGGTTAGTTAAAAGAAAAAATTAAGTGAATGAATAAATCTTTAAAATAAATGTCTATAAATATAAAATATACTTTAGATTTATAGACAAAAAAATACTGTATGTGTATAATTAAAGGGATTAAGGGGTGCTTAAAGTGAAAATAGACAGTAAAGTAATTAAAATGCTTGGATTGGTTTCACATCTAGGAATAACAATGATTGTGCCAATTGTTATGTGCATATACATTGGTGTTTATTTAGATGAGAAATTTAATACCGGAGCTATTTTTTTAGTTATTTTCACATTATTAGGTATTTTAGCAGCCTTTAGAAATATGTATTATTTAGTCATGAAAATGTCTGAAGACAAGGATAAGAAGTAATGAATGAGTACAATAATAAAAAAATATTTATAATATCGTTTATAATAGCGGTGCTGTTTTCTATAATAGCTAGCTTTATAATAAAAGAAGATTTGTATGGCTTTGTAAAAGGGGTTATGTTTGGAAGCGCCTTTGCAGTGCTTAAAGTTAAAATGATTGAACTTAATGTTAAAAAAATATTAGGTAAAAGATATAACTTTGATTCTGCATATAGGTCTGGAATGGTAAGTTATTACGTAAGACTTATGATTTCGCTACTAATACTTTTTGTGGCCATTCAAATGTCAAAAAATACTTTTATAGGAGTGTTATTTGGATTTATAACACCTAAATTAGCAATAATTTTAATAAGTATTTTTTAACCTTTCTGAAAGGGGGAGAAATAATTGGAATTTGGAATTAAAAGAGTATTCACTATACCATTTAAATTATTTGGAGAAGATATAGTAATTACTGAAACAATTTTTAATACTTGGATAATAATGGCAATACTAATAATGTTTGCAGTTATAGTAAGATTAAGTGTTAAAAACTTTGAGAAGCACCCAAAAGGATTTCAAAACTTTATAGAAGCTTTAGTTTCAGGACTTAATAATCTTACTTCAAATACTATGGGAGAAAAGAATAAGGCATTTGCTGGATATTTTGGAACAGTATTTTTATTTATACTACTTTCAAATTTATCAGGTCTTTTCACATTAAGACCACCAACAGCAGATATAGCAACGACTCTTGGTCTTGCGCTTATTACATTTATCCTAGTTCAGTTCTTTACAATGAGAACAAGAGGTATAATTGGATACATTAAGAAGTTCTTTGAACCAATACCAATGCTATTTCCTCTAAATGTTATTGGGGAAGTTGCAAATCCAATTTCTCTAGGATTCCGTCTTTTCGGTAACATCCTAGGAGGGCTAATAATAATGAATTTATATTATTCATTATTGCCACTAATGGTTAAGTTTGGAGTGCCAGCAGCGCTACATTTTTACTTTGATGTATTTGCGGGGGTATTACAAACGCTAATTTTTGTAATGTTAAGTATGACTTTTGTTGCAGGTGCAACGGAAGAGTAAAAGAAAAAAGGAGAAGATATTATGGAACAAGTAATGTTAGATTCACAAATGTATGCTATGGCAATCATAGCAGGACTTTCAGCTGTTGGAGCAGGAATTGCAATGATCGCTGGGGTAGGACCTGGAATTGGGCAAGGATTTGCTGCAGGTAAAGGAGCAGAGGCTGTTGGAAGACAACCAGAAGCTAAAAGTGAAATTATGCAAACGATGATAATTGGTCAGGCTGTATCTGAGACAACTGGTATCTATGGATTCGTAGTAGCGTTATTATTATTATTCGCTAATCCACTAGTTACAAAGTTTATCGATATATTTGTAAATGCAGCTAACTAATTCCTTACAAAAAGGAGGTATAAAAATTGAACGAGATGTTGAGTTTTGATGCTGGACTTTTGCAAGGAATTGCAATTCAGATGTTAAATACAGCGATATTATTTATAGTGATGTCAAAGCTGTTATTTAAGCCAGTATCAAATTTTATGGAAAATAGAAAAGCAGAAATAGTAAAAGATATTAAAACTGCACGTGATAAAGAGCGTAATGCAGAAGAATTAGAAAAGAAATATAATGAAAAACTTAAGAACATAGATAAAGAAAAAGAAACTATTTTAACAGAGGCAAGAAAGACAGCTCTAGATATGAAAGATAAAATAATTGGAGAAGCTAAAGTAGAAGCTTCTAAAATTATTGATAGAGCAAATGCTGAAGTTGAAAAGTATAAATCTAATGCGCAAGATACTATTAAGAAAGAAATGATAGGAGTTGCATCAGAAATATCTAAAAAAGTTATTGATATAGAGCTTGATGAAGATAAGCATATAGAAGTAATAGATACAGCAATTGAAGAGTTTGGGGATATGGAATGGATAGGATAGTATCTGGGAAATATGCTAAAGCTCTATACGATATTGCATTAGAAGAGAATAAATTAGGTATTTACGAAGAAGAAGTTAGGTTTATTAAAGAAATGTTTTTGAAAGAAAAAGATATTCTTAAAGTTTTATCTAATCCAAATGTGGATAGTAGAGATAAAAAAGATTTAGTTTCTAAGCTGTTTGGGAAGGCTGAAAATAATACTGTGAGTTTTATTAAACTTATGATTGATAAAAATAGAAGTGAGTATATTATAGATAGTTTAGATGAATTTTTAAAATTAATTAAAATTAAAAATAATATATTAGTAGCAACTATAATTTCAGCTAAAGAACTTTCGGAAGATAAAGTAGAAAAAATTGGAAGTATACTTGAAACTAAGTTTAAGAAACAAATAGAATTAGAAGTTAAAGTTGATGAATCAGTAATAGGCGGTTTTTTAGTTAAAGCTGAAGATTACGTTTTTGATATGACTATAAACGGTAAAGTTGAAGAGCTTAAAAAGAAGCTCAATGAAGTAAGCTTTGCTTAGAAAGGAGACTGACAGTGAATTTAAGACCAGAAGAAATAAGTAGTGTTTTAAAAGAAGAAATTAAAAACTATGAACAAAAACTTGATGTTAAAGAAGTTGGGTCTGTAATTCAGGTTGGAGATGGTATTGCACGTATTCATGGACTTGAAAGTGCAATGGCAGGAGAACTACTTGAGTTTTCTAATGGAGTGTATGGAATGGCACTTAACTTAGAAGAAAACAATATAGGGGTAGTTTTACTTGGATCAGATGATGGTATAAAAGAAGGGGATAGTGTTAAATCTACTGGAAGAATAGTTGAAGTTCCAGTTGGAGACGTTATGCTTGGAAGAGTTGTTAACTCACTTGGACAACCTATAGATGGTAAGGGTCCAATAAATACTGATAAAAGAAGACCAATAGAAAGAGTTGCGCCAGGGGTTATAGAAAGAAAATCAGTTGATGTTCCACTTCAAACAGGAATTAAAGCTATTGATGCAATGGTTCCAATTGGAAGAGGACAAAGAGAGCTTATAATAGGTGATAGACAAACTGGTAAGACTACTATAGCAATAGATACAATTCTTAATCAAAAAAATACAGATGTAAACTGTATATATGTAGCAATAGGTCAAAAAGCATCTAGTGTTGCAAATATTGTTAAAACTTTAGAAGAGGCTGGAGCTATGGATTATACAACTGTAGTTGCAGCAACGGCAAGTGAACTTGCGCCACTTCAATTCTTAGCGCCTTACGCTGGAGTTGCAATTGGAGAAGAATGGATGGAAGATGGGAAAGATGTACTTGTAATATATGATGACCTTTCTAAACATGCGGTAGCATATAGAGCAATGTCATTACTTCTTAGAAGACCGCCAGGAAGAGAAGCTTATCCTGGAGATGTATTCTATCTACATTCAAGATTACTTGAAAGAGCAGCTAGAATTACTGAAGAAGTAGGAGGAGGATCAATTACAGCACTTCCTATAATTGAAACTCAAGCTGGAGACGTTTCAGCTTATATACCTACAAATGTTATTTCGATAACAGATGGACAGATTTATCTTGAAACTGAATTATTTAACTCGGGAGTTAGACCTGCAATAAATCCAGGACTTTCTGTTTCTCGTGTTGGAGGAGCAGCGCAAGTTAAAGCAATGAAAAAGTTAGCAGGACCTGTTCGTGTTGAGCTTGCTCAATACAGAGAACTGGCAGCATTTGCTAAGTTTGGATCGGATTTAGATAAAGATACGCAAGCTAAATTAGCACAAGGGGAAAGAATTGTTGAGATACTAAAACAGCCTCAACATAAACCTCTATCAGTTGTTCATCAAATTCTTATGTTATATGTTTCAACTAAGAAGCATTTAACAGATGTAGCTGTTGAAAATGTATTAAGATTTGAAAATGAATATTTAGAATTTGTTGATACAAAGTATACTAAGTTAATTGAGGATATTGAGAGTAAGAGAGTTATAGATGAGACGACTGAAGAAGAAGTAATTAAGTCTATAACAGACTTCAAGTCTTCTTTTAAGGGTTAAAGGGGTGTTTTAAATGGCATCTATGAAACAAATTAAAACAAGAACTAAGAGTGTTAAAAGTACGCAGCAGATAACTAAGGCGATGAATCTTGTATCTGCATCTAAACTTCAAAAAACAAAAGATAGACTTGAGCATTATAGAATCTATTTTGATAAAATAGAAGAAACTATGGCATCAATTGTAAAACATACAAAATATATAAACCATCCATATCTTAGAGTTAGAAACGATAAGAGAAGATTATACATTGTTATAACTTCAGACAGAGGTCTATGTGGAGGATATAACTCAAACATAATTAAGTTTTTATTAGAAGATGCTAAAGATAAAAATCCAGAACTAATAGTTGTTGGGAAAAAAGCAAAAGGAATCTTTGCAAAAAGAGAGTTTGAAGTAGTAGAAGAACTTATAGGAATATCAGAAAATCCGCAAATTAAGGATGCAAGAGATATAGCCGAAACAGCACTTGAACTTTATAGAAATGATGAAGTTGATGAAGTATCTGTAATATACACCAAGTTTAATTCAACAATAGATCAAGAAGTTAAGAAGGAAAGAATACTTCCGGTAGATGTTGAGAAGATTGAGATTGAATGTCATAGAGATACAGAAGTACTTCATACATACGAACCTTCGCCAGAGGATGTTTTAAGTAAAATAATTCCTCAATATGCAGAAGGGGTTATACTTGGAGCTTTAATTGAATCAGCTACAAGTGAACAAGGTGCAAGAATGACAGCTATGGACTCTGCAACTGAAAATGCAGGAGTTTTAATAGATGATTTAACACTTTTATATAATAGAAAGAGACAAGCTGCTATAACACAAGAAATAGCAGAACTTGTATCAGGAGCAGAAGCATTAAAATAGGATTGGGGTGAAAACTTTAATGGCAAAGCTTATGGAAGCTGAAGTTAAAAATTCAGCAGAAACAAAAGAACTTAATGTTGGTAAAATCGTTCAGATTATCGGTGCGGTTTTAGATATAAAGTTTGAAAGTGAAAAGTTACCAGCGCTTAACAACGCTATAGAAATAAAGCATAATGATGACATGATTATTGCTGAGGTTGCTGCTCACCTTGGAGACGATATGGTTAGATGTATATCAATGGCATCTACAGATGGTCTTGTAAGAGGAATGGAAGCAGTTGATACTGGTAATCCTATAATGGTTCCAGTTGGTGAGAAAACTTTAGGAAGAATGTTTAATGTTACAGGAAATGCAATTGATAATAAAGAAGCACCAGATTCAGAAGAAAAGTGGCCTATACATAGAGCTGCGCCTTCTTTTGAGGAACAAGCTACAGAAACTGAGATTCTTGAAACAGGAATTAAAGTAGTAGATCTTCTTTGTCCATATGCAAAAGGTGGTAAGATTGGACTATTTGGAGGAGCTGGAGTAGGTAAAACAGTTCTTATTCAAGAGTACATAAGAAACATTGCTACTGAGCATGGAGGTTTCTCTGTGTTTGCAGGAGTTGGAGAAAGAACAAGAGAAGGAAATGACCTTTTCTATGAAATGACAGATTCGGGAGTTATTAAGAAAACAACAATGGTTTTCGGACAAATGAACGAGCCGCCTGGTGCGAGAATGAGAGTTGCACTTACAGGACTTACAATGGCAGAGTATTTTAGAGATAAGTCAGGACAAGATGTTCTTTTATTTATCGATAATATATTTAGATTTGTACAAGCAGGTTCAGAGGTTTCAGCGCTTCTAGGACGTATGCCAAGTGCCGTTGGATATCAGCCAACACTTGCTACTGAAATGGGAACGTTGCAAGAGAGAATTACATCTACTAAAGATGGTTCTATAACATCTGTTCAAGCTGTATATGTACCAGCGGATGACCTTACAGATCCAGCACCGGCTACAACGTTTGCGCATCTTGATGCAAAAACAGTTTTATCTCGTGCTATGGTTGAAATTGGAATATATCCAGCAGTAGATCCACTTGATTCAACTTCAAGAATTCTTATTCCAGAAGTTGTTGGAGAAGAACATTATAGAGTAGCTAGAGGGGTTCAAGAGATACTTCAAAGATATAAAGAACTTCAAGATATAATTGCTATACTTGGTATGGATGAATTATCTGATGAAGATAAGACATTAGTTGCAAGAGCTAGAAAGATTCAAAAGTTCTTATCACAGCCATTCCATGTTGCAGAGCAATTTACATCAATACCTGGAACATATGTATCAATTAAGGATACGGTAAGAAGTTTTGCAGAAATTTTAGAAGGAAAATATGATGATATTCCTGAGAGTGCGTTCTATATGAAAGGTTCAATAGAAGAAGTGCTAGCAGATGCTGAAAAAGCAGAATAGGGTGGTGTTATGACAGACAAACAATTTAAGTTATCTATAGTAACGCCAGACAAGGTTTTCTTTGAGCAAAATGCAGAAATGATTATAATAACAACTACAGAAGGTGAAATGGGTATACTTAAAAGTCACGAACCAGTAACAGCAGTGCTTAAGATAAAAGCTATTGATATTATTTCAAATGGTGAAAGAAAGAGTGCTTTTGTTGCAGGAGGTTTCGTCGAAGTTAAACCAGATAAAGTTAGAATCATAACTGATTCTGCAGAGTGGCCAGAGGAAATAGATGTAGAAAGAGCAACTAAAGCTAGGGAAAGAGCTACCAAAAGATTAGGGAGCGATAAGCACTATAATAGTGAGAGAGTTCAATTTGCTTTAGAAAGAGCAGAGGCAAGACTAGCTTTGCTTGAGAAAATTAAAAGTAATTAGACGTAATTTTAAATTACGTCTTTTTTTTATGCCTTAATAAGGTATAATATAGATAATTAAAAGGGGGATGAAATGAATAATAATACTAAATATAGAAGTTTTGCTAAAAAGTTTATATATCCATATAAATTAAAATATTTATTACTTTTTATAACAATGATTATAGAAATAGGTTTTTTAGTTGCCATTCCACTTATATGGGGGAAAGCTATTGTTGATATAACAAAGTATGATATAGACAACTTAAAGATTAATATAGGAATATTAGTAGTTACAAAGGTATTATATTTAGTTTTTAGTTATATAAGACCTTATATTAGTTTTAAAATTAGAACAGATTTACACTATGACTTAAGGTTAGCAATATATGAGAAAATGTTAAAACTTGAAGTAAGAGCTTATGAAAAAATTAAGATGAGTCAGTTTTTATCAAGGATAAATAACGAAGTAGCAGAGGTGTCAAGAACACTTGATAAAATGCTTGTAGCTATTATGGATGTTGTAACGTCTATTACTATTGTTGGAGTAATATTTTCAAAGAGTATATTACTTGGAGCAATAACAACATTTACTCTTCCAATTTTATATTTATTATTCAAGAAATATGGAAAAATAATAAAAGAAGAAGCAATTGAACTAAAAAATAAAAAGGAAAAGTTCCTTAGTCAGGTTCATGAAGTTATATTAGGTATAAGAGAAGTTAAAAGTCTTGGAATAGAAGAGTATGAAAAACATAAAGCAGAAAAACTTGGTAAAGCAGTAAAAGATGAAGCTATGATATATAGAATGGTGTCAGTTAAGTCTTTGGTTATATCAAAATTAATAAACTTGATATCAGAAGTATTAGGAATAATAGTATGTATTTATCTAGTTATAATTAATGCACTTAATCTTGAATATTTGATAGCGTATAGATCATATTCATTAAAGTTAAGAACTTATATGAAAAATATAACAAGTTTTAATTTAGACTATCAACAACTTTTAGTTTCTGTAGATAGGATAATGGAAATTCTTGATAATGATAATTATCATGATGATGTATATGGAGAAAAATGTATAAGTGAAATAGATGGAAGTATAGAATTCAAAGATGTAGAGTTTGAATATATTGAAGGCGTAGATATTTTAAAAGATTTTAGTATGAATATTAGTCCAAAATCAAAGGTTGCTGTAGTAGGAAAATCAGGATGTGGAAAATCTACTATATTTAATATATTATTAAAGTTTTATAACATTAAAAAAGGAAAAGTTTTAATTGGTGGAAATGAATTAGAGGAATTTAACGAGGATTCTCTTAGAAAACATGTATCTGTAATAAGACAAGATGTTTTCCTATTTAATGCAACAATAAAAGAAAACTTAAGATTAGCAAAAAGTGATGCAACGGATGAAGAAATTGAGAGTGCTTGTAAAAAAGCCGTTATACATGATTATATAATGAGTCTTGAAAAGGGATATGAAACATTAGTTGATGAAGGTGCAGAAACATTTTCAGGTGGACAGAAACAAAGAATATCTATAGCAAGAGCAATTCTTAAAAATTCTAAAATAATGTTATTTGATGAGGCAACTAGCGCATTAGATAATGTTTCTCAAAAATACATAAATGATGTTTTGAATGATATAAAAAAGGAGCATACTATAATAGTAATAGCTCATAGATTAGAAAATATAAAGGATGCAGATGAAATTTTTGTTATTGATAAAGGTAGAGTAGTGGCACAGGGGAAGCATGAAGAACTGCTAAAAAGGAATGAGGTATATAAAGATATAAATCTAGAAGGGGTAAAAGCATGAATTTAGTAATATTATTTAGTTTAGCATTTGTATTTTGTTCTCTAAATCAAATATTTCAAGAGAAGACAGTACACAAATATGGATTTAAAAAGCATGGAGTTGTTAAATTTGTTCAGATGGCATTTTTTACATTATTGATAATGGGTATAGGTAGATTAATAGGAGGACAAGCAGAAATATTTAAATATAAGTTTGAGTTTAATTATTATGTGTTAGGTCTTATATTAGCACAAGGAGTTTTAGGTTTTTTTGTCACGTGGCTTTTCAACAAGCTTCTTGAAAAGACAGAGATATATTCACTTGGGCTTATTATGAAGATGAATATAATAATAGTTCTTTTGATTGATTATTTTAAGGGGGATGTAAATATAACATTTATGATGCTTGGATATATAATAATGTTCCTGATTGGAATATTTATAGTTTTAGATATCCATACATTAAAGGGGCATCATTTTAAAGAAGATTTAAAGTATATAGAATATATTTTGGCTATATTTGTGGTAGGTATTATATCACCATATTTAATAAAGTTATCTCTTGATACAGGAACTATAAATGCAGAAACAGTATCGTTATTTAGTACTAGTATAATAGCTATGATGTTTGTTGTTGTATTTAAAATTAAAATAGATAAAGAATCGTTTATAGAATATATACCTCAATCATTATCAGCTGTTATTAGTGGGGTTGCTATCAATAATATAATAGCTGAGTACGGAGTTTTCTATAGCGTACTTATTACTACTTCGGTAATAATAGGTGTAACAATTCTATCAAGTGTGGTTCTTAAAGATAAAATTAGTTTTAGAAAATATACAGGAGTTGTAATAGCAGCTATTGGATTTTTCTTAATATCAATAAATTTATAATAGTAAATACTATAAAAGCAAATGCTTTTATAGTATTTTTATTTTATTTTCTTCACAAGTTTTAATCATTTTTTCTGGCCATATAGAAGCTTGAACTTCTCCTATATGAGCTTTTTTAAGCATGTACATACATATTCTTGATTGTCCAATTCCGCCACCTATAGTAAGCGGTAAAACTTCTTCTATTATTCCTTTGTGAAATGGGAAATCTTTTCTATTTTCGGCATTAGCTTTTTTAAGTTGAGAAAGCATAGTTTCTTTATCTACTCTTATTCCCATAGAAGAAAGTTCATAAGCTTTCTCAAGTACAGGATGCCAAACAAGGATATCACCATTTAATGACCAATCGTCATAATCAGGAGCTCTACCATCATGTTTTGATCCTGATTCTAAAATATCACCTATTTGCATTAAAAACACAGCTTTATGTTTTTCGACAATAAGGTTTTCACGCTCTTTATCAGTTTTACCTGGGTACATATCTTCTAGCTCTTGAGTAGTAATAAAAGTAATATCTTCTGGTAAAATACTTTTAATTGATGGATGAATAGCTTCTACATATTTCTCAGTTGATTTTAAAGCTTCATAGATTCCTTTTACAGTCTCTTTTAATGTTTTTTCTGTTCTCTCTTCTTTTGAAATAACCTTTTCCCAGTCCCACTGGTCAACGTAGATAGAGTGAGTGTTATCAAGTTCTTCGCATTTTCTAATTGCATTCATGTCTGTGTAAATACCTTCACCAGGTTTGAACTCATATCTATGAAGAGCCATTCTTTTCCATTTAGCAAGAGAGTGTACAATCTCAGCCTTAGTGCCCATGTCATCTATCTCAAATGAAACAGGATCTTCAGTCCCGTTTAGGTTATCATTAAGCCCACTAGTTGGATCTACAAAAAGAGGTGCAGACACTCTATATAAATTAAGTCTTTCTTTTAATTCTTCTTGGAATTTAAATTTTATTTCCTTTATTGCTTCTTCAGTTTCTCTAAGTGTTAAGGTTGGTGCATAATCTTTTGGTATTATAAGCATATTGATCTCTCCTTTAAATTTGTTTTGAGTTTTTAAAATATATTTATAAAATGCGCATTTTATTAAAAATAAATAATAAAAAAACTCCCATCCCTGTAAAAGGGACGAAAGTTATATTCCGCGGTACCACCCAACTTAGCACTCTTATGTGCTCGCCTTAACGATACAGATTTAAATCGATATCGCTCTACTATAACGGGTAGAAAACGTTTAAGCCTACTATCAAAATTGATTTCGGTTAAAAGCTCTGAGATGTTCTTCTGTATAAACTATCTACTAGGCTTACACCAACCCTAGCTCGCTTTAGAATCATTTAAACTTACTTCTTCTCTTCAACGCTAATTATTTATTTCGTAAGAGTATAAAATAATTTATAAAATTTGTCAAATAATTTTAATGAAAAAGTTTCAAAAAGCCGATATAAAATATGATATAATGCTTATAAATAAAGGGGGATATATATGAAAAAAATATTTTTGATTTTAAGTTTATTTTTAACAATAGTAATAGAAAATTATGCAGCAAGTCCAGATTTAGGTTTTAAGTGGGATAGAACAAGAACACTTGATAATAACCTTAACTTTACTTCAAATATCGGTAAGGATGAGGCTATGCTCGAATTTGAGTATGAAGATAATGGAGTGTACATGCTTGAGTATTTCCTAGAGGATGGAAATAAAACAAGCATAATTATTAATAGAAATAATGATGCTACATTGTTTGATTATAGACAATTTAGAGATGATGTAGGGCCAAAAGGTTCTTGGGGTAATAATGTAACTATTACAGAGTATGTTGATAAAGGTTATCAGATTTGGAATTACGATACTCAGGCATTTGAAGATGTTAACCCAAAACCAACACAAGTAATATATGGTATCAATAAGGCCGATAAAAAGACAGGTAAAATATTTAAAATTGAAAATATGACGGTAAAATTCAAATGGGATGCTAATTTTAATAAATTCTATATATCAGTAGATAAGTTAAAGGAAAGCCATATGCATAACTTTAGATTAACCTTAGATGGAGCAGAAAAGAAAACACTAAATATTCTTAGAAGGTTAAGTTTTGTAACAAAACCAACTCACTGGGTTAATGATTCGGGAGCCAAAGATAGAGATTTTATTGAGTACTCAGTCTTGGCTACAGAAAGACCTGGATCAGTGCCAGGGCTTAGAATAGAAATACAAAAACCAAAAGAGGTAGATTTAAATATTGCAAATCCAACATATGGAACATTTGTTGATATAAATGATACATTAGGTGGAAAACTTGAGACAACAGTTAACTTAAAAGAAAAATTAGGTCAATTCGAAGACAAGACACCTGAGTATTTCCAGTTTAAATTCAAATTTGCAGGTGATACAGGAATATATTCAAGCGGTAAAAAAGGAGATTATAAAGTAGTAGGAGATAAATATATAATTGATGTAGTAAAAGAAAATGACGATGGAACAGGAACACCTTTAGACGCAGATTTCGTGTCATGGGGTAATCTTGAATATAGTAGAATATATGATCCAACAGAAGCAATAATACAGGCTACAGAAGTAATAAATTATGATTTTGATATAAATTATAAGCCATCTGGGGATTTAGCTTTTGCTTATACATATCTTAATTATAGAATTTTAAGAAAGACAGTAGATAGCACGTTCCTTGTAATAAAACCTTATAAAGGATCTGGAATATATGATGTTTATCAAACTAATACAAGAGTAACAGATAAAGACTCGATATATTTTACTAAGTGGGTTGATCATTGGGCTCAAAATGCAAAAGAAGATATATATATACCCGTTGACGTTGCAAGAAGTTCATTTGGAGACGCATTTTATACATTTAAGATGCAATATCACTTTGATCAGGAAAGCGGGGAGATACCATCACAACTTTTAGTATATAATGCAAATTTAGATACTATTATAAATCCACCGATACCAGAGTTAAGAGATATATCAGATATAAAGGTTGTACCAGCTGAAAATATAAATGACGATCCAACTAAGGTCGAGTTTATTGCTAAGTGGAAGATACCTAATAACTTAGGAGACTTATTACCAGATAGTGACAATAGACTTTGGTATGAGATAAAACTAAATACAATGCCAACAGATTATGTAAATAGCGAGAATTCAGCGCTTAGTCAATATTATCAGATTGCTAAGGTTGTATATATAACAAAAGTAGGTCTTGAATATTTTATAAACGAAGAAGGAGAAACACCTGTAAAAGTAAACTTAGGAACAGGGTATTTTGAAAAGAAAATTGTACTTAAAGATGAAACGGGTTGGGTTGATTATAAACTTCCTAACTGGACAGGAACACTTGGAAATTTACTTATGCCATCAGGTGGAACAGTAGGGGATTATAATCCAGAAAATACAACACCTAAAAATGATTTCTTTAAAGATTTTGTTAAAAACGTTCCAAAGATTTATTTCATAAGTATGAAATCTTACCATGACAGAGATACTGGAAATGTAACAAATGAACTTACATCTAGTGATGATAGCGTTCCAGTAAGTGTTTCACTTGATTTAACTAATGAAGAAGTTCCAAACCCAACTAACATAGTTATTGATGATATAACTAAAGAAGAAGCTATAGTTGATTGGATTGAAGTAGATGCAACTACATATGATTCATATATGCTTGACTCTATAGGAGTAGATTTAGATTCAAAGCACTATGAGTTTTATATATCTCAAGAAAAAAGTAAGATAGATCAATTAAGAGCATTAGGAAAGATAACTGCAAAAGAGGAAGTGTTACTTGCAGACTTAGCAGGCTTAGTTGATGCAGGTACTAAGGCTAAAGAAGTAGGAGAGGATTATTCTTTATATGATATTTCTGATGCAGATTTAAATAATTTAAGAAATGGAAATATAATTAGGGTTACAACAGAAACAGATAAACTTAAACTAGAAAATTTAGATATAAATCAAACGTATTTTATAATACTTAGAACAAAACTTAATGTGTCTAAAGGAGGAACACCTTTAGATGCAAGGTATTCGATATTAACAGAAATTAAAACATTTACAACAAAGTATGATACAGATGGAATTGATAATATTAAGTCAAGCCCAGAAAGTCCATCAAATCTTGAGGTTTTTGGAGAAATTACAAACACAAGTGGAAATATTAGATGGGATATTGATGTAACAGCATATGAAGGTGGGGATTACATAGGTTATGAACTTATAAGAATACCTAAAAAACCTTTAGAAGATGTAGATAAAACAAAAGGAAAAAGTATAGTAGATATAATAAATACAAATAAATATGATGGAATCGAAGTTTTCAGACTAAGAAAAGCAAGTATTGAAAAATACAATAAGACGACTCTTTTGTATGAACCAGCAACACTCAATACTTACAAGTCAGAAACAGGAAAAGAAATATATGGTGAGAATGAACTTTCGCCGAATGATATTTATTACTATTTTGTTAGAGCCATTAGATATGATAATGCAGATACTTATGTGTCAAATTCATTTTGGGGTATGACAACTATAACAACTGCACCAATAGATAGTGCAATTAATCTTAACTATGAAAGAGGAAGTGATTATAGTAGAGATAAATATAAAGAAGTTGTTGTTAGCTTTGATGCTCCAGTATTAGATGAAACTAAGGTGCCTAGTGAGTATGAGTTTAAAATAGCGGTTAGAGCAAAAGAAGCATATTTAGAAACTTATTCTATAACTAGATTAGCTGTTAAAAATTCAGATGTAGCTGGATATAAAAGATATGTATATAAAGTTAGCGGACTTAAGTCGGGTACGAAATATTATGTTAAAGTTAGAATATTGGATAAAACTAAAGGAGCTTTAATTGATGGTACTTATCCATCATCAGCATATTCAGAATATGTTGAAGCAAGAACGGAATTTAATCAAGATGATTATGATGATAGTAAAAAATATGAAGAGTATATAAAGTACTATCTAAGTAAATTAGAAGGAATTAAGAATGTTAAAGAGTGGGAAATAGATTCAGATGATGATGACGATGAGATTTATAAATATAGATATGATGTTATTAGAGAAGAATTAGAAGATCCATATAAGGATGAGTTTTTATTAAAATCATTTACAGATGAGGATAAAGAAACTATTACATACTATTTGCCATCAGACATGATAAAGGCATTAAATGATAATAAAAAAGTACTTAAGTTTAAAGAAGAAGATCTAGAAATAATGATAAGACCTAATAGTTTTATAGAAGAAAAAACAGATGGTCTTGATGAAATTTTAGATGAAATAGATGATGAAGATATAGAAGATTATGGAATAAAGATAAAAGTAGAAAGAGATGAATATAGCAAAGATATAGATGACTATGAACCACTTACAGATGAAGTAGAAATAGATATTGATGCTGTAGGATTTGAAAAAACCGAACTTGATCTTGAAGATGCAATACTTACAGAAGTTGAGAAAGTTATAAAGAAAGATCAAGAGGATTTTGCAGATGATTTAAAATCTAAAATAGATGATGATGAAGATGAGATATTAGACTTCATAAATGATGAAATAGATGATACTAAAGAAAGAATTAGAAAAGCAGTAGAAGATGAGCTTGAAGATAACCTTGAAGGTGATGAATCTATAAGTGAAATTGAGGAAAGTATAGTCGTTAAATATGTAAGTTCGGATATTAGTGGAGTTAAAATATTTGCTAGAGATGGAAGTAAATGGGAAAAACTTACATCTTTAAATAATGGATTTGTTTCATCAGAAACAGAAATAATTGGAAGTTACATAGCTGCAAAATATGAAAATGAATATAAAGAATTAAATTCATATGAAGAAAGTAGTAAAATAAAGAGTTTGATAGAAAAATATGAGCTAAAAGATTACATAGGAAATGATTATTACTTTAACAAAGATGATAAAATAACGGTTTATGAAGTTAATAGTATGGCTAAGAGAATGACTGGTGATAATACATCTTATATTAAGTATAAAGATGAACAAGATATAAGTTATGAAGAAGCTTGTTACATCGCTATGAAAACTTTTGAAAAGAAAACAAATATAAATATAAATTCAATGGTTATTAATAATCATAGCATTACAGGACTTAGTTATAAGTATGAGAAATATGTAATGGCAGCTGTAGAATATGGAATAATTGATGAAGATAAAGAATTTAAAGAAAAAGCAACTATAGGGGATATATTAGAAATATTTAAAAATGTAGAGGAGTACTAAGATGAAAAAAATAATAATAGCATTTTTTCTAAGTATATGTTTTCCAATATTATCATTTGCTAATAAGCAGAATGAAATTGGTAGTGTTGAAGTAACAGAGGTATCTTATACCTTTGTTACAGATGATGCTACTGGAAAAGTTACTATGAAACCAAGAATTGTATTATCATTTACACAAAAAGGTCCATCTGCTGAAGAAGATACAGAAACTGGTGTAATTGATGGAGCTGGACTTCACGTAGCTGAGAAGTATGAAATATACAAAGTAGATAAAACAGCAAATACAGAAGAGGTTTTAATTGATACAGTAGAAGCTAGTACTTCAACTTATGAAATTACAACAGGTATAGAAGCTGGTAAAGTTTATGGATTTAAAGTTGTACCTTACCATATGCATGAATATACAATAGATGCAGATGGGAATAAAGAAACTAGAAGAGCTCCTAGCATAGAGCCAATAAATCATCCATATGCATATGCAATGACAGACCTTAATACTAAAGTTGAAGGTGAGGGTAAAAAACTTACTGTAACATGGGAAGATTTAGGAGATGGAATAAATTATGATATCTACTATGAAAAAGGTGACATAGACAGTATAGGAAACATGAATGGTAGAATTCAATTAGTTAAAGATGAATCAACTAAATTTGTAGATAAAGAAACATTTAGAGCAAGACTAAAATATACTATTAGTAATGAGAGTATAGTTGCGGGGCAGATATATTCAGTTATAGTAGTTCCTAATGTAACAAATATTGATGGGGTTAACTTAAAGAAAAATCCTAAGCCTTATATTGCAACAGGATCAACAGAAATACCACTTGACATATATGAGCAGGGAGAAAAATATGTTAGGTTAGTATGGTTTGGTATAGATAATACTATTGGTTCTGGAGGAGGAGCTGATGAGTACAGTATAAAAGAAGTTCACTTATTAAAAAAAGATGGTGAATCTGGAAGTCAAACAATAATAGCAAAAATATTTGGGGAAGATGCAGTAGATATTGGATACTACACAGATATAAAGCCATCTGGATCAACATTTTATAAGATAAAGCTTATTTATACAAAGATAGAAGGTGGTGTTAATATAGACTTTAATATGGAATCTGATTGGAAAGAATATAATCCAGAGTTCATAAAGTTAATACCAATAAAGCCGGAAGTTCCAAATTATGGAACTAAATTATCAGGAGATGATAATGGAGTTGCCGATTTAAGTAGTTATAAAGGAGCTTTAAATGTTAATAATGTTAATAATACTATTAATTATGTGTGGAGTTCATTTAGACATGCTGATTATGATAATGAGACAGAAGATATAATAACGAATTATGAAGTGTTTTATGATGTTTGGGTAACAGATAGTTTAGAACACGTGCATACTACTTTTTTACCTAAGATAGAGGAAGATATCTATGCAAAAGCTACAAAAGATACAGATGATGAAATCAAGAATGTAGCTGGTGACGGAATTGGATTTAGGAAAACAATATCGCAATATGTTAAAGTAACAAAAGATGAAGCTTTAGCAGATGTATATACTAAAGAAAATTTAGTTCCAAATAAAATTTATTATTTAAAAGTAGTTGCGAAAAGAAAAATAGGGGATGTATATGTGACATCTCAGCCAAATGTAATGGCAATATTCTATGATTACAATGGAAATGTATACACGCCAAGGGTTATTGCAGAGAGTGTTGTAAAAGAAAAAGAGGTACTTCCTGCAGAAGTAACAGTTGAATGGAAGAAAAAATGGTTTGAAATTACAGACATAATAGCTAATGATAAGAAATGGGTTTCAAAAGTTTGGACAGATGGAACGGCAGTTCATCTTACAAAACAAGATGCAATGGAAGAAATAATATTAGATTCTACATTTGATATAGACAGACTTAAAACAATTCTTACAGATGCTACTTTTAGCAGTAGATTTTTAGTTAGAGAAGTAGAGCTTGGCGATGACATTAAGTATGAATTTAGAACTGAAAAGTATGAAGACGTTTTAAAGTATATCAATGAGAAGAAAAAAATAGATGCGACATATAGCTTAAGTAAATATTTAGATGATATAAATAAAGAAATAGCAGCAGATAGTAATTGGAATAAAATAGAGGCTACTGAAGATACAGCAGATATAACAAAAAATACTTTTAACTATAAAAAAGAAGAATTAGAGGAGAATACTGCATATTTGATGTTACTGAGAGGTTATAGAGAAATTCCAGGTGGAAGCATTTTATATGCTACATATCCTTCGCCGCTTGTTATAACTACAACTAAAACAGTGACACCGCCAGTAATAGATCCAACAGTTCCAAATTTAATGTTAGATAGTAAAAAAGATACAGAAGCAGTAGTGAAGTGGGAATATAACACAGCATTTACATATACTGTATATATAGGAGAAGAGGAAGATTTCTCAAAATCAAAAGAAGTTGAATATACAGTGCCAACTGATAATACAGATTCCAATTTCCCTGCTGATGGAAAAATGTTTAGGGTAACACTTAAGGATCTATTCCCTAAATCAGGTTATTATTTATGGATAAGGTCTAAGCAAGCTAATGGATCAAAAGAATCGAAGGTTAGTAATGCACTTCACATTATTACAGAAGATGTACTACCAGAACCTTTATTGCCGCCAGATGCACTTGGTATAGGTAGTGAAGATGATGCAATAGGAAGTGATTATATAACTATTGAGTGGCTTAGAGAAGAAGATGATGTTAAGTGGGAAAAGATAACAGATAGAAATATTGTTAAAGAATACTCATATGTTATAGAGGCAGCTAACAACTTAAGGTTTTTAGATAGTGAAATAGTAGAAGTGTCTAAAACTAATGTTGGAAGTACTATTGAAAATTTTGAGGTAATATCTATGGAGTCGGCTAAGTTTAAAAATTTAGAAGCGAATAAAAAATATTACTTTAAGATTAAGACTAAATTAGTAGTTAAAGATAAAGGTAGTGATAAGAGCTTATCAAAAGAGTCAGAGTATTCTTCTGTTAGAATTTTTTCAACAGCATATGGTAACGAATATGATGGCGATGTAGATAAGAGTAAGATAGAAGACAGAGATATGATAGTTGAATCATATGATGATCATAAGTGGAAATATGTTATATATGGCCACCATAAATTCATAAATGAATTCCTTAAAAATGAAGGAAATGAATTTGAAGTAGATATGGAAAAATATGGTAGTAAAACTATAAGAGAAAGAAAAATTGTAATACCTAAAACTGCATATAAAGCACTACTTGATGAAAAAATAACACTAGATATTAAGACTAGGGATAATGAATATAAGCTGCCAGTTAAAGCTATTGGAGATTTAAATAAAAATTATAGAGAGATTATTATAAAAATCAAGGAAAGTAATGAAGACGAAAACTTCGATGATGTAGTTTCTGAAAAAGAGAAACTAGAGATTATGTTTAAAACGGATGCCGGTTATGAAAAAATTAATAGTTTAGAAAAAGATATAGAAATTAAGATGGAAGTTAACTCATATTATGATAATTATAAAGCATATGCTAAAAATGAAGATTATGGTAAGTGGGAACAAATTAAAATATTAAACTTTGATAGTGAAGATGATATTATAACAGCAAGAACTAATATATTAGGAACTTACTTAGTTAATAATCAAAGAAATGTTAGAGTTAGCTCAGATAGTAGTATGTATATAAATGCAGTTCAAAATATAAATAATGTTGCAGAGATTGAAAATATAAATTATTTAAATGAAAATGCAAGTATGAAAAATGTTAATGCTAATCAAATTGTTTATGGACTTCTTATGAGAAAAGATACGACATTGAAAGATTCTTATAAGAGTGATATAGAAAAGCTTATGAGAAGAGCAGGATTTGATTTAGGAAATAAAGAATTAACTAATTATGAAGCTATAAAAAAGATTGTAAGATTTTATGAAATTAAATCTGGTGAAGCTATAGAAGTTGATGAAGATATAATAACTAATAGTGATTTCTCAGATATAGCAATTCTTAAAGGAATTCAATTAGGAATTGCTAGCAATAATACCAATATTTATGCTAAAATAAGTGTTAAGGAGTTTTTAATAAACTTAAATAAGGTATTAAATTATTAAGGGGAGGAAAACATGAAAAAAATAGTTAGTATATTAGCAGCATTTATGATGTTTGTAAGTGTTAGTAGTGCAAACTCAATAATTCATACAGTTGAGCCATTATCGGCAAATGGAGTATGGAAAGTAAAACTTGAATGGACATCTCCGAGTGAAGACGCAATTCAAATTACAGGATATAACAGAGTTGGAGAGGGAGCAGTAGAGGTTGGATATAGGTCAGGTAAAGATGTACCTAATCTTAGTGAGGTAACAATATACATAGAAGGAATGGATGTAAAGCCAATTATAATGCTTAGAAATAAAGGAAGAGAAGAACTTAAATTTACAGATCTTCCTGGTAATAGCGAAATAATAGATGCTATTAAAGTTTTAAATGAAAAAGAAATAATTAAAGGATATCCAGATGGAACATTTAAACCAGACAAGAGTGTAAGTAGAGAAGAATTTGCAAAAATGCTTACAGTTGCAGCTCAGTTTAGAGTTCAAGAAAATTTAACTAGTAGATTTACAGATTTACCAAATTCACAATGGTCAAAAAATTATGTAATGACTTTAGTTAATAAAGGTATTTTAACTGGAAGAACTTATACAGAATTTGCACCAAGTGGAAAGATAACGTTAGGAGAGCTTTTAACAATACTTAATAGAACTTATAAAATTGAAGCTTCATATAATGGTGTTGTAAAAACTACAAATCATTGGTCTAAAGATAACTTTACAAAAATGGTAAAAGCAGGAATTCTTAAAACTGATGATAGTTTATATACAAATTTAAATTTAGATAAAGCACTTACAAGAGCAGAATGTTCATTGCTTTTAGCAAGAGTTTTTGATACGAATTATGAGGTAAGATAATGAAAGACGCTAAGGCGTCTTTTTTTATGAATATAATGGCAAAATAAGGAGATAAATGATAAGATTATTTTATAAACTAAAAGGGGGATTTAGGTATGGCAAAATATTTTTTTACATCAGAATCTGTTACTAAAGGGCATCCTGATAAAGTTTGTGACCAAATATCAGATGCAATTTTAGATGCTTATCTAAAAGGAGATAAGTATTCAAGGGTTGCTTGTGAGGTTGCAATAACAACGGGTAAAGTATTTGTAATAGGAGAAATAACATCAAAAGCAACTGTAGATATTAAGGAAGTTGTTAGAAAAACACTTTGTGATATAGGATATAAAGATGATGAGTTTATGTTTAATCCATATAAATGTGAAATAAATGTATTTTTAGATAAGCAATCTGAAGATATAGCAGGTGGAGTAGATAATGCATATGAAACAAGAGATAAAGAAGATAGAGAATTAGGGGCTGGAGATCAAGGTATAATATTTGGTTATGCGTGTGATGAAACTGATAACTTAATGCCAACAGCAATAGAATATTCACATAGACTTACTAGAAAACTAGAAGAGGTAAGAGAAAAAGGAATCATTGATTACTTAGGACCAGACGGTAAGAGTCAAGTGACTGTTGAGTATGATGATGATAAAGTTGTAAGATTTGATACAATTATAATATCAACTCAACATTTAGATGGAGTAAGTAGTGAGCAAATAGAAGAAGATGTAATTGAAAAAGTTATAAAGGAAGTTGTTCCAAGTGAGTATATTGATGTTAATACTAAAATATACGTTAATCCATCTGGAAGGTTTGTTGTAGGTGGACCTGTTGGAGATGCAGGAGTAACAGGAAGAAAAATAATTGTAGATACATATGGAGGATATGCTCCACATGGTGGAGGAGCGTTCTCTGGAAAGGATCCAACTAAAGTAGATAGATCAGCTGCGTATATGGCAAGATTTGTATGTAAGAATATAATAGCTAAGGGATTAGCTAAGAAGTGTCAACTTCAAATAGCTTATGCTATTGGAATAGCAAATCCAGTTGCTATAAATATAAATACATATGGAACTAGTGAAATGAGTAATGAAGAGTTAGAAAAATATGTAATGGACAATTATGATTTAAGACCATCAAAAATAATTGAAAGATTAAAACTCAGAAGTCCAATGTATCAAGTTACTGCTAGCGGTGGTCATTTTGGTAGGGATAGTTTTACTTGGGAAGAAATTCATAATTAAAAGGTTGTATTTTAAGTATATAGTGTAATTGACAAAAAATATGATTGGGCATATAATATAAATAGGTATAGGCGACTTGTGTATGCCTACAAGCTAAAAGGGTTCATTAAAAAAAGATAGCGTACCGGCTATCTTTTTTGTTTGAAAATAGAAAACTATTTTCTACTGAACTTATTACGAAAAAACTCCGTAAATAAGTTGCTTAATATTCCGCAAAGAATATTAAGTATAAAACTAAAAGGATTCATTATACACCTCCTTTCGGGGGTAAATATAACGTTAGCAGTAAGTTATCATAATGTCGTGGGAGCTTATATGAACTGCTGTTTTGATATAATATAGTGTAATTGACAAATTGTAGACTGAAATATATAATGTAAATAGGTATAGGCGACTTGTGTATGCCTAGAGAATCCAAAAGATCAAACAAAAAAGATAGCGTGCTGGCTATCTTTTTTTGTTTGAAAATAGAAAACTATTTCCTACCGAACTTATTACGAAAAAACTCTGTAATTAAGTTGATTAATATTCCACAAAGAATATTAATGAGAGAATCCAAAATATTCATTATACACCTCCTTTCGGGGCAATTATAATGATAGGGATAAAAAATAGTGGTGTCTTTATAAATGTAATTAAAAGTAAATATTGTTATATAAAATGTAGAAAGTAGTCATTATTTTAATAGAAATAATGTATAATATAAAAAGAGGTGAAATATGGAAAACATAATTTCTTTTGAAGGGTCAGTAGATCATATAATATATCAAAATACAGAGAACAACTATGTTGTTTTTTCTTTAGATGTAGATTTTGAGGAGGTTATGTGTGTAGGTACTTTGATAGGACTTAAGCAGGGTGACTATGTTAAAGTACATGGTAACTGGAAAGAGCATAAACTATATGGTGAACAGCTAGAAGTGACATATTATGAGAAGATGACTCCAAATAATAAAGAAGCTATTTTAAAGTATTTAGCATCGGGAGTTATAAAAGGAGTAGGGGAAAAGACAGCGGCTAGAATTGTAGATGAATTTGGACTTGAAACATTTAATGTTATAGAAAAAGAACATCATAAGTTGGCTAAGATAAAGGGAATTAGCAAAAGGAAAGCAGAAGAGATATATGAAAGTTTTGCTATTCAATATGAACAAAGAGAAATAATGATATATTTACAAAACTTTAATGTATCAGCAGCATATGCAATGAGAATATATAAAAAATACAAAGAAAAAACCATAGAAAAGATAGAAAAAAATCCATATAAACTTATAGATGATATAAAGGGAATTGGATTTAAAATAGCAGATAGCATTGCTATGAAGATGGGAATAGAAGTGGATTCAGAATATAGAATAATAGCAGTAATAAAACATATATTAACAAGAGAGTTAAGCATAGGAAATGTTTATTTAACGCAAGATAACTTATATAAGTATTTAAAAGAGTTTGTTAAAGCGGATGAGGAATTATTTTCAAATATCATACTTGAAATGCAAATGGATAAACATATAGTTAGAGAAAGACTTGCGAGTGATGTTGTTATATATCTTTATGATTATTATAACTATGAGGTGTATACAGCAAGGAAGCTGGTTGATTTAAACCTAGAAAGTGAAGAACTTAAAAGAGTTGATAGATATATATCAGAATTTGAAGCTCAAAACGAAATAATTTTAGCAGATATGCAAAAAGAAGCAGTAAAAAATGTGTTTAGAAGTGGAGTAAGTGTAATAACTGGGGGACCAGGAACAGGTAAGACGACAATAATAAATTGCATAATACATATCCTTAAAGAGTTAGATGAAAAATATCTTTTAGCAGCACCGACAGGTAGAGCAGCTAAGAGAATGACAGAGCTAACAGGAGAAAGTGCATATACACTTCACCGAATGCTTGAAATTAATTACGTATCTGATAGTGAAAGCAACCAATTTTTTAACAGGAATGAGGAAAATCCGCTAATAGAAAAGTATATAATAGTTGACGAAGTTTCGATGGTAGATATAAATATAATGTTTCATTTGCTTAAAGCAGTTCAGTATGGAGCTAAATTAATACTTGTAGGGGATGTTGACCAGCTGCCATCGGTAGGTCCGGGAAATGTACTTAAGGATATTATAGATAGTGAAGTAATAAATGTAACTAAACTTAATGAGATATATAGACAGAAAGAGGAGAGTTCACTACCGTTTAATGCAAAACTTATAAATGAAGGAGAATATCCAGAGTTTAACAAGAGTAAAGACTTTTTTATTGTAAGAAAGGGAAGAGCAGAGGATATAGCAAAAGAAGTAGTTAATCTTATAGTTAATAGATTGCCAACTTATGGGGATTATGATCTTTTCGAAGATATACAAGTTCTTTGCCCAATGAAAAAGACACTAGCCGGTGTTAATGATCTTAATATATCACTAAGAGAGGCTCTTAATAGTAAAGAGGATGAAGAAAAATATGAAGTTACATTTAAAGGCATTACTTTAAGAGAAGGTGACAAGGTAATGCAAGTAAAGAATAACTATGATATTGAATGGACTATTTCAAATGAATTAGGAAGAGTTCAAAATGGTAGTGGTGTATATAATGGTGATCAGGGAATTGTAAAAAGTATAAATAAGAGTAAACAGATTATAAATGTTCTTTTTGATGATGAGAAAAGAGTGGAGTACGGTTTTGAGGATATAGATGAACTTACATTATCATATGCTATGACTATACATAAATCACAAGGTAGTGAATATAAGATAGTAATAATACCTGCTGTAAGTGGACCTAGAATGCTTATGAATAGAAATCTCCTTTATACTGCAGTGACTAGAGCTAAGGAATTAGTTGTAGTTGTAGGGAGAGAAGATACTATTAAAGGTATGATAGAAAATAATATGGAGTTCAAAAGAAATTCTACTTTGGACTTAAGAATTAAAGAGGCAGATAATTTATATTAATTAAACCAGCTATTTAGCTGGTTTTTTTGAATGTAGATATAAATAAACAAAATAAATAAATTTTTCTGAAAATACCATTGACAGACTATTTATATATTTCATATAATTAAATCACGTACGAAATTTGAAGAGGGCATATACTAGTTCTAAAACATCAGATCTTCATTCAATAAATTAATGGAGTGGTATAAATGAATGTATCAGAATGTATAGTTGGAAACAAGCATGTTGAAGGCAAACTTCCAGAGTGTGGAACAGTTTGTTGTGGAAATCAAGAAGTTAAAAGTCAAATTGCAAGAAATGTAAAAGGTGTTAACAAAAAAATAGGTAAAGAAAGTAGTAAAGTGCAAGGTGAGAGTAAGCTAGTAGAAGAACCTAAGAAAGTTAGAAATACTCATTATGATCCAAATCATAATAGTTACGGTACTGACAAGACAGAGGCTAAAAAAGCATATGATAGAGCGGTAGTTGCAAATGATTATGCTAAAGCAGCTGATATAGAGAAGAAAAACAATATTACAGTAGAAAAAGCTGGAGTGAAAAAGGTTAAGTTTAGTGGAGATAGGGAAACTATAAGAACAGGATACATTGATTCAAAAGATCATCCTGATTATGATGAAATTGATTTTATGCATGCTGAAGCATTAAAACTTAATCAAACTAATGAAATTAAAGAAGAAAAAACAGAAGAAGAAGTTTATAATCAGTGGTTAGAAGAAGTTAATGAAACAGCTAAAGAAATAGAAGAAGAGCAAAAAAAGGAAGCAGAAAAAGCTGATGTTGAATATTTAAAAGATATGGAGAAATTTGTAACAGAAGATTATTATTATGAAAAATATCAAGATGATATAGAAGTAAATAGTAAAAAGAAAAAACATATCGATATGCTCTCTAAAAAAAGAAGTATAAGAAGAGCTTTAAGCTTAGAATCAGATCAAGGCGATGAAAAAGCAAAGAAACTAATGGAAAAATATGGGATAAAAGAAGAACAAATAGTATTAGGTAAACTAATTTCTAAAGGGGTAGTTAGAAGGGTTTTTGAATCTTTAAAAGCTGGAGACTTTGAAACTGTTAGTAGAATAATGAACAAATATAAAAATCCAGAATTTATAAAAACTAATACTAGAGCAACTATTAGAAAAGAAGAAGAAAATGTATTTGGAAATTTTCCATATGAAGGAATTCTTGATATAGAAGCAAGTGAAAAAGTTATTAGTAATGAATATGAACTTGCTAAAAGAATGGACTTAGATAAAACTAATGCTGCAAAAGAAGCGGAAAATAAAAAGAATGAAATTATATCAGAAGAAGAATTAGCATTTGAAAAAA
The DNA here is from genome assembly GCA_025210555.1 of Clostridia bacterium. Taxonomy (GTDB): domain Bacteria; phylum Bacillota; class Clostridia; order Lachnospirales; family JAOARL01; genus JAOARL01. Next base: position 55,340 of record JAOARL010000036.1, read on the forward strand.
ATATAGCAGCATATAATGAAGAATATGATAAAAAATTAGTAGCTAAATATAAAAATGATCCAGATAATCAAAGAGATCCAATGGAAGCAATTACAAGACCAATATACATTAAAGGTATGAGTATAGATGAAATAAACGAAGAGTTCTGTAGTTAAAAATTAATAATAATAAAAGGTAATAAAATACACCTTATAAGGTGTATTTTATTACCTAAAAGTATACGAGGGTGATGATGATGGCAAAAGGCAAGGAAAGAAATACCAAAGTAATAACAGCAAAATATAAGCTTGATCAAGGAATAAAATTAAATAATAAGGATTTAATAAAATTAAAGTATTCTCATTTTGATTCGTTTGGGTATGAGACGCCTGCTTTAACTGAGGCATTTAATAAAATTTCAAGTCAAAGAATACAAGAGCAGGAAGAAGTAGTAATAGAAAATGGTGAATTGGCTAGATAATGAGGAGCTAGAAAGAAGGAGCTTTTATGGATGCAGAAATAAAAATAGAATCAGCAGCTATGAGAAAGGTTATAAAAGGAGAAGTATTAACAAATAGAGATATTGAAGTTCTAGAAAAAATAGGTGTTAGTGGAATAACTTATGAAACAGAAAAAATGACAAATTTGTTTGATGTAGTAGTTAAACAAAGGATTGAAAAAGAAAAAAATATTACTAATATCAACATAAATAAGAGTTTTATAATGAATGAAGTTAATGTTTTAGGATTAGAAATTTAATTCATAAAATAAAGTTTGAAAAATTCTGAAAAATGTATTGACAAATTGAAAGAATTTTCATATAATTTAATCACGCTTTACAAAAAAATAACTGGAGGAATAAATAATGAATGATATCAAAGTAGGAATGCAATCAGAAATAGATGTAATATTCAGTTTTACACATGTAGAAAAGAAAGAATATGAAAAAAGCGACATAAGAGCAGGGATGCAACCAGCTCAAGAACGTCGTTTTACGTTTGATGAGAATGAGGCATCTAAAAAATATGGATTTACGCCTTGCTGGAAAGTGGAAGAAGAAACTTCACTAGAAGCATAAATTGAAATATTTGAATAATAGATAAATTGCACACGAAAGTGTGCGATTTTTTTAAAAAACTAGGGGTGGTTTTAATGAATGGATTATTAACTACGACTGTTGGATTTGAGCTAGAAGGTACTAATGTAACTAGAAAGAAAGTTGCAGAAGTTGTTAATAGTGTTATAAGAGGAACAATAAATGAGAAAATATCTAAAGAACAAGAGCCTGAGAGCGTTAAAATGGCACTAGATAACATGGGTGTTATTAGAGATGCTAATTACTATGAGTATAAAGAACATATGGATGTTGATGTTTATGATATAGTAGGTGAAAAAACATGGAAGGTAGTAGAAGATTTTAGTATTTATCCAAGTTATGGAATGGATAGATGTTTTGAAGTCGTTACGCCTGTTATTAGTGAGGAAAAAGATTTAAGCAAACTTTGGAAAATAATGAGAAGATTAAACAAAGTTAAAGCCTTAACTAATGATTCTTGTGGAATGCATATGCATATAGGTATAGATGACCCCAATCATGTTAAAAAATTTATAATGGGAATTTATGAAAATCAAGATTATTTAATTAAGAAGTTTACTAGAAATGAGAATAGATTAGAACGATTTGCAAAACCTTTTGAAGGTAAAGAAATAGATGAGTTAAAAAATAAAGATGTGAGATGTTTTGAAGATATATTAACCGTATTTACAACTAAAGAAGATATGTATGATTATTCAAACAAAGATACTAAACATAGAATATTAGGATTAAATTCATTAGTAGCAGGACATGTTGAATATAGAGCTTCTGACGGTACTGTGGAAGAAACAGTTGCAAAAAGTTTATTTGAAGATATAACATATATATATGAAGAAACAAAGAATAATAGTAATTCAACAATTGTATTCCCTACGTATGAAGAGGTTGTAGTTTATGGAAAATGAGAACTTATATAATATATGAGTTCTTTTTTTATTGCAACTAAACAGTTCGTATAATATGTATTTACTTTAAGTTATTAAGTAGTAACTTAATAATATGATATTAGAATTTATATTTGGAAGATACTGCATATTTTGCCAAGCTATAATAAGTGATGGACATATGTGTAGTAAGTGTAAAAAAGATTTACCGTATACAGATAGGGAAGTTATAAAAATAAAAGAGGATGATAATTATTTGAGTGTTAAAAGTGTATTCTATTACGAAGATTATATAATGGACTCTATATATAGGTTTAAGTATAAAAATAGAAAACACTATGCTAAATATTACGCAAGATATATGAAAAGTATTATTGATAATAGATTTGACGTAATAACTTATGTACCTATAAGTAAAAAGAGACTTAAGGAAAGGGGATATAATCAAGCAGAAGTTTTAGCGAAAGAGCTGGGTAAACTTATTAATATAGAAGTAAAAGAATTAATATATAGGCATAAAGACACTCAAAAGTTAAGGAACAAAGGGGTTGAAGCTAGAAAAAATATAATTGAAGGAGTTTTTAGAAAAAAATGTATGGTAAAGGGTAAAAAAATTTTATTAATAGACGATATATATACTACCGGAACTACATTAAATGAGTGTAGTAAAGTGTTAAATGGTAATAATGTGCATTGCTTAACATTAGCTTGTGGAAAAAATACTAAAAAAAGTTAAGGAATTACAGAAATGTACCGATATATAATATGAGAGATTGTATAAGGGAAGGTAGGTGAGTAATATGGATATTTCAAGAGTTCAAGATGCTATGAGAGTTTATGGAGTGAACAAAGTTGATAAAGTTAAGAAAGTTGAAAAGGCTGAAGGAGCAGCGAAAGCAACTGGAGAAACTTTTGAAGTCTCAGGTTCAGCTAAAGATTTTAGCAAGATACTTGGGGAAGCGATGAAAGCTCCAGAAGTAAGAGAAGACAAAGTAGAATTAGCTAAAGAAAATTTAGAGAACGGAAATATTACTCCAGAAGAAATTGCAAATAGTATATTAAGGAATAAACTTAATATCAAATTTTAATAAATGCGGAGTAAACGCCGCATTTATTTTAGTTGGAGGATGAGATGGCAGGATTATTAGAAGAATTAATTATAAATTTAAATAAGGAAAATGATTTATATAAATCTTTGACGAATTTAGGAAGTAAGAAAACTGAATGTATAGTAGAAAATAAGATTGATGAAATTGGTAGTCTTACAAATGATGAACAAAGACTTATAACGGACCTTAATAGAGTTATTAAAAAAAGAGAAGAACAGTTTAAAGATATAGCGATAGTACTTAGCTTAGACAATCAAGAGATAACTTTAAACGCATTAATAGATAAATTAGAGGGTAATGAGTCGCAAGCTTCACTTATAGAAGTTAGAGATGAGATATTAAAGAATGTTACCGAAATGAGAGAAGTAAATGAAGAAAATGAAGTTTTAATAAAGCAATCAATGGAATATGTAGAGTTTACATTAAATGCGATTAAAACAAGTTCTAATATCAGTCAAGATAACGGATATTATGGAGAAGAAATGAGTAGCGGAAGAAATGCAAATTTCTTTGATTCTAAAATGTAAAGGGGTGGAGACATGGGTTTAGCAAGTTTAACTAGTGCTTTTTCAGGAATGGAAGCTAGTAGAATTGGTATCGAAGTAACAGGTCATAATATAGCTAATATAAATACATCTGGTTATACAAGACAGCAAATGATACAAGCAGATGGTATTTATAATTATTCATATGGTGATCAAAACCAGATACTTTCTATTGGAACTGGTACAAGTGTTGATTCTATAAGACAAGTAAGAAATTCATTTTTAGATAAAGAATATCAAACTGAATCAGGAAGATATGGATTTTATCAAGCAAAAGCACAAGTTATAGATGAACTTGAAACTATATTTAAAGATATAGATCAAAATGGATTTAATCAATCGATGATAGATCTTAAGAATTCTTTAAATGAGTTATCTAAAAACCCAGATTCACTTGAAGCAAGAGCTTCATTTATACAGGCATCTGTGAACTTTGTGGATAAAGCAGAGTATTCATGGGGACAAATAGAAACATATCAAAGAGATTTAAATGAAGAAGTAGAGAATGAAGTTAAAAGAATAAATACATTAACTAAAGAAATTTCAGAACTTAACTCGCAAATAGTTTTATATGAAATATCTGGAGATAATGCAAATGACTATAGAGATACAAGAAATAGTAAGTTAGATGAATTGTCATCACTTATAGGAATTGAATACAAGGAAGATAAAACAGGAAGCGTTGTAGTTTTTGCAGAAGGTAATCTTCTTATATCAGATGGTTTTGCAAATCAAATTGAACTTGAGATGATTGGCGGAAATCCAAATTTCATGAAACCTGTATGGGCAGATTCAAGAACAGATGTATTTGATTTAAGTAAACCAGTATCAGCAGAACTTGGAAATGATACAGGGAAACTTAAAGGAGTTCTTAAGATGAGAGGTTCAGCAGCAGCTAACTACTCAACAGATCCTGCAAGTATAGAAGGAGAGTTAATACCTAACCTTCAAAGAGATTTCGATATATTAATACATGATATGGTTACAATGATAAATGATACAGTTGCACCACAAAATCATATGAATGGACCTAAAGGGTTAGATGGTAGCCAATATATAGAAATATTTAAAAGAAAGCCAGTAGATAGATATGATGGAAGTGGAAACTATAATGCTGAAAATCCACTTGCAGCAGAAACATTATATTCTGCAGGTAATATAGAAGTAAATCCAGAGTTACTTAAGAATTATTCTAAAATTCCATTATCAGTAAATGATGATAGAGGAGATAATTCATTAGTTGAAAAGATAATAACAACATGGGAAGAAGATAGATTAACAAGTGATCCAACAGGTGGAACTAAGACAGGATATTTTAAATACTATAATGAAATGGTTTCAGGAATTGGACTTGAAGGTACTCAAATTAAGAGTACATTTAGAAATCAGGAAAAATTACTTGCACAAATAGATAACCAAAGACTTAGAGTGTCAGCGGTATCTATGGATGAGGAATTAAGTGAGATGATGAAATATCAACATGCATACTCAGCAGCAGCAAAAGTTGCTAGTACAGTTGATAGTATGATAGAAACATTAATATTTAGATTAGGAAAGTGATAGGAGGAAGTTAAATGGGTTCATCGTTTTTAGGGTTTGATATAGCTACTAGAAGTTTAGATATAGCAAGAGGAAACATGGGAATTATTAATAATAATATAACTAATGCTAACACACCAGGTTATAGTAGACAGTTAGCGATCCAAGAAGCTACTAAACCAATGTACTCTGGAGATGGAAAAGGAATGCAAGGTACAGGTGCTGCTATAGTAGGAATAGAGAGACAAAGAGATAGTTATATTGATTATAAATATTGGAATGCTAATTCTAAAAATGGAGAGTATGCTGTTAAACAAACTCAAATTGGACAAATAGAGACTCTTATAAAAGAACCATCTGAGGGCGGATTTGAAGATTCTATAAATAATTTCTTTGATGCAATGCAAAAGGCATCGACGAATCCAGCAGATAAGTCAGTAAGATCTAGTCTTATGCAGGAATCTATATCACTTACTAAGTATTTTAATTCTACTGCTGAAGAGCTTAAAGCTCAGCAGAAGGAACTTAACTTTAGTATTAAAACGAAAGTAGAAGAAATAAATTCAATAGCAAATCAAATTCAAAGTTTAAATGGTCAAATACTTAAGATGGAAGTATCAGGAGATATGGCAAATGACTTAAGAGACCAAAGGGATATGCTTATAGATAAATTATCAGGAATTATAAATACAAGTGTTGATTATAGAACTAACAATGGAGTAGAAGAATGTATAGTTAGAATAAATAATCAGGTATTAGTAGATAATATTTCAGTAAACGAATTAACAGTTGAAACAAGAGCTGCTAATAAAAATGATTCAGATGTAGATAATTTATACGATATAAAATGGAAAAATGGATTAGCTTTCAATATGTATGATGATAATATGACAGGAGAGCTAAGAGGATATATAGATGCAAGAGATGGTAATAACTCTGATGTTGGATATAAAGGTATACCGCATTATATGGAACAGCTAAATAACTTTGCTAGAACATTTGCAATGGCAATAAATGAAGGTAAACATTTAGATGGTACTAGAATAGAAGGTATAGAAAGCGGACATATCGATGGATATGGTCAAAATGATACAACTGGAAATTACTTATTCTCATATAGAGATACAGATGGAACGCCAATAGGAAAATCATCTGGTCCACTTGATTATACTAAGATAACTGCAGAAAATTTTTCTCTTTCAGCAGAAGTTATGGATAGTCAGGAAAATATATCTTTATCAAACGAAGATGGAAATACAAGTAACAATGAAATTGCAGAGCAAATAAATTTACTTAGAAATAATGCATCAGTGTTTAAAGAAGGTAAGATAATGGATTACATGAATGCAGTAATGAGTGAAGCTGCAATCGATGTAAATCAAGCAAAGAGAGTAACAAATTCTCAGGCAAATGTGCTTAAGACAATAACAAACCAGAGATTATCAGTATCTGGAGTAGATATAAATGAAGAAATGATGAATTTAATGAAGTTCCAAAATGCATATAGTGCATCAGCAAAGGTACTTCAAGTATTAAATGAAATATATAATATAACAATAAATGGAATAGGATTATAGGAGGGTAAAATATGAGAGTTACATCGTCAATGTTAACAAATAATATGCTATATTCACTTAATAGTAACTTACAGAATATGAGTAAATATGAAACGCAACAGGCGACTGGTAAAAAGATTAATGTACCGTCTGATGATCCAATTATTGCAAGTAGATCACTTAGTTTTAGAACAAGTCTTGCAGAAGTTGAGCAGTATGAGAGAAATATATCAGATGCAGAATCTTGGATGGATATAACAGAAGGAGCGCTTAAGAATGTTGAGAAAATCTTAACTAAGATGAAAGAGCTTTGCGTTCAAGGTGCAAATGGTGTTCTTACTCAAGATGATAGAGAAAAGATTGCTCAAGAGCTCAAGCAGCTTAGAGGTCAGCTTACACAAGAAGCAAATACTACTTACGCAGGAAGATATGTATTCTCAGGATACAGAACAGATGAAAAAGTAATATTTGATCAAGATAATAAACAAACACATGCTATTCAGCAAGATTTAAATAAATCAAATATGGAAAACATTGGAACTGATAGCTATAGAATTAGACTTCCATATAATGATACAGGAGTTCCAACAGTAACAATTGGCGGAACTACAATGACAATAACAACAAAAACTACTGCAGACGCAGATGCACATACTCCAGCTTCTGGAGATGTACATTTCATAGCTGAAACAGGAGAATTAGTATTCCATACTGATGAAGTGCCAGCTACTGATAGTACAAATATAAGAATAGAATATAGTAAAACAGGATTTAAAAAAGGTGATCTTAATCCTAAGATGTATTTTAAAACATTAAATTCAGTTACTGTTGGAGGAAGCATTGGAGCAGTAGATGGATCTAATGAAATGAGAATGAATTCTATGAACATAGAGCCAGGTAGTATGGTAGGGCTTCAAGTTGGTGGAGTCAATCCAGCAAATATACATTATGCTAAAGATGGAGATACAGTAGCACTTGGTCCAGATGATGTTAGAATAGATACAGATACAGGTAAGCTTACATTTGGAACTAACTTTAATCCAGCTGATAACGTAACAGTTGGAAGTTATAAAACATTTGAAGTTCCAGATGATGATGTTATAGAGTACGAAATAAGTACTAGAAATAAAATGGAAGTTAATACATTAGGTAAAGACATATTTGCTTCAGATATGATGAGAGATTTAGATGAGCTTATCTTAGCTGTTGAAAGTGGAACTACACCTGATAATGAACTTACAGATAAATTCAATAATATGTTAGCTAAAGTAGACCATTATAAAGGAGAAATACTAAGTGAGCATTCAAAAATTGGTGCTAAGATGAATAGACTTGAAATGACAAGTAATAGATTATCTGAAGAAAAACTTAGTATAACAAAGCTTCTTTCAGAAAATGAAGATGCAGATTTAGCTGAGGTAGTAACAAATCTTAAAACACAAGAAATGATATACAATGCATCACTTTCAGTAGCGTCAAAGGTAGTAAGAATGTCGCTAGTTGATTACTTAAGATAATTAAAGCAAAAGCTTTTATTATATAAATAAAAATTATCCAATTATAGGGGGAGTTAAAATGACATTAAACACAAGACATTTTGGAGAAATATCAATTGATGTAGAAAAGGTAGTAAGATTCGAAGAAGGTTTACCAGGGTTTGAAGATAAGAAAGATTTTATATTATTATCTAACGAAGAAAGCAATACATTCTTCTGGTTACAATCTGTAGAAGATGGAGAAGTTGCATTTGCATTAGCAAATCCATTCATTTTCTATCCAGAGTATAGCCCAGAGATTAACGATGAGTACATTTCAGAGTTAGGTGAACTTAAAGAAGAAGATTTAAATATATATTCAGTATTAGTAGTGCCAGAAGATATTAAGAAAATGAGTGCAAATCTTAAGGCGCCAATCGTAATAAATAATAAGACAAGAAAAGGAAAGCAAGTAATTGTAGAAAATAAAGAGTGCGAAGTTAGACATTTTGTTTACGATGATATGGAAAAAGTAAAAGCAAATATGGTAAACTAATATAAAGAAGAGCACAAGGAGGTGCAGATTATGCTTACATTATCAAGAAAAATTGAAGAAGCTATAGTAATAGGAAATGATATAGAGATAAAAGTGCTTGGAATACAAGGAGATACAGTTAAACTTGGTATAGATGCACCTAAGAATATTTCTATACATAGAAAAGAAGTTTATGTCCAAATTAAGGATGCAAATGAGCAAGCTTCAAAGCTTAATATTAAAGACCTTGAAGGGTTTATGAAAAAATAGAAAAAAGTGCAGAAAATGCACTTTTTTTATTAAGTTTTTTTATCTGTTTTCCGATATAACTATTGAAGGATCATAGAAAATATCTCAAGGAGGAGAGAAAGATGAGAATTAATCACAATTTACAAGCGCTAAACAGTTACAACAGATTAGCAAAAAATCAAGCAAAAGGATCTAAATCAATAGGGAAGTTATCTTCAGGACTTAGAATAAACAGTGCGGCAGATGATGCGGCTGGACTTACAATATCAGAGAAGATGAGATCTCAGATAAAAGGTCTAGAGCAAGCTAGCAGAAATGCACAGGATGGTATTTCACTTATTCAAACAGCAGAGGGAGCATTAGGAGAGTCACATGCAATCTTGCAAAAGATGAGAGAACTTGCAGTTCAATCAGCAAATGATACTAACGTAGATGTTGACCGTGTAGGTCTTCAATCAGAGGTAGATCAATTAGCAGAGGAACTTACAAGAATTGCAGATAATACTGAATTCAATACGAAGAAAGTATTAAATGGATCATTCTCAGGAAGCTTACATATCGGAGCTAATAAGGATCAAAATGTATCTTTTGCAATAGCTGATATGAAAGGTACTGCATTAGGAGTTCAAAATAATGATGCATCAACAAATTCAGCAGCAGGAGCAACTCAAGTAGATACTAACAATAGACTTCCAGCGGGAGTTTATACACTTGAAACATTAGATACTGCTGTGGATGGTATTACAGATAGTGATACTCCAGCTAATGCTCATAACGGAATAAACAGAGTAATTAGAGATGCTTCAGATAACATTGTTGCGGTGAGTAATAATGGTACTGAGTTTTTCAAACTTGGTGGTGCAGCTACGAAAGAATTAACTGGGACAGAGAAATTAGCAACTGTTAATGACGGAGATGATCCAGGATATAGATTTGCAAGTGCTGTTGGAAGAGGTAAAGTCGTTATAAGTGATGACCAGCTTACTGCGACAGTTACTTCAGGAGTAGATATTACAGATGCTACTACAGCAAACGATGCTATTGAAACTATTACAGAAGCTGTTAATAGTGTATCAGCAGAAAGAGCAAAAATGGGGGCAACTCAAAATAGACTTGAGCATACAATAAATAACTTAGGAGCTTCAGCAGAGAATATGACAGCAGCGGAATCTAGAATTAGAGACGTTGACATGGCTAAGGAAATGATGAGCTTTACTAAGAATAACATTTTAACTCAAGCAGCTCAATCAATGTTAGCGCAAGCTAATCAAGCGCCACAAGGTGTACTTCAATTACTTAGAGGTTAATTTGAATTTATAGGGTTATAAACTTTTGTTTATAGCCTTATTTATTTGCAAAAAAATATTAAGTTTTTAAAACATTATGTCGATATAAACAGTGAAAAAATAGTGACCAATTTTTTCCGTGCTGCATGGATGCAGCAAAAAATAAAAATATCTCAAGGAGGAGATTATTATGAGAATTAATCATAACTTACAAGCATTAAACAGTTACAACAGATTAACTTCTAATCAAGCAAGTGGTTCTAAATCAATTGCGAAGTTATCATCAGGACTTAGAATAAACAGTGCTGCGGATGATGCTGCAGGACTTACAATTTCTGAAAAAATGAGATCACAGATAAGAGGATTAGAGCAAGCAAGTAGAAATGCACAAGATGGTATTTCGCTAATCCAAACAGCAGAGGGAGCTCTAGGAGAGTCTCATGCAATTTTACAAAAAATGAGAGAACTTGCGGTTCAATCAGCAAATGATACTAATGTAGATGTTGACCGTGTAGGTCTTCAATCAGAAGTAGATCAATTGGCTCAAGAGCTTACAAGAATTTCTGAAAACACAGAGTTTAATACTAAGAAAGTATTAGATGGATCATTTAGTGGAAAGTTACACATTGGAGCTAATAAAGATCAAGCTGTAACATTTGACATAGGTAATATGTCAGCTACAGCACTTAAGGTTGGAAGCTATAGAACAGATGAAGATGTGAAAATCACATTAGGTACAGGTGCTAATAGCACTACTGGTCAAGATACTACTAATTTAGCATTAGCAAATGCAGTTGCCACTGTTGAAAAACTTTCGGATCCAGTTGATATAGGTGGAACGGAATATAATTATGCTATTAAACAAGGTGGAAATTATGTAGGAGTAAGTGCAGATGGTAAGACATATAGAATGGTTGGATCTGGTGGAGAAGCAGCCACAGTAGATGCTATGAACTTGGCAGCTACTAACTCAGAAAACTTAACATTTGCAACTAAAATAGCAGGAAACCTAACAATAACTAATGCAGGTGGGAAATCTCAAATTGCATATACTGAAACTTATGAAAACTTCGAAAAAGGTATGGGACTTCAAGATGGAACTTATACAGTTGGAGGAACAAATAATGAGTTAAGAGATGCAGATAATAATTTAGTTGCAACATCTACAGATCAAAAAACTTGGAAAGATTCAGATGGAAATACATTATTTGTATCTGATTTAAATATGGCAAACGGAGATGACTTTACTATTAGTGGAAACACTTATAAAGGTACTGATATTTCTAAAGCAGCAGATGCAAATGATGCAATTGAAACAATAACAAGTGCAATCAATGCTGTATCAGCAGAGAGAGCAAAAATGGGGGCAACTCAAAATAGACTTGAGCATACAATAAATAACTTAGGAGCTTCAGCAGAGAATATGACAGCAGCGGAATCTAGAATTAGAGACGTTGACATGGCTAAAGAAATGATGAACTTCACTAAGAATAATATTTTA
>JAOARL010000037.1 GCA_025210555.1 Clostridia bacterium
ATAAAAAAAGATATAAAACATATATTAAGCGGAAAAGATATTCAGTTAGAACTATTTTATAAAGAATTGAGTAGAGAGCTATAAGTTGGTGGTTAGTTTGTTTAAAAATGATATAATAGATGTATAGAAAATAGTAAGGAGTAATTATGAAGAGAATAAAACTATATAAAAAACATATAAAATTTGGAATAGCTAGTGTATTAATATTAATAATTTTATTGAAATTAGTAGACATGCACTTTAGTAGCAGGAGAGCAGAAATTATTATAGATAAAACGCAAAACAAGTACTTATATCAAACTTGGGAAAAGGGAAAGTTTGGATTTATGAATAAAGCTGGAGATATAGTAATTGAAACTAAGTATGATCAAGTAAGAGATTATAGTGAAGGACTAGCAGCAGTATTAAAAGATGGTAAGTGGGGATACATAGATAAAAAGGGTAAAACTAAAATAGATTTTTTGTTTAAAGAGGTAGGTGACTTTAAAGAAGGACTTGCAAAAATATATGTAGGAGATTACCCAATGGGTAAATGGGGATATATAAATAGTAGCGGTGAAGTTGTTGTTAAAATGCAATATCAAGAAGTAAGAGATTATAGTGAAGGGCTAGCAGCGGTAAAGAAAAATGACAAATGGGGTTATATAAATAAAGAAGGAGACTATGAGATTAAACCTAAGTATGGTAATGCATATAACTTTAATAGTGATATTGCAAGAGTAGTAGTAAATAATAAATATGGATACATAAATAAATACGATAAAGTAGTCATAGAAGTTAAATATGATTTATTAGGAGACGTAAAGGAATCTTTAATAAAATATTATAATGGAAGTAAATATGGATATTTAAATATGGATGGAACAGTCGCAATAAGACCAGTATATGATTTTGCAGATGATTTTAAAGAAGGATTAGCAGCTATAAAATATAAAGGCAAGTTTGGATATATAGATAAAAAAGGTGTATTTATAATAGCTAGCACATTTGAAAAAGCAAATGGCTTTAATGAAGGAATGGCGGCTGTTATGTCCGAAGGTAAATGGGGATATATAGATACACTAGGAATCGTTAAGATATATCCTTTGTATGATAGTGCTGGAGAGTTTAAAAATGGTTTAGCTAAGATTAGTTATAGGGAAAATGATGTTTTGAAAAATGGATATGTTGATAAATTTGGTGTTTTAAGATAGGAGAGATTATGTTATATAAAGAAAATACATATGTTAAAAGCTTTGAGACAGAAGTTGTAGAAGTTAGAGATAAGGATGGAAAAGTAGAAGTTATATTAAGAGAAACTTATTTTTATCCAGAAGGTGGAGGGCAACCTTCTGATAAAGGAAACATAGGAAGTGCAAAAGTTGAGTATGTATATGAAAAAGAAGGAAAGATATATCATGTAGTTGATAAAGAAATAACAGGTGTTGTAAAGTGTGAAATAGATTGGAAAAGAAGATTTGATTTTATGCAGCAACATTCGGGACAACATATATTTTCAAGAGTTTTTGAAATTAAATATGATGCGGATACAGTAGGTTTTAATTTAACAGAAGAAAAAATGACTATAGATATAAATAAAAAATTATCTAAAGAAGAAATTTTAGAAGTGGAAAAAATGGCAAATGAGATCATCTATAGCAATGTAAAATTCAAAAATTATTACACTGATAAAGAAGGCTGTAAAGCATTTGATTTAAGAAAACAACCTGAAATAGAAGGTGAAATAAGATTAGTAGAGATAGAAAATTTTGATTGGTGCCCATGTTGTGGAACTCATGTTAATAGCACAGGTGAAGTTGGAGTTATTAAAGTTAATAAAATTGAAGGATACAAAGAGGGTCATAGAATAGAATTTTCATGTGGTTTTAGAGTAGTGAAAGAATATAATGATAAAAATAATATATTAACAGGAATAACATCTATGTATTCTGCAAGTACAGATTTAATAGTTGATATATTAAAAAAACAAAAAGATGAAAATGTTATGCTTAGTAAAGAAGTTAAAGCACTTTCAAATAAATTAGTAGACTATAAAGTTAGTGAGTTATTAGAAACAGGTAAAAAGGACTTTGATATTAAAATAGATATGGACTTTAACAACAGTAGAATGTTAGCTACTAAAATAGTTCAAAACGAAGGATATTTAGTGAAATTTGAAAGTGATGAAGCTATTATTTATGCTAAGTCAAAGAATAGAGAAGAAAATATAAAGGAAGAGTTCAATAACATTATAAAAGAAAAAGGATATAAAGGTGGAGGGAATGAATATTTCCTTCAAGCAAAGAAATAAGAAGGTGCTATTATGGAAGTTTTAGTAATTAATGGATTAGTATGTAGCTGCGAAGGTAAACAAATTGAAATGGAAAAAGTTATAATGAACATAGATAAGGCTATCGATATGCTAGGAGAGACTATAAAGGTTACAATAAGTAATTCTTTTGATGATATTATAAAGTATGGAGTTAAGAGAACTCCAGGAATTGTTATTAATGGAAATCTTAAATTTTCAGGGAGAATACCAAGTAGCGAAGAACTTTTTAAAGAAATGAAACAATTGCAATAGCAATTCATTATGAAAAGTGTGCATTTAATATAAACATCCACACAAACGTAAATTAAAATGCTATTATAGAGTTGCCCTTGGTAGTACAGAAAAGAGCAGGCATATGCCTGCTCTTTTCATTTGTTTATTTTTAATAACTTTTTTTATTGATTTCGTCTGTAATTAAGTTAACAAATTCTTCAAATGATTTAGATCCTAAATCACTGTCTTTTCTACTTCTAACAGATAAAGAACTGTTAGCTTCTTCTTGCTCTCCTAGTATTAACATATAAGGAGATTTTTCAAGCTGAGCTTCTCTGATTTTAAATCCAGTTTTTTCAGCTCTAGTATCTACTTCAACTCTTATTCCAAGTTTTTCTAATTTATTAGCGACTACAAATGAGTAATCATTATATTTATCAGATATAGGTAATATCTTAACTTGAACTGGAGCAAGCCAAGTAGGGAAGGCACCAGCAAAATGCTCAGTAATGATTCCTATAAATCGTTCTATACTTCCAAGTACAACTCTATGAATCATTACAGGTTGTTTTTTGCTTCCATCACGATCGATATATTCAAGATTAAATCTTTCAGGTAATTGGAAATCTAATTGTACAGTTCCACATTGCCATGTTCTACCTAAACAATCTTTTAAATGAAAATCAATTTTTGGTCCGTAGAATGCTCCATCTCCTTCGTTTATAGAGTATTCTATATTCATTTCTTTAAGAGCATTTTCTAAAGAATTAGTTGCAAGATCCCAATCTTCTTCACTTCCCATACTATCTTCAGGTTTTGTTGAAAGTTCAACGCTATATTCAAAGCCAAATAGAGTATAAAATTTATCTATTAATTTAATAACACCTTTAATTTCATCTTTAATTTGCTCAGGTAACATAAATATGTGAGCATCGTCTTGTGTGAAGTTTCTTACTCTCATTAACCCATGGAGGGCACCTGAAAGTTCATGTCTATGAACTAATCCAAGTTCGCCAGTTCTAATAGGAAACTCTTTGTATGAATGAGGTTTGTTTTTATAAACTAACATTCCACCTGGACAGTTCATTGGTTTTATAGCATAATCCTCTTTATCTATTTGAACAGTATACATGTTTTCTCTATAGTGGTCCCAATGACCAGAAGTTTCCCAAAGAGTTCTATTTAAAATTATAGGAGTAGATATTTCTTCGTATCCTGCTTTTTTATGTTCTTCTCTCCAAAAATCAATTAAAGTGTTTTTTAGAACCATACCTTTTGGTAAAAAGAATGGGAAACCAGGACCTTCGTCTTTTAATACAAATAAATCAAGTTCTTTACCAATCTTTCTATGATCTCTTCTTTTAGCTTCTTCAAGCATATTAAGGTATTCTTCAAGTTCAGTTGATTTAGTATAAGAAACACCGTATACTCTTGAAAGCATTTTATTCTTTTCACTACCTTTCCAGTAAGCACCAGCTACACTTAAAAGTTTAACGGCTTTAACTGGTTTAGTTTTCATAAGATGTGGTCCAGCACAAAGATCAGTGAATTCACCTTGCTTGTAGAATGAGATTTCTTCTCCTTCTGGAAGTTCAGAAATTAATTCTTCTTTGTATATTTCACCACTATCCTTAGCC
>JAOARL010000038.1 GCA_025210555.1 Clostridia bacterium
AATTAATAAAAGAATATGTATGTTTTTACAATACGAAAAGATATCAAGAACAACTAAAAGAGCTAACACCTATTCAATATAGAATGTTAGCTCTTGCATAGTTTCTTTTTTAAAGAGTCCACTTTAAGGGTATTGACTCAAAAGCTTCTTATTTTTTTAAAGTATTTTCTTCAAAAGTTATAATATCTTTATCAATTCTTTCAAATAATATATCAATCTTTTTTATTTTAATATTTTCTTTAACATTTAAATATTCCCAGTTGTGCTTGTCTATACTCAGAGAATATTGAATTTTACTTGATGAAAAAGGCAAAAATGGTTCAAGTAGTATTGATAAATTTTGGATAGCTTCTATACAAGTATATAAAGTCTTGTTGCATAAAGATATATCATCTTTGATTGTAATCCAAGGTTTTTCTTGATCAAAATATTTATTACACTCCCTAATGAAATTAAAAATTTGGTCAATAGCGATTTTGAAGTTACCATTTACAATGAGATTTTCTGTAGATAAATATAAGCTAGTTATTTTATTTTTAATTTCTGTATCAATATTTGATAATGGAATTTTACCATCATAAAACTTTTCTATAAAAACAAAACTTCTGTTTACAAAATTACCATAAGCTCCTAGTAATTCACTATTATTGCTATTTATAAATTCTCTCCAGGAAAAATTAGTGTCTCTATTTTCCGGGCCATTGGTTGTAAAGAAATATCTTATAGAATCTGGGTTATAATTTTCAACTAGGTATGGAGCCCATATTGCCCAATTATTGCTAGTAGAAATTTTATTTCCTTCAAGTGTAAGATATTCACTTGAAATTATTTTATCAGGCAAATGGAGATCATCACTATGTGCAATCAAAAGAGAGGGAAGTATAACACTATGAAAGGGTATATTATCCTTTCCATGAACATAATAATGAATTGCATTATCAGACCATAATAAATTCCAATCTATGTCATTTTCTTTAGCCCAATTATTACTTCCAGATAAGTATCCTAAAACAGCTTCAATCCAAACGTAAAACCTTTTATCTTCGTATCCATTAACTGGAATCTGAACTCCATTGTCAATATCTCTAGTTATGGCTCTGTCAATTAAACCTTCATTTAAATATCGATTAGTTAAAGATGATGCATTTTTTCTCCAGTTTTTAGATGTTATATTAACATAAGTATTAATTTTATCCTCAAGTGAAGATAGTGATAAGTAAATATGTTTTGTTTCTTTAAAAATTGGTATTGATTTACATGTAGAACATTCAATATTAATTAATTTAGAAGGCTCTAATAAAGTTCCACATGAGTCACATTGATCACCTCTAGCTTTCGCTTTACATTTTGGACAAATACCGTTTACAAACCTATCGGGTAAAAATTGATTACAGGTATTACAAAATGCTTGTTTAGTAACTTTTTCATAAGTATATTCTCCAGGGTAAATATTTTTAAAAAAAGATTTGACAAATTCCTTGTGATATTGATAATAGGTTGCCCCATAGTTATCATAGGTAAAACCTAGAGAATTGAATACATTTTTGAATTCTAAATGATAATGTTCGGCAATTTCTCTTGGTGATTTATTTTCTTGTAGAGCTCTTAGTTTAATAGGAGTACCATGACAATCGCTACCAGAAACATAACAAACACTATCTCCTTTGAGACGGTGAAATCTTGCTAAAATGTCGCCAGGCAGCAATGAAGCTATATGTCCTATATGTAATGATCCATTAGCATATGGCCAAGCACCTCCAATTAGTATGTTTTTATTCATTTTAATCATTCCTTTCTAAATTTTGTAATAAAAAAACTTCCATCTTCAAGACTATGTCTTGAGGACGAAAGTTATATATTCGTGGTACCACCTCAGTTTATTAATACCTCACAGTATTAACCTTATCAAGTACGGCTAAAGAGCTTATACTTTAGCACTATAATGGGTGCACCCATCGTAGCCTAATCTTAATAAAGACTCGGTACGCAGCTCCAAGATCATTTTCAGTTACTATTACTTTGCCTATTTTCAGCTTACAAGGCTCTCTGTAAAAGATTTTTATAACTTACTCTTCTTTTCATAGCTTTTAAATATTAAACTGATTATAAGATCAAACCTATTATTTGTCAAACAAATTTGTTATAATATTTTAAAATTCAAAAAAAAGAAGAGGGATATAGGTTTGAAAAAGTCAGCGGTTATATGGGATTTGGATGGGACAATAATAGATTCTTTTTATGCAATTGTAGGTGGAATTTATAATGCGGCTAAAGAAAATAATATAGAGTATACTAAAGAATATATATACGATTATGCAAAAGAATATTCATCAATATCGATGTTAGAAAAAATAGCTGCAGAAGCAGGAGTTACATTAGAATCAGTTAAAAAAACTTTTGATTATCATTTTCATGGAGAAGACGATAAAATTGAACTTATTGGTGGTGCTAAAGAAATATTGGAGTTTGTTAGAGATAATAGCATGATAAATTTGTCTTATACACATAGAAATGATACTTCTTATGACATACTAAAAAGAAATGGAATAGAAGACTATTTTACTGAAATTATAACTAGTGAAAGAGGATTTAAAAGAAAGCCTAATAGTGATGCAGTTAAGTATTTAATAGATAAATATGATTTAGATATTAATAATACTTTTTTTGTAGGTGATAGAAAGTCTGATGCAGCTTGCGGAAACGGAGCGGGAATAAGAAGTATACTGCTTGGAGAGTATGAAGGGTGTTATTCAGATTATACAATTAAAGAATTAATAGAAGTCAAAAAGATAATTGTCAGAAAATTCTAGACAACGTTTGACAGACGTGATATAATAAATGAGTAATCGATTTTGAAATAGAAATTGGTTGCTTATTTTTTTGGAAAAATTAAGGGGGGTGCTTTATGTTTGATAAAATAGAATATATCGAAGAAATGGATAAAGATAAAGCACTAAGAGAAAAATATAATAGAATTTATAATATTGGATTATACAGACATGATTTAGAAGAAGTAGACAAAAAAAAATCTCAGCTTCTTAAAGAAAAAGAAAAAATGGAAGAAGAAGCTAGAAATGAGTTTCAAGATGATAGAAAAAATAAAGAAAAAAAATTTGAATTTAGAGCGAGTAAAAATGAAGTTAAAATGTATGAAGAGATAGTAAAAGCTTATTTATTAATAGATGAAGCTAAAAATCATGATATAGATATTAGCGTTCCAATATCTATGATTATAGATAATTGTGAAAGATTTGATGGGTTTAGAGAGAATGAAAAAGAAATAGTTAAGAATTTTGTATTAGGATTTAACAAAGCTTACCCAAATAAACTTAGTATAGAAGAAGTATTAACTCGTGTAATGAATGCAAACGTAGAAATTTTTAGTGGTGAAGCAAGTTATATAGGAAGAGCAATTACAACTATTGAATCATTTGATTATTTGTCTAGAGAGATGTGGGAAGAAAAAAGAATACTAATAGATAAAAAAGAATATTATGGTGATAGATTAGCAAGAATAATGTTTCATGAATTAACACATATAGTTATGGGTGATTATATACCAAAAGTAGATATGAATGTAACAGGGGCTATTAATTATAATGATCCTAAGACTAAGATTATAAATGAAGGTATTACAGATAAAATGGCAGAAAATGCTTATATTCATTATTATGAAGAATTTGTATATGTAGAATTTTATGACGTTGAAAGACACATAACAAGCTTATTAGGATTAGATAGAACTATTGATATTGAAGACTTAACAAACAATGATTATAAGTTATATGGAGATATTTCACATGAAATAAGGAAATATAAAAATAATGAAATATCAATAGCTGAGCTAGATACTGAATGTTTAGAAATAAAACAGGATAGAGATACATGTGTTTTAATAGATGATTTAATAGATATGGATTATAATTATGAAGCACTACAATTAGTAAGTTAATATAAATGACAATTAGGAGAAATGACATGATAAGTAATTTTAGTTATGAAGAAAATATAAAAATTGAAGATAGAGAAAGTAAACAGTATAAAGAATTAGAAGCTTTGGTAAAAGAGACACTTGG
This sequence comes from Clostridia bacterium, assembly GCA_025210555.1. GTDB lineage: Bacteria > Bacillota > Clostridia > Lachnospirales > JAOARL01 > JAOARL01. Next base: position 4,077 of record JAOARL010000038.1, read on the forward strand.
AAATAATGGAGAAGAATATGAAATTTTAAATGCTATAAAAGAAAAGTATGGTGAAAATTTAAAAAGTAATGAGTTAAAAGCAATTACTTTAGAACATGAGAAGCTTTTAAAGAAAGATAAAAAGAGCCTTACTAGGCTTGAAAGAAAAAAAGAAATATTGGTAAGAGAACAATTTGCATATTCAATTAACGAATATTTGGTTGAAAATGCAATAAAAAAAGGTAATGAATTGAGACTAGATAAGAAACTTATTATTGAAAATATTGTTTTAAATGCATATAGATATAATAAACTGGATGAAGACAGAAAAAATGATTTAATAGAATATATAACAGAGTTTAATAATCAAAATCCTGACATGCTAGATTTGAGTACCGTTGTAACTAGGATAATGAATGTAGATTATAGAACAGGTCCGTGTAAAGATCTAGGAAATTTTCATGTAGTAACAATAACTGCTGGAATATTAGAAAAAATATCATGGGAAAAAGATAGGTATATAATAATAGATGAAGAGCAAGACTTAAAATATCATAGAAATATATTTAATCATGAAATGAATCATCAATTAATGAGTAATTATCAAACATTATATGAAAATGAAATTTGGATAGGGCTTGTTAAGTGTGATGAAAATCCAGAAAATGATAAATATACTTTAGTTAACGAAGGTGTGAATTCAGCACTTTCAAACAAAATAACTGATGCACAAGGATATACAGTTAAGGCTTGTTATGAAAAAGCTCAAAGAATAATTATAGATAGCAAATTTTTAGATAGAGTTAATATAAAAGATCTAGAAAAAAATGATGAAGAAGAAATTAAAGATTTAGACATGAGGATTAAAGTAAGTAGTCAAACAACAATTGATAATTCGCAAGATTTTTATAATAGTTTAGGGAATGTACTAAAATTTAATCAAGAATTTGAATAAGGACACCTTAGGGTGTTTTTTTCTTACACTTTTTACACATTTATTACAAAAAGCTCACTCATAGTATTAATATACTCTATGTAAAAGGAGGGATAGCTATGAGAAAAAAGTTAGTAATTACTTTAGTTATATTTATGGCGTTAGTAGGAATCTATAATGTTAACACTAAAGCATCTGAGAATAAAAAGACAAATGAAACTAAAGAAATTGAAGAATACATAGTTGAAAGAAAAGATATACAAATATCAATAAGTGCAGATGGAAATTATAATATTCCAGTAAGAGAGTTTAAGTTTAAGTCAGGTGGAACAATTAGTAGTATAAATGTTTCAGAAGGAGAAATTGTTAAAGAAGGACAGATTCTTGCTAAGTTAGACAGCAGTGATTTATATACAGAACTTGAGAATGCAAAAATTTCACTTGAAGAAGTTAAGCTAAAAACAGAAAATATTGAAATAACAAAAATGAATAATGACTTTGAAATTAAAAATTTAGAAAAGGATTATGCTGAAAAGTTAAGCGATTATGAAGATGCCTTAGAACTTGGAAAACTATATTCTGAAAAAGAAGTTTCAGATATGAAAATAGAATTAGATAAATTAAAAGAAGAAATTAGTAATAAAAAAATAGAAAAAGAAAAGAATTTAGCATATGACATCAAATCAAATGAAGTAAGCATAAGAAAAGCAGAAAATGATATAAAAAATATTTATTCAGATATAGCAGATATGAATCTTAAAACAATGTTTTCAGGTGAAATATATGATGTTAATTATAAAAAAGGTGAGGATATAAGCACTAGTGATGTAGTTATTACACTAGCTGAAGTTAATGAATCAAAAATACAATCAAAAGTTCCAGAGATTGATATTGAGAATATAGAAGTTGGTCAAAAGGTAGAATTAGAATTTGAGGCCTTCTTAGGTAAAACATACATAGGTTCAGTTAGTAATGTAAAGAAAAATCCAGAAGTAGATAATAATGGAATAGTAAATTATTATGTTGAAATAGAACTAGATAAAAAACATGATGAGATAAAAAATAATATGACAGCTAGCATAGAGTTTATTATAGCTGAAAAAGAAAAAGTAATTACTGTTCCAAATAAATCAGTTAGTATAGCTAACAAAAAACAATATGTATCAGTTATAACTGATACAGGAATAGAAGAAAGACAAATTGTTACAGGATTAACAGATGGTAAATATGCAGAAGTAATAAAAGGGTTAGATATAAATGAGAAAGTAATCGTAAAGTAGGTGGTAACTTGTGAAAATAGAAGAGTTAATTAAGGTTGTTTTTACAAATGTGCTTTCAAATAAATTCAGGGTCTTTTTAACTATGCTTGGAATAATAGTGGGATCTGCAACGCTTGTTGTAGTTCTTGGGATAGGTAATGGATCTACTAAATCAGTTGAGGAGCAATTTTCAAATTTAAATGTAAATATGATAACTATTATGCAAGGAAGAGGAAGAGGATCAGCGAAGATTGATGAAGAAGATATAGAATATATAAAAGATAAGACAGAGTACCTAAATGCAATTACAAGTTTAACAATGACAAATGTGACATCTGTATACAATGATTTAGAATTTTCAGGTTCAGCCTTTGGTATTAAAGAAGATTTCTTTGGAATAAACAATCTAGAGATAAAATACGGTAAAGAATTTGAAGAAGATGATAATGATAAAAGAAGAAAAAAGGTTATTATTGGATCTGAGGTTGCAAAAGAATTATTTGAAGATGAATATGCGATTGGGGAATATATAAAGATAAATAGCAAAAGGTATGAAGTGATAGGCGTTCTTGAAGAATCAGGAATGATGCTTGTAAAAGGAAGTGCTGATGAATCAATATTTGTGCCTGAGCAAACATTAAAGTCATATGTAGGTGGTAAATTTAATTCTTCAAGTATAATGGCTTTTGCAAATAATCTTGATGAAGTAGAAGACTTAAAATTAGAACTAACAGATATATTAGATGTTAGGCTAGGAGAAGGAAAATATATGATGTTTGATGTAGGGAGTTCTCTAACTACCGCTAAAGAATCTGTTACGATGGTTTCAATGATGCTTGCATCAGTAGCTGTAATAGTCCTCATGGTAGGTGGAATTGGGATTATGAATGTATTATTTGTTTCAGTTAAGGAAAGAACAAAAGAAATAGGTATATTTAAAGCACTAGGAACTAAGAAGAAAGAAATACTATTAATATTTTTAATAGAATCGTTAATAATATCAGTTTTAGGAGCATTTGTAGGGATATTAATAACAATATTACTACTACCAATAATAACCTCATTTGGGGTACTCGTTATACCTACAAGTAGTACGTATATATTGGCTATAATGTTTTCATTAGTAACAGGAGCAGTATTTGGTTTGTATCCAGCATATCAAGCTTCAAATTTAAAACCAATAGATGCATTAAGATATGAATAGAAAGAGGGGAACGTTTTGAAAAAAATAATATTATTACTAATGTTTTCTATGGCATTAGTTGGCTGTGGAAGCGTAAGCAAGGAAGATATTGAAATTGAGAAAGTAGAAATAGAAAATAAAACTGAAAATGAAGTAAGAGAAAGACCACTGCAGAAAGAGTTTTATAATGGACAAGTTGCTAAAGTTATTGGAAATATAGTAACTATTGATGTGTATGAAGCTCCAGAAAAAAAAGAATTAACTGAAGAGCAAAAAGAAAAAATGAAAACTCTTGTATCAAGAAATACAAACATGGGTAATAGCAAAGGTATGTTTAAAATGGGAGCTGGGATGAAAAGAGGAAATGAATCGGAAGTTAAGTTAACAGGAGAGCAGCTAGATATAATAATACCAGTAGGACTTGAGATAAACAAAAGAGGTAGAGAAGGTAATACTTCAGTTGAATTAGATGAAATAGCGAAAGGCATTAAATTAAGAATTGTTATAGACGAAGAACTTAGTGATGAAGAAAATAAATTTGCTGAGTCAGTTTACGTGATGGGAGCAGGAGGTGCTTAAAATGGAAACTGTTATAAGCCTAGAGAATATAAGAAAAGTATATAAGCTTGGCAGAAATAGTTTAGAAGTATTAAAAGGTATAGATATGAAGATAACAAAAGGTGAATTTGTTGCAATATTAGGACCATCAGGATCAGGAAAATCTACCGTAATGAATATATTAGGGTGCATAGATGAAAAAACAGAAGGAAGTTATAATCTAGCAGGGCAGGACATAGAAACTTTAAGTGATGATCAGTTAGCGAATATAAGAAATAATAAAATTGGATTTATATTCCAAAAGTTTAACCTAATATCTAAATACAATATGTTATATAACGTTCAGATGCCGCTTATAATAAGAGGAGAAACGAGTAAAGGAACTGAGGAAGTAGCTAAAGAGATGCTCGATAAAGTAGGTTTACTAGATCGAATAGATCATAGACCAAATGAACTTTCAGGTGGTCAGCAGCAGAGGGTAGCTATAGCTAGAGCACTTATTACTAATCCAGAAATAATTTTAGCAGATGAACCTACAGGTAATCTGGATAGTAAATCAGGAGAAGAAGTAATGAAAATTTTGAATAGACTAAATAGTGAAGGTAAAACGATAATTCTTATAACTCATGATGAAGAAACGGCTAAACATGCAAATAGAATAATATATATTAAAGATGGTCTAATAGAAAAGGAGGTAGTTAACAATGAAATATATTCTTACTAGTTTATCTATGTTTACACTTATGGGTTTAAGTATAAGTGCGGATAATACTATTTTGGAGAAGCTTTATGAAGATAGTGTAAACATAAAAATTTTAGAAAGTGAGTTGGATACACTTGAAGAAGATTTAGATGACTTAAGTTCTCAAAGAAGTCGTATAAAGAATAATAATGAAAGAGGAGCAGCTAAAAGTTATAGTGAATATTTAGTGAAAGCAAGATTTGAAGATAAAAAAGTAGAAAGAAAAATTGATGATAAGAAAGAAGACATTGCTACCACAAAAAAGAATATTGAACATAATCTTTTTGAATACACAATTGCTGTAAAAGAAGAAGAAAAGGCATATTCAATTAAATTAGGTGAATATGAAAACTTATATTCTTTATTTAAGATAACTGAAAAAAAGTTTAAACAAGGAAGTATTTCAGAAATGGAATATAATGATGAGTATATAAAAATTAAAGAATTTGAAAACGAAGTTAAAAAGGCAGAAAGAACTTTGGAATATGAAGCATTAAACTATAAATTTTTTATGGGACTTGATTATGATAGTGAGGTAGAGTTAATAGATATAAATATAGAAATATTAGAGCCTAAAGAGCTAAATGAAATTTATGAGATGAAGATTTTAAAAGATGAAAATTTAAATAACCTCCAAAATGATTTAAATATAAATGTAGATGAAGAAAAGTATGTGAAAGCTTATTATGGAAAAAATGAAGCTAAACATATATCAATAATAAATACTATTGAAAAGCTAAAACTTCAAATTGATGAAAGAAAAAGAAGTTTGTATATAGAAAGTTATAATGACTTTATGGAATATAAAAATATGTATGAAGAATATTTATTGTTAAAGGAAAAATCAAATATTTTAGAAGAAAAGTATAGACTTAAAAAACTTCAATATGAAAAAGGTTTAGTCTCAGTATTTGAATTGATTGAGGAAGCTGAAAATTATATTAACGAACAAATAAGCTTTGAGTCTAAGAAAAACAACTTGTATCTTAAGATGAATAAGATTGAGAATAATATCTAAATTTAAAAGAAAAAAATTAAAATGCTAGTATTTTCTTATTATATTAGTTATAATCTAGGTATCATATGGAGGGGGATTAATATGGAGAAAAAATTAGTATCAGTAAATGAAGTGTTTACACCGTTTGTAGTATGGATGATAGTTTTAGGAATTTTTCTAAGAAATGTACCAAATGTATTCTTAACAGGTATTATGGAGAATGTTAAGTTAGATAATGAAATACTATTAACTGTTATAAGCGTAATAGTAGGAGTAATTACAGTTTATGTTGTAGGGGTTTTTAGTTGCTGGATATCAACTAGGCAGGCTCTTAAAGGTGTTAGGATTGATGAAAATAATTTTAAAGAATTAACAAAGAAAACAACTTACTTTTTTATGGTTATGATATTACTTTCAGGAATAGTAAACTTTATGACATTTAACCAAAAGGTAGAAAGCACATATGAAAAAAGCAAACTTAGAATTTCTTATAATATGATGCTTATGGATAAAGATGAAAGAGTGAGCTATGAACAAAAGGCTAAAAAAGAAATAGAAAATATTGTTATGACTATGTCAATGTTAAGTTTTTTAGTTAGTGCAGCAGCATATTCAGCATTAATTCCGACAGAGAAAAAATTAATAAAAAAATATATGAACTAAAGTGCATAGCAACTATGCACTTTTTTGTTTGACATTTTATTTAAATTATAATATTATACTTTTAGAGTGATTAGTCAATTGGAGGTACACATGAATAAAAGAGATATAATTTTACAAACGTCACTAAAGCTGTTTAATGAATATGGATTTCATGGAACACCTACTTCTAAAATAGCTAAAGAGGCTGGAGTTTCAAATGGATCACTTTTTAATTATTTTCCAACTAAAGTAGAACTTATTAATACTTTGTATTTGGAAATAAAGACAGATTTATCAGCATATATTAAGAAAAATTATAACGAAGAGCTTGATTTCAAAGAAAAAATTAAGCAGGTATGGGTAGGCTTGGTACTGTGGGGAATAGAAAACCCAGATAAATTTAAGTTTAAAGAAAGCTTTTCACATTCTACGTATATTGATGCAATGATGTTAGAAAAGATAGAAGAAACATTTAAATTTGCATATGAAGTGTTTTTAGAAGGATTCAATGAGAATTATTTTATTGATGCAGATAAAAGACTTATAAGTGAATGGATTTATAATTCTTCAAAAACGTGCATAAAATATGTGACGCAAAATGATTTAAAAGGACCAAATAAAGAAAAAGCTATAGAAGACAGTTACAAAATATTAATAAATGGTATTTGCAAATAGCCACGAAAGTGGTTATTTAAAAAAACATATTAGAGTGACTAGTCAAACGGAGGAGGATAAAATGCAATATAGAGAATTAATTAAAGGTGAGGAAAAACTATCAGTATTAGGATATGGGTGCATGAGATTTCCACAAACTAATGGAAAAATCAATGAAGAAGAAACTGAAAAACAAATATTATATGCTATTAAAGAAGGAATAAATTACTTTGATACAGCATATCCATACCATGGTGGAAAGAGTGAAGTAGTACTTGGAAATATATTAGAAAAACATAATATGAGAGAAGATGTTTATATAGCTGATAAAATGCCGTCATATTTAGTCAGAACTGACAAGGATATAGAAAAGTTTTTTAATACTCAACTTGAGAGGCTTAAAACTAATTACATTGATTATTATTTGATGCATACACTTGATAGTTTAGCGGCTTGGGAGAGACTTAAAAAGTTTGGAATGATAGAGTATATTGAAAAATGGAAAAAAGAAGGAAAAATTAAACATATAGGATTCTCATTCCATGGAAGAATAGAAGAGTTCAAAAAGATAGTTGATGATTATGACTGGGAATTTTGCCAGATACAATATAATTATCTAGATGAAAACTATCAAGCAGGAACAGAAGGTCTTGAATATGCATATGCTAAAGGACTAGGTGTAATAATAATGGAGCCTTTAAGAGGCGGGAGTTTATCTTCTAATGTTCCAGACAAGGTTAAGAAAAGATTCGAAAATTATAGTAAAGATAGAAGTCCAGCTGAGTGGGCGCTTAAGTGGTTATGGAATCAGGAAGAAGTAAGTGTTATTCTATCAGGAATGAATGTTTTAGATCATGTAAAAGAAAATATGAGAGTAGCATCAGAAACACATCCTAATTCTTTAAAAGAAGAGGAAATAGAGGTAATAGATGATGTGAAAGAAATTTATAAAGAACTTATGAAAGTTCCTTGTACAGGGTGTAATTATTGTATGCCTTGTCCATTTGGAGTAGACATTCCAGGCGCATTTAGTGCTTATAATGATAAATACTTCTTTGATGACAAAATGGCAGGATTTAAATATGTTGGGTTTAGTAGTGGTATAACTGGTGGTAAGGAATCAGGGGCAAACTTATGTAAAGCTTGTGGTAAATGTGAAAAAGTATGTCCACAACACATTAAAATAATAGAAGAACTTAAAAATGTAGACAAAGAATTAGATAGTAAATTAATGAGATTTGGAATAAAAGTATTTAAAAAAATAAAAAGGATCTAAGGGAAATGAGCACAAATTTGTGCTTGTTTTTATTTTGTTATGTTATAATTATCTAGTGCAAATTATTAGAAGTTAAGGAGAAAGTAATGGAAAAGTTAAATAATATATTAAAGCATAATGGAACTGTGAGATTAGAGACAGATAGATTAATTTTAAGAAAGTTTGAAATTAAAGACCTAGATGAGTTAAATATAATAGTGTCTGATAAAGAAGCAATGAAAAACACAGATTGGAATAGTAAATCGTTTGAAGATACTAAAACACAGCTAAATACAATAATATCTAATTATGACGATAAATTAAAATATGTATGGGCTATTGAAGCGAAAGAAGATAATAAACTTATAGGTGTTATAGAATTAATTGATTTATATCATGAAAATATGAGTGGTGAATTTGAATATTTCATAAGACGAGAGTCTTGGGGCAAGGGATATGTAACTGAGGCACTTAAGGAAGCTATAAGATATTTATTATTAGAAGTTAATATGCTGAGGCTAACAGCATACTTTATAGATTCGAATATTGGTTCAAAAAGGGTTCTGGAAAAAGCAGGGATGAAATTAGAAAGTCACTCAAGAGCAGGGCTATATACAAATAATGGATTTTCAGATGGTTATGGGTACGCAATAATAAGAGATGATTTAATAAAGGACGATCTTTATAAAGATATATATGTAGGAAGTGTATAAGATGATTAAAATAGAAAAACCAAGAATTTTAGAAAATATTAAGATGATAGAAGATATTAATAATGGCTTTGCAGATGAGTATGAGGATTATATAAAAGAAATAGAGATGTCTAATTCCTTAGTAGAGAATTTAGAGTATGAGCAAATAGAAGTTAAAAAAAGCAGATTTAAATCAGTTGTATTTATAACTTCAGAACTTACTAAGTGTGATGTTGAAGATGTTATTTTTAAAGATTGTGATCTTTCAAACATTGATTTTACTTCTACTATCTTTAATAGAGTTAAGTTTGAAAATTGTAAATTAGTAGGAGCTGATTTTAAAGAAACAGTGCTTAAAGATGTAGAATTTGATAACTGTCAAATGAATTATAGCAATTTTAGATATGTGGTTTTTGATAAAGTAATAGTTAAAGACAGTATGCTTGAATTTGGTGAGTTCGGTGGAGCTAACTTTAAAAAAGTAGAGTTTGAGCAAACTAACTTATCAAATTCTCAGTTATCAGGTGTTAGTTTGAAGAATATAGACTTTTCAAATAGCATTATTGATAATATTGGAATAAATATTGAAGATGTAAGTGGAATGATAATAAGCCCTATTCAAGCAGTTTCTGTTTCAGAAGTATTTGGGATAAAAGTAAAAGATAATTAGGAGAGAAAATAATGGCAATAGTTATTAGTATAATGTCAGCATTTGCTTTTGGCGCAAGTGACATATTAAAAAAAGCAGTTCAAAAGAAAATAATCTTAAAGAAAAATTAGTATATATAATTATGATATTAAGTGGTATGAGTATAATGTTCATGTGATATTTTCTGAAAACTTTGACAATAACTAAATGTAAGAGTAAAATATGATCTAAGGATCATATTTTTGTTGGGAGGATTTATATGTTTAAATTTAATGTTGAATTTTTAAATACATATATAGATGAATTAGAATCAAATGAAAAAGAAAAAGAATTATTAGCCCTAGCTGGAAAATATTTTGAGGAAGATAGAGAAAAAATTGGATTTAATTATTTAAGTATATTGTTAAAGGAATTATCTAATGACCCAGTTAAACTAGATATTCTTTCAAAAATAGTGATAGAAATAATGGAAGAGAATACAGGAAATGTAAGTCTAAGATGGATGAATATGTTGGTTGATAACACTAAAGCTTTACCTAAAGATGCAAGATTTGAAGTTATTGCAGAGTATTATAGAACAATAGAAAGTAAAAAAACTCTAGTAAACAGATTAAAGCCTACAGAAGTAGAGGAATTATATTCAAGATTTTTTGAGGTAAAATATAGACATATGGAAGAGCAAGAAGAAGAAGAGTTTTTTTCTGCTTTAGATTATAAAAATAAAGCAAGAATATATAAACACTTAGAAACTAAATATAAAAAAAATAAAGAAAGATTAAGTGTGTTTAGAAATATAACAATGGATACAAATCAAACCGATGAATTGAGAAAAGCATATGCAATATTGAAAAAAGATATAACGCCAGAAGAAGAAATTGTTTTTATAAATAATTATTATGGTACAATTAATTCACTTATGTCAGGATTAAAAGAAATAATTGCACATAAAGGGTATATTCCTGAAGTGATTTTGGAAGTAGCTAAAAATAAATTGTTAGAGTCTGAAAGAGAAAAGAAAAGAAACAGAGATATAGATAAAGAAGTAATATCAAAATTTAATGATAAAATAATAAAATTGTATATGAAACATGATAAAGAATATAGTGTAGAATGTCAGAAGTTAGTAGCTGAAAAAGACTTAATGGGATGTCTTACGGATAAAGAAAAAGAAGAAGACCCAGAGAAGAGAGAAGACTTAGTAAATGAGTTGTTAGAATCTGGTGAAACAAACAAGATTACTAAGGCTTATAGAATTTTGGTGAAATATGGAAATGTGGATACGCAGAAAGAAATAGACATTATTAAAAGATTCAAGCACACTCCAACAGGTGTACTTACCTCAATTAGGTTAATAGCAAATAATCATGGTTTTATACCAAAAGAAGTTTTAGATGTAGCTGAATCAAGATATACTACTTGTGCTGGAAGGACTAAGAGTGTTAAAGTCTCAGAAAATGAATTATCATTTGAATTTTATAGAAGAGTAATTAAAATAAAAATGGATATTAAAAGCACAATAAAAAGAGAAGGATTAGAAACAAGATTAAGAAACCATTTTGGTGAAGATGAAAATATAAATAAAAGTTACTCAGTAGACGAGTTAAAGGAATTTATAGCAAATGATAAAACACTTGATATATGTGAAGTAGAAGAAGTTGCTAAAAGTAATGGACTTTGGAAAAAAAGAACTCCTCTAATAATAGAATCTTTTAAGGGAAAAAATGTAGGAGAATGCATGGCAAATATAAATTTTATGAATTATGCTAGCATTGATAAAGTAGCAGCAGAACGTAGGATTATGGAAGCATTACCGTCTGGGTATTTTACAGACATGGTTGATCATTTAAAAGTGTTTAAGGATAGAAAAAAATTAATTGCTATGTATAGGGAAAAATGCACTCAAGAAATGCAGGATGAAATGAGAACGAACTTAGATAATACAGAAAATAAAAATATTGAAGAAGTAAAAGAAGATTTACCAAATATAAAACCAGAAGAACCTAGTATAGAAAAATAGGTTCTTTTTCTTATCAAAAATTTAATAATGTGATATGATTAATAAAACTAAATATAGGGGGAAAGAAATGAATTTAAAAAATAAGATATTAAGTGTTATTTTTGGATTAATTTCAGTACTCATACTATTAATAGCTGGAATTTTGTACATAAATGTATCGAGAAGTACTGAAGATATGGTTGTAGAAAGACTTGGCGACCAAGTTAAAATTATGGAATCAACAATTAAAGAGTATAAGAGACTAGGTTATGGAGAAGAAGAAATTATAGATATTTTAAAGCATAGTATATATGATGAAAAAGAGTATCCTAAAAATTTATTAATAAAGTTAGCTGGAAAAGGTTTTATTTTTATAATTGATAAAGATGGTAATAACATAGTTCATCCAGCTTTAGAAGGACAGAATTTAATAGAAAAAAGTAAAGGGTTTAAAAAGATATATGTAGAGAGAAATGGAATGGATAAATATATTTCGCCTAAAAATGGAAAGTGGAAACTTACAGTGTTTTCAGATGATAACCCATTTGGGTGGGTAGTTTCATCTACGGCTTTTAGAGATGACATTATTAAAGAAAATACCGTAGGTGTTTTAAAAAGTATAGCAGCAGTAGTAATACCAGGAATCATAGCTATTATGATTATAATGATTTTAATACTTAGAAAGGTTATGAATCCAATAGAAAACATAACTAATAAGTTAAAAGAAATTGCTAGCGGAGATGGGGACTTAACAAGTAAGATAGAAGTTGATTCTAAAGATGAAATAGGACTTATGGCAGATAATTTCAATAAATTTGTTTCAACTATAAGACAAATGGTTGCTCAAATTTCTAAAGCAAGTTCGAATATTAAGATAGTATCTTCAGAACTTGAAGAAATTGTTACACAAGTAAAAGATTATGCAAATAAATTATCAAGCGTTACTTCTGATATAGCAGAAGGCGCAACAGAGCAGGCAAATGAAGTTATGGATACTTCAAATAATTTATCGGACTTAGGATTAGAAATAGAAAATATCAATGAAATATCTAATCAGATGAAGCAAAATTCAAATGAGATAATGATTACAAATGATGAAAGTAAAGAAAGTATGAGGAATTTAAGTGAGAGTAATGATAATAATACTAAAGCAGCAAATAATATAAATGATGCAATAGGAACTCTTTATGAAAAGGCAGAGCGAATATCTCAGGTTGTAGAAGTTATAAATGGAATATCTAATAAAACTAACTTACTAGCACTTAATGCTTCAATAGAGGCAGCTAGGGCTGGAGAACATGGGAAAGGTTTCTCGGTAGTAGCAGATGAAGTTGCAAAGCTTGCAGAACAGTCTAGCGAATCAACTGTAGAAATATCAAACATAGTAGAAGAAATACAAAGCGAAGTAGAAAACACAAAAATTCTTATGAATGAGGTTTTAACACTAATTAATAGTCAATCAAATGCAGTTTCAAGATCGGAAGAAGACTTTGCAAAAATAACAGATTCTCTTGAATCAATGTTAAGCAGAATGGGAAATCTTAATACTAAGATTGAAACTGTTGAAAAGAAAAAAAGTTTAATGCTTGAATCAATGACAAATGTTGCTAGTGTATCTGAAGAAACTGCAGCTTCTACTGAAGAAGTAGCAGCATTTGCAGATGAGTTTAGTCAAAGCGTTTCTAGTATATCTAAAAGTGCTCAGGAATTAAAAAGTTCTAGTAATAACCTTACAAATATGATAGAAAAATTCAAATATTAAAAAGCACATCATTAGATGTGTTTTTTTGTTTAATGAATAAAAATAAAGAAAGTTCTGACAATTGCTTTTTATAATCTAATTGTTATGTTATAATTATTATAATTTGATTAAATAAAAGAGGTGTTTATATGAGTATATTTGAAAACGTATATCCACTAGATTATAAGACTTATTCCCAAGGCGAGAAAGAGCAATTTAGTAGAGTGAGAAGCAAGCTTTTAGTTACAAATAATTTTGAAGCTGCTAGAGTAATAATTGAAAATATGACTAAGGACTATATTGATGTGTTAGATAACAAAATAAAGTATAGTGATGGTTTTCTAAACTTTTTTATATATGGTGGAGAGCTAGATATAAAAGAGTTTAGCTTAACAGAAGTTGAATTTTTAATTAAGGAATCAAAAGATTGTAAATTATATCCTGAAGACTTAAGTTCAAAATATGAGAAAATAAAACTCTTAAATGATAGGCAGTTAAGAGTTTATTTGGATGCTGATGTTAAAGGTAAGAATCACTTAATGAGAAATGTCGGAGTGTTAAGCATCTTTCCACCAGAAGCAATACAACTTGATATAAACTTAAGTGCTGCAAAAGTAAAACATGAAGTTAGAAGCAGCATTTTAAAAATGTATGATGGAAATATCTTGAGTGAAGATGAACAAAATACTATAGAATTTATTAAATCAGTAAATCTTGAAAAAGTAGACAATATAAAAAAGATAAATAGCATATCTTCAAGTATTAGTGAATATCCTGCTACTTTTTTAAATATAATTATGAGTAATAAGCTTAAGGAATATGAAAAATTAAAAAAGAAGATTGATGAATATACACTAGAGCAATTAAAAGGAATTACACTAAACACAAATTCAGAAGTGGACACATATGATTTTATTGATAGGTTCGATGATCCTACAGGTATTAGCTCAGCTAGAACAAAATTAATTTATGAATTAAGTAATAAATCTCAAATATATGATAGTTTTTTACTAGAACTTGATGAAGATTATGATGGAACTTTTGAGAGAATTGATTTTACAAATGATAATATTCGAAAGATGGTAACTGGTTCAGAGTTTGAAAAAAGGCTTGAAGAACTTGATCCTAAAAGTTTTGAAGTTTCTTTAATAGCTATTGAAAAAGGATATGGAGATTTTATGGATGCTTTTGTAGTTGGTAATATAGAAGCTTTTGATAAAATATATGGAAATGAAGATATAAAACTTGAAAAGTTGGTTGATTATTCACATGAACACAGACTAAGTGGTATGCCGACTAACAATGCAAAATTATATTTAGATATGATGGAACTTACAATAGATAGTTTAAATAGTTAATAAAAGATAAAATGTGATGAATGGAGGTATGAAATGATTAGAGATAGTATTAAAAGACAAATACATAGAATAAAAGGCGGAACAGAAAAAATTACAAAGGGAATTGAGTTTTATTATTATCCGCAAGATCAAGATGTTAATATAAAAGATAGAGTGAAATATATTAATACAAAAGATATTGAAAAGAGTCAAAATGCAGGGCTAATTGCTATAAAGAATGGAATAGTACTACACTTGGATTTTGATAGTGGATTTAATAGAAAGTATATGAATACAGACCTCTATATAAGCACTACAGATGAATATAACCCTAAAGAGTATAGATTAGTTGATATGCTGAGTGAACTTAATGAGTATATGAAAGATAATGAACACATTCTGCTATATTCTGGCTTGAAGTTTGTGGGAAAAAAGGAAAACACCAGAGTTACTATTGAAAATGCTGAAAGTGTTAATGAAGTAGATATGCTTTCTAATAAACTAGTTAAAAATTTGAATATAAGTAATGTAAGGGTAAGCGGTGGTGAATTTGAAGAAATCTCAAAGATGTTTCAAGGTATAAAATCAATAAAAAGTGATAACTGTTATATTGAAAAAGATAATCACTTAGCTTCTTTTAAAAAATTAAGTGGTTGTCATGTAAGTCATTCTACGTTAGAGGACATTGATTTTATAGATGGAGTAGATGGAATAAAGATTGATAATCCGCTGACTGGGAAAAGTGAGAAAAATTATTTTTATTTAAATATAAGAGATACTGAGGTATTAAATTTTGCAAATAAAAAAATATCATATAATGGCAATCATATGAGTTTTAAGGAAACTAATATAGATTATGGCAATTTATTTTTCTATTTAGATGCACCTAACCTTAATAAATTAGAAGTTGAGAGAGAAACTTTAGATGAAGATTTTTTTAGATGGATTGGTGGATACAAAAAACTTGAAGAGATAGATATACCTTTTGTAGAAATTTTAACAGATAGATATTTTGACAATTTAAGAAACTTAAAGAATGTAAGAGATGTTAAATTTAAGGATGCTAGATTATATAAAAGGGCTATGAGTTTTTTTAATATAAAAGGAATACCAAGTTGGCTAAAGTCAGAAGCTGCTGCCGAAAGTTTCATGGCTGAAAAAACATGGTTATACAAAAATGAATTGTTAAAATTTTATAATAGAATAAAAATAAGTGATGAAAACTTACCTGTATGGGAGTACTTAACTAAAGATAAATCAGAAAGAAGGATGAAGGAAGTTTTAAGTAAAACAAACTTTGAAACTACGATTGCTGATTTTAGAAAAAACTATAATAAAACACAAGTTGGGATACTAAGAAAAGATGAAAATTATTTAAAAGAACTTGGATTTATGTCTTTCGATGATAATAATTTGAAAGATTTAAGTTATGTAAAAATGATGGATGAAAATGCTACTAATCCAGACTTATATACTTTTGCGCATAATGTTTTTTCTAAGAATAATAAAAGTTCTTTTGTAAATCCAGCATTTGGTAATTTCCTAGCAAGAGGTATTAGCGGTGACACGCCAATATTTGGGCCAAATGGAACTAAAATAGGAACAATTGTAGACAGAAGACCAAATATATATGAAGCTATTTCATATGTTGAAAAAATTGAAATGCCAGAATATGATGAAGGTCGCAAAATGGGAGAGTTTTATTCAAATGCACTTAATGCCGAAAATTTTGCTAAATATATAGATGCGTATATTAATAAAATTACAAATAATAAATTTATTAATCTTGAACTGGGAAGTGAAGAATACATAAAAAAATTAGAAGAGTTAAAAGTGGAAAATCCAGAGCTTGATCTTGTATATAGTGATTACTTGGAAGTAGAAAGACAAAAGAAGGCAAGAGCTGAATACCGTAAAGAAAATGAAAGAGTATTGTCTATACATAGTAATGGTGTTTCATTAGAGGATGCATTATTGGGAGATTGTATATCAGAAGATGATGAAGTTAATAAGGCGCATGTGATTAAAGAATATGGATTCAAAAAAGAAGATGTAGATGCATATTTTAATCTTCATCTTTATGGGGTTCAAGCAGAAACAGTTATTAAGGCATATGAAGAGATGAAAATTTCTAGGATGCATGATGAGCTTGTGCAGCATGAAGAAAGCATTGATGAATTTACAGATGAAGATATAGAAGATATAAGAAAATCACTTCCAAAAGCTGACCAAGATACTTATAGAAGTTTTGATACAGCAATTTTTATAGATGTAATGCATAAGAAAATAACGGGAGAATATACAAGCGAAACAAGAAGAGGAATTAAGTATTTTGATGCTTATTATGAAGCTGATATAGCAAAAGAAAGAGTAAATAAAGGCACATATGAGCGTGATTGTTTAACACCGGATACAGATAAAATAACTATTGAGATGGATTCACAAATTCCATTTTGCTAAGAATAAAAATTATAAAGAATATAATAATTGTTTTTATTAGCATATTTTTCTATAATATATATAGTTTGAATAAGGAGTGATTTTATATGTTTAAAAGTGTATTAGGAATAGTTTTAATTTTAGCAATATACATGCTTATAAAAAATAATACATATCCAGAACTAGGTATTGTAGATAATAAATTAAGAGAATTAGATAACAAGCCTCATGGAGTGTCAAGTCAGACAGATCAAAAAGAGAAAAAGGTTGATGCATTAGAATATAGAGATAGTTTAGAAGAAAGTAAAAAGATTATACTTAGTATTTTGAAAGAAGATGATGCTGATATAATAGTTGATACAGACAATTACATTAGAGCTGTTTATAAGACAAAATTAATGAGGTATAAAGATGATGTTGAATTTTACTTTGATGGTAATTTAGTGCAGTATAGATCAGAATCAAGAGTGGGGTACTCAGATGCAGGACTTAATTTAAAAAGATATAAAGATATTAAACGCAGATATCAAGGAAGTGATGGTCTTGAATAAAACAATTAAGAAACATATGGAAAATGGAGTTATATTTGTTAATCCAGAGAGCATATACGTTGATGAAACAGTTATTATTGGGAAAGATACAACAATACTTCAAGGATGCATGATAAGAGGCAATACTATAATAGGTAAAAATTGTGAGATTGGTATGAACTCAGAAATAACAGATGCTATCATTGGAGATGATTCAACAATTAAGTTGTCTGTAGTTAGGAATAGTAAAGTTGGGAATAATACAAATGTAGGTCCATATTCACAGGTGAGAAAGGATTCTGTGATTGGTAATAATGTTTGGATAGGCAATTTTATAGAAGTTAAAGCATCAACAATAGGAAATAATAGTGAGTCTCTTCACCATGCTTATATAGGAGATGCTGAAATTGGTGAAAGAGTTAATATTGGATGTGGAACTGTTTTTGTAAATTTTGATGGAAGAAATAGTCAAAAAACTATAGTAGAAGATGATGTATTTATAGGTTGCAATGTAAATTTAGTGGCTCCACTAATATTAAGAAAAAATTCATTTATTGCAGCAGGCTCTACAATTACAGAGAATGTAGAAAGCAAAAGTTTAGCAATAGCTAGAAGTAGACAAGTTAATAAAGTAGGCTGGGTAAAATGATAAATGGTTATGAAGAATTCAAACAAAATGATAATAATAAGTGGTCAAACATTGTATATCATAAAATGAATAGTAAAAATGATAAAGAAAAAGATACAATAGCTAATACTGGTTGCGGCCCAACAAGTTTAGCTATAATAATTTCAAAACTCATAAAAGAGGAAGAAATTATAAATAGTATCTATGAGGTTCTTATAGAAGATATCGAGAAATATAACGAAACTGTAGACTATGACTATAGAATAAACATATGTATACCAGAAAGTAAGATATTTACGCCTGATATATTAGTTGCCATGGCAACGTTAACAAAAAGTAAAGAAGATGGAATCGGACAAGGGTCATATGATGAGGTTTTTAGGAATATAGTAGATAGATATTTTTATAACTACTTAGAAGTTGTAGACATTGAAAAAGATAATGTAATTAATAGGCTTAAAGATGGGGATGGATTAATAGCTCATTCAAGTGCAGTTAATAGAGGTACAGATAAACAGGAGAGAAGTATGTTTGCTTCTAATGGACATTATATGACTATTGTAGGGACTGAAGAAATTAATGGAGAATTATATGTAGTAGTAAACGATCCATATGTTGAAATACCGAAAAATTCAAATATGATAGATAAAGATTACTTGGGCAATGGATTATTTAGGTATGTAGCTTTAATAGATCCTAAAGTAGGTAATTGTGATAAATTTTGGGAGGTAAAAAGAAAATAATGAATATACATATATTAAGTAGAGACGAAGCAGAAAATTATGTGCCAGATGGGACAGCAGCAATTATTTCAATAAGTTCATCAGAAGATAAAAAAGCAAATATAAATGAAAATTTATTTGAAGGTGTGTTACCTTTAGTATTCAATGAAGATACAAGTGTATCAGATAACAGTTTTAATAGTGATATTGCTGGGGAAATAAACAATTTTCATGAAACTCATAAGGATGTAAGTGATCTTGTTGTGAATTGCGAAGCAGGTTTAAATAGAAGTGCTGGAGTTGCATTAGGAATAGCATACAAACGTAGAGATAAAAACCTTGCAAGAAAGATACTTCTAGAAAAAAAACCTAATAGTTTAGTTTTTGCGCTATTAATTCATGGATTAGGTAAAGTTAAGGGTATTGACGAAATGTATGGCGCATACTTAAGAAAAACTAATGAGTATGGAGATATAAAAAGTGAGTACTCAGTAGCAGAACTTATGGAAGCTAGATATGAAAATGCTGAAGAACTTGAAACATTATTTGATGAATTAGGAGCATAAATATGAATATATTAGTTGTTTCAGATACACATGATAATTTTGAAGCTTTATTAAAAGTGTATGAAAAACATAAAGACGAAATAAGGTTAGTTATACATTTAGGTGATGGACTTAGGGATTTATATGCTTTAAATGCAAAAGAATATATTGGTGTTAGAGGGAATAATGACTATTCTAATGAAGAATTAGTTAGAGCCAAAGAAATAGGGGATGTGACTTTAGTATTAGAGCATATACCTAATAGAAGTTATTTGACTTTAGAAAACTATAAAGAAAAAAATATAATATATATGCATGGGCATGAGCACAAATTAAAATGTGATGAATATGATAAGTTATTAGAAGTGTCACCAGGAGCATTAACTTTACCAAGAGATGGTAATTTACCTACATATATTTTGATGAATATTATAGATAGTGAAGTAAATATAGAGTTTTATAACATCAAGGGAGAAAACTTACGAAATTGTAAGAAAAAGTTTTAATTAAAAACTTTACTTTGATAAGCATTTAATATAATTTTAGAAAGTGAGTTTTAGCATAACACATAAGGTTTTTTCAGAAAATTATAAACTGAATTACAATTCAAAAACACATTGAAAACTAAAATCTCTTATGTTAAAATTTAATTGCTGATGAAATATCAAAGGAGGGTTTACATGAAAGCAAAGATTAGAGATTTATCTATTAAGGTAAAACTGATTCTAATAGCTGCTTTAATTTTCTTAGTTTCTTTAGGAACATTAACTAAAATATCTTTAGATACTTTAAGTGCTGAAGTAGTTAATCAATGGAAAATAGAAGGGGTTAAATATGCTAGAGAAATTTTAGCAGGTATGGAAACTAATACAGTTATTACTGAAAACAATGATAAATCTGCAGCTGAAAAGATATTAAACGCAGGAAGGTTACTAAGTCATTATACTACTATGTCAAATGATACTCTTAGAACAGTAGCAAAAGAAAGTGACTTAACTGAAATTAATATTGTTTCAGAAGGAAAAATTAAGTATTCAAATATGGATGCTAATATTGGATATGAATATCCAAAGGAACATGCATTACAAGATTTAATTAATGGGTATGAAGACGAAATGGTAGAGGCACCAAGAGAAAGTACTGTAGATGGTAAATTCTATAAGTATGGAGCCGTTAGACTTGATAATGGAAAAGTAATTCAAATTGGTATTGATGTTAATGATATCATGGTTAAGAATGAAAAATACACATTACAAGCTAAATGTTCAGATATTGGTAATGATGAGTCTATTGCGTATGCATTAGTTATAAGTA
The DNA here is from genome assembly GCA_025210555.1 of Clostridia bacterium. Classification (GTDB taxonomy): domain Bacteria; phylum Bacillota; class Clostridia; order Lachnospirales; family JAOARL01; genus JAOARL01. Next base: position 24,873 of record JAOARL010000038.1, read on the forward strand.
AAGATTTAGAAGCTATTGCACATAGTAATACAGAGAGAGTTGGGATTACACTTGACGATGCTGGAAGTATAGCAGCAGCTCAAGATGAGAAAGAATATGCAGGGTATTTCTTCTATAAACCAACACAATCAGATGTTCTTGATATCTTATTACCTATGTACCATAATGGTGAGCATGTAGGAGCATTTAATATTGGTTTAAAGGCAGACCAAGCTTACTTAAATTCAATACTTTTTGGTTCTTTTATTAAATCTTTAATAGTTATGGTAGTAGCATTTGTAGTAGGAATAGGTTTCTTAGGATTCTTTATTTCTAGAGTTTTAGAGCCAATTAAGAAATTAACTAACATTTCTAAAAAGGTTGCTAAAGGAGACTTAACAGAAACTGCTAACATAGATTCAAAAGACGAAATAGGGGTACTTGCAACAAACTTTGATAGTATGATTGATCACCTAGCTTCATTAGTTAAAAATATAAAAGATGCTGTTAATGAAACATCAGTTTCAGCAGAGCAACTTGCAACATCTTCAAATGAGACAACTTCATCAGCAGAAGAAATCGCAAACACAATTGAAGAAATTGCAAATGGAGCATCTTCACAAGCACAAGATGCAGAGCACGGGGCTGCTTTAACATCTAAGCTTGCAACTGAAGTAGAGAACTTAGCTTCTCAAACAGGAGAAATGTTAAACTTAACAAATGAAGTTGATAAGAGTAATAAAGATGGTGTTAAAATTATTGGTTCTCTTAAAAATAAGACTACTCAAAATAGTGCTTCAATAGATAATATTGAAAGTGCAATTAACGAACTTAACGTTAAGACTAGTCATATTGGAGATATTTTAACAACAATCACTCAAATTTCAGAACAAACTAATCTTTTAGCACTTAATGCTTCAATAGAAGCTGCAAGAGCAGGAGAGCATGGAAAAGGATTCGCAGTAGTTGCTGACGAAATTAGAAAACTTGCAGAAGGTTCTAATGCAGCAGCTGAAGAAATAAAAGGAATTGTATTACAAGTTCAAGAAGAATCTAATAATACAGTTAATATAATGCATGAAGTAAAAGAAATAACTACTGAGCAGGTTTCAGCAGTTGATAGTGCTTCAGAGTCATTTGAAAGTATTTCTAGTGCGATAAATGAAGTTACTGAAAAAATTGATACAATTTCTAAATTTGTAGATGCACTTAATAATGAAAAAGTTCAAATAGTATCTGCAATTGAAAATATCTCAGCAGTATCTGAAGAGACAGCTGCAGCAAGTGAAGAGGTTTCAGCTACAGTTGAACAACAAACTTCATCAATTGAGGGAATTGCTAAATCAGCAACAAACTTAAAAGATATTTCAAAGAAATTAAATGATCAAATTAATATATTTAAGATATAATAAATAAAGTGCTGATTTATTTCAGCACTTTTAACTTGTTTATAAGGAGGAAAAAGATTTATGTGTTTTGATGAAATGATTTATGAGGAAGAAGAAAATAAAAATATAGAATTAAATGAAGTTCAAATAGAAGAAATAGAAAAAATGGCTTCAAGTACATTTGGTGTAATAAATAGGTTTCTTGGAGTAACTAAGGTGTTGGAAATAAAAATACCAGAAGTTAAGGAAGCTCTTAAATGGACTAATCCAAGAGAATATAATAGAAGAATTCAAAAGAACATAGATGTTTTATCTTCTTATGACAGAAAGATACTTATTGAAAATGAAGATCAAGAAAAGGGAATAGAAGCTAAGTATGAATATGTTAATGAAATGGATGTTGCATTAAGACTAACTGGAGTATCAAAAGCATTTTTGCTTGGATATACAGATAACCCATTAGAGAATTTAACAGATGAATCTATTTTAGAAATTATTGAAAATGAAACTTTAAGAAGAAAGAAAGTTAAGGGATTAAGACAATTCTATGGTATATCTACAAAAGATGTTGCAGAACAAATTTTTCATGATGAGAGTAAAATTGACTTTAAAAACTACCAAAATTATGAAAAACATTTAGAAATGAGTGAAGCATTATATAATAAATTTACTGAAAGAGTTCCAAAGCATACAGATTTAAAAACTGATATAAGTTTAGAAACTGCTTAATTATAGCAGTTTTTTATTTTAAATAATTTAAATTTAGTGTATAATTTTATGAGAGGTGAAAAATGAAAAATTACAAATTAGAAATAAGCTACGATGGTAGTAAATATAGAGGATGGCAGAGACTTGGAAATACGCCAGAAACTATTCAAGGGAAAATAGAGACGGTGCTTTCAAAGATGACAGGGGAAAAAGTTGAAATTATTGGTGCAAGTAGAACAGATGCAGGTGTTCATGCAAAGATGCAAGTTGCAAATGTTAAATTAAATACTAATCATACTTCAGAAAGCATGTATATATACTTAAACGAGTACCTTCCTGAAGACATATGTGTAACATTAGTTACGGAAGTAGACGATAGGTTTCATGCAAGATATAATGTGGTAAGCAAAATATATGAATATAAAGTTTTTAATTCTGTTCATGGAAACCCTTTTATTAGAAAGAGTACGTATAAATGCGAAAAAGAATTAAATATTGAAGATATGAAAGAAGCTGCTAGTTATTTATTAGGAGAACATGACTTTACTAGCTTCACAAATGTTAAATCAAAAAAGAAAAGTAACGTAAGGAACTTAATGAATATAACAATCGAAAAAGACGTTAATAACATGATAACTTTTGAATTTGAAGGAGATGGTTTTCTTCATAACATGATTAGAAAAATTATGTATGTTATACTTGAGGTAGGAAAAGGTAATGAAAGACCAATAGTTGCTAAGGAAATATTGGAATCTAGAAATAGAGAAAATTCATTAGGAACAGCATTGGCTAAAGGATTATGCTTAAAGGAAATAAAGTACAACTAAAAGGGGGAATTAATATGTTTTTTCAAAAAGGTAAACAAATAGATGAACTTATAAACACACATATGAACTCAGTAAAGGAGTGCAAATATACCTTTGAAGAGTTTATCAGTGAGGTTTTTAATGAAGGACCAGATGCAAGATTAGAAGCATTAGTTAAAAAAATTAGTAGATTAGAATCTGATGCAGATGAACATAGACACGAGTCTATAAAGAATCTTTTAAATGGATCTCTTTTGCCAGATACTAGAAGAGAGATGCTAAAAATAGTAGATGGAATTGATAGAATTGCTAATGATATTGAGGAGATTTCAAAAGAAATATATTTACAAAAAATGAAATTTCCTAAAGAGTTTCATGATCAAATTTTAGATGTTGAAAAGAAAGAACAAGAGCAATTAGAACTATTATGCAAGGTAATAGATAATTTACTACTTAATACAAATAAGTATGAAGATAATATTGATATGATTAAGGAAATAAGATCACTTGAAAGTGACATAGATGATATTGAATTTGCAATGATAAAAGAATTATATGATATGAAGTATGAGTTAGCTTATAAGAACCAAGTTAGAGTAGCTATATCTTCAATTGCAGATATATCAGATTTAATTGAGAATATATCAGATTTATTAGAAATAATAATATCAACTAGAAGGGTGTGATTTTGTGATACATCCATCGGTTTTATCAGGAGCATTTCTAGGATGGAACTTAGGTGCAAATGATGCAGCAAACATATTTGGAACAGCAGTTTCAACAAAGGTTATAAAATATGCAACAGCAGTTACTTTAATTGCTATTTTTGTAATAATGGGAGCTTATTTCGAAGGTTATAGAGGAGTAGATAAATTAAGTGAATTTGCATATAGTGGAGGAGTTAATACTCCAATAATAGCATTTTTAGTCATGCTTGCAGCATCACTTACTGTATTTACTATGACATTTCTAAAACTGCCTGTATCAACATCACAAGCAGTTATAGGTGCTATAATGGGAGCAGGAGCTTTAACTGGTCAAACTGATTTTTCAAAAGCTACTAAGTTTTTTAGTGCTTGGTTTATAACACCTCTAGGAGGATTAGTTATAAGTTTTATACTTTATAAAATTTTTAGTATTTATTTTGAAAATCGGGTTACTCATATAGCTCATTATGATAGGGTTATTAAAATTGGTTATTACATAGCTGGAATATTTTCAGCCTACTCATTAGGAGCTAATAATGTTGCTAATGTTACCTCAATATATGCGGGAGATCTTAATTTGCTTAATACGCAGCAAGCAGTATTAATAGGTGGAGTTACAATAGCATTAGGTGTAATAATGTATAGTAAAAGAGTAATGATGACAGTTGGTAGCGGATTAGTTGCATTATCACCTATATCAGGATTTATATCTGTACTTGCAGCAGGTATAACAGTATATATTTATGCAATAATTGGTATACCAGTTTCAACTTCACAAGCGATAGTTGGAGCAATTGTCGGTATAGGACTTGTAAAAGGAGTTAATACTATAAGCTTTAAAACAGTTAGAAATATTATGTTTGCTTGGTTTGCAACACCAACGATAGCAGGTATAGTAAGTTTTGTATTTATAGTAATAAATAATAGAATAAATTAATACAAAAACTAGAAGGGCGGGCATAATTATTGTCATGCTCTTTTTTTATAAAATTTTAGGAGGAAAGTTATGAATTTTAAAGATGTTGTTAGTAATTTGGCTACAGTTAATGACTTAAAGAGAATATCAAGTGCATATGTAACAGACTATAAAAATATAGAGAAAGAAGAGTTGAAAGCAGTCTTGCTTAAAACTGCCCCACAATACTATTTTTTTGACAATATTGTTAATTCATTAAAGCAACTTAGTTTATCTGAAAATAGAAATGATAGAGTAATTTCTCAAATAATAATTAAGCACATGCTTTTGAATACAGATGATTTCAAGACACTGCAAAAAGAGCTTACAGATGAAGTTATTAATTATGAACAGATGATAGTTAATAAATCTAATGATTTTGAAATTGATGAGAAAAAGTGTGAAGGACAAAACTTGTCTTTATATAAATATGTATTAGAAGCAGCTTGGGAGAGAAATGGTGATATTTCTCCAGATGAAAAAAATCTTCTAGAAAAGATAAGAAAAAAACTAAATATAACAGAAGAAAACAATCATATATTAGAGGCTTCTATTGGAAAGTTTCCGTTAAATGAAAACAAATTGCATACAAGAGAGGATATTGAAAATGTACGTAGAAAATTACAAACTCTAGGAATATTATTTAGCATAAGAGATGAAGAAAAAAACACTTATGATATAATACCAGTGGAAATCGTAGAAGTATTAAGAGAGTATTTCGAAATTGAAATGAAGGAACATGGGTACAGAGAATTAATTTCGAGTAAACATTTTAGAAACAAGATATATTTAGTTAACATATTAGAGAAGAGTAATATAAATGTTAGTAATTCTATGAAAATGGATGAATTAAAAGAACTATGTATAAATCATATAAAACCAAGTGTGTTATTAGGTGGATATACACCAAGAGATGGATTAGATACAAGTTTATTATCAAAATGGTGCTCAGAACTTCATTTAAATGTTTCTGGACAAAAAAGCGAGCTAATCAAAAGAATAATAGATTTTTATGATAATTTAAGAAGGGAAATAAAAGAAACTCAAGATGAAAGAGAAATTTGGTACAAGTTTTATGATGAATTAGCGTATAGAAATTTAAGTGAATTAAGAAAGCAAAATATAATAGTTAAGGATATAGAATGTGAGAAATACTTTGAAAGAGCTACGGATTATTTATTTGAAAATATGCTTATGCACAAACCTCTAATATTAAAAGGAACTGAGCATCCTGATGGTATGTTATCATATCAAGATAAGCTTTTTATGTGGGATAATAAATCTAAAGAAAAAGAGGTTCACTTATTAGATCATATAAAACAGTTTGACAGATATATAAAAAAATCTGACAAGAAAGTTTCTGTATTTCTTGTAATAGGCCCTGCATTTACTAAAGAGTCTACAAATATAGCGATGCAATATATGCTTGAGAATGAAACTGTTATATGTATGATTACTGCTAGAGAGTTAAAGCTGTTGGCGCAAAAATGGAAAAAAAGCTCTAAATCAGGAACTAATCCATTTCCACTAGGATATTTTAAGCAACCAGGAGAGTTTAAATTAGATTTAGTAACAATTTAATAAAAAAGGCACAAAGTCTACTTGTGTCTTTTTACTTGAAAAAAAAGAGTTTTCATTGTACAATTAATTGATTTGTAATAAAGAGGAAGCGGTGAATATAAATGATAGCAGTTAATAATGTCGGATTAAGATTCGGTGAAAAAAAGTTATTTGAAGAAGTTAATATAAAATTTACACAGGGCAATTGTTATGGTGTAATTGGAGCAAATGGTGCTGGAAAATCAACATTTTTAAAAATATTATCAAGAGAAATCGAACCTAATACAGGTGAAGTAATGATAGATAAAAACATGAGAATGTCAGTACTTAAGCAGGATCATTATGAGTATGATGAGTTTCAAGTTTTAGAAACAGTAATAATGGGAAATACTAAGTTATACTCAATTATGAAAGAAAAAGAAGCTATATATATGAAAGAAGATTTTTCAGAAGCTGATGGAGAAAAAGCAGCTGAACTTGAAGCTGAATTTGGTGAAATTGGAGGATGGGAAGCTGATTCTGATGCAGCTATGATACTTCAAGGACTAGGATTCACAGAAGATGTATACTATAAAACTCTTAATGAGTTAAATGGTGATGAGAAAGTAAAAGTATTACTTGCTCAAGCATTATTTGGTAAGCCTGAAATTCTTATACTGGATGAGCCTACTAACCATTTAGATATAAAAGCAATAAATTGGTTAGAAGAGTTTCTTATAGAATTTGAAGGAACAGTAATAGTTGTATCGCATGATAGACATTTCTTAAATAAAGTTTGTACGCATATAGCAGATGTTGACTTTGGTAAGATTAAAGTTTGGGTAGGAAACTATGATTTCTGGTATGAATCAAGTCAATTAGCTCAAAGATTAATGAAAGACCAAAATAAGAAAAAAGAAGAAAAAGTTAAACAACTTCAAGAGTTCGTTGCAAGATTTAGTGCTAATGCTTCTAAATCAAAGCAAGCAACATCGAGAAAGAAGATGCTAGATAAGATAAGTATAGATGATATGCCTATTTCTTCAAGAAAATATCCATTTGTTGGATTTAGTCCTGAAAGAGAACTTGGAAAAGATGTATTAGAACTTAAGAGTGTGAATATAAGCCTAGATGGGGCAGAAGTAGTTAAGAATGCTTCATTTGCAATAGGAAAAGATGATAAGATTGCTATAGTAGGAAATGAGCAAGCTGTATCTGCTATGTTTAAAGCATTGGCTGGTGAGTTAGAACCTACGAGTGGAGAAATTAAGTGGGGAGTTACTGCTAAAACAACGTATTTCCCTAAAGATAATACTAGTTTCTTTGAAGGAAGCGAATTAAGCATAATGGAGTGGCTAGCACAATTCTCAGAAGATCAACATGAATCTTACTTAAGAGGTTTCCTTGGAAGAATGTTATTCTCAAGTGAAGAACCTAAGAAGAAGGTTAGTGTTTTATCTGGAGGGGAAAAAGTTAGATGTATGTTATCTAAAATGATGCTTAGTAATGGTAATGTATTATTATTAGATCAACCTACAAACCATTTAGATCTTGAATCTATTACAGCAGTTAATAATGGATTAATTGATTTTAAGAGCAGTATAATATTTGCTTCTCATGATCATCAATTTATACAAACAATTGCAAATAGAATAATTGAAATTAAAGAAGATGGAACTATAGTAGATAGAAAATCTTCATATGATGAATATTTAGAGTTTAAAGGATTGAATTAAGTTGCTGTAGAAAGCAGCTTAATTTTTTGTTTAAAACATGATATAATGTTTAATAGTGTAGAAATGAGGTGTTAAGATGAATATAATAATGGGGTTGTTTGGTGTTTTTCTAGAAGGACCAGACTCATATGAAGACTTACTGAAAAAACAATATGGATATAAAAAAGAAAATATATTTAAGACAAAAGATTATTATGAACTTGTTAGAGGAATAATAACTTTTGATGAATATGCAAGCCGTATTGAAGAATATGGAATGACAGATATGTTAAAAGAAGAAATAAAACATAATATGCTTGAAAGATTTAGAGAAACTGATCATAGATTATTTGACTTAGTTTCTAAACTTAAAGTTAATAACAAAGTTATTTTATATCCTGAGACACCTGTAGAATGGATAGATCAAATTGAGACAAATACTAAAATTTTAGATTGTTTTGATCTTGTTATTCCAACATATTCGTTTGAAACTCCAAAGGCCTATCATAGAGCATATGATTTTGTGTTAGATAGGCTAAATGTAAGACCTGAAGAATGTTTAGTTATAGATAATAAAAGAGTAGCTATTTCAAATTCAAAAAAAACTGGTATTCATAAAGCAATAGAATATAGCCATTATGAAGACCTATTGTTTAAACTTGATGATTATAGTGAAGACTTAGGAGTAAGAATAGATAATAATAGTGAAGAAATTAATATTAATTTGGATGAAGGGAAGGGATTAAATGTATAAATTAGGAGATTATAACGAACTAGAAGTTATAAGTGTAGAAGAAGATGTAATAGTATTTGAAAATACAATTACTATGGATAGAAAAGAAGTAAAAGATGAAATTGCTGAGGGAGATGTATTAGAGGTGTTTTTATATTCTAAATATAAAGCAACTCTAAAGGAACCTTTAATTAAGTTAGATGAAATTTCTTATTTAAAAGTAGTGTCTAAAACTGAAATTGGAGCTTTTTTAGATTGGGGTATGCCAAAAGATTTATTATTACCTTACAGTGAACAAAAAGGAAATGTTTTTGAAGAAAAGAAATACTTAGTAAGAATGTATATAGATAAAACAGGAAGGCTTTGTGCTAGTAGAAAAATATCAGATGTATTAGAAGATGGAGCACCTTATAATGAAGGGGATGAAGTTTCAGGAATAGTCTTTTCAATTGCTGAGGATATAGGAGTTTTTGTTGCAGTTGATAATAAATATAAAGCGTTAATACCTCAAAGAGAAGTTTATAAAGAGTATGTTATAGGAGAACCAGTTAAAGCTTATGTTATGAGTGTAAAAGAAGATGGAAAACTAGATCTTAAAACAAAAAAGGAAAAAATTGTGCAGATGGATGATGACAAAGAAGCTATACTGTATGAACTATATAAAAACAAAGGTTTCTTACCATATAATGATAAAAGTAGTCCAGATGATATTAAAGATAAGTTTAAGATGAGTAAAGCAGCCTTTAAAAGAGCTATTGGGGGGTTATTTAAAGAGCGTGAAATAGAAATAACACCAGAAGGTATTAAGGCAGTTAAATAATGAGAATAGATAAATATTTATCAAGCTTAGGATTAGCTACTAGGAGAGAAATAAAAGAATTAGCTAAAAAGGGTTATATAAGCGTTAATAGTGTAGTAGTTAAAGATGCATCCATTCATATAGACGAAAACAGTGATGAAGTTTTTTTGAAAGGTGAAAAGGTAGAATATAAAGAGCATATATTCGTGATGCTTAACAAACCGCAAGGATATATAACTGCCACAAAGGATAGTTATAATAAGGAAACAGTTATGGATTTACTGGACAAAAAATATAGTAAGTTATTTCCTATAGGAAGATTGGATAAAAACACTGAAGGCCTACTAATATTTACTAATAACGGCAAGTTTTCACATGAAGTTTTGTCGCCAAAAAAACATGTTAAGAAGACTTACTATGCACATATAGAGGGAATTGTTACAGAAGAAGATGTATTAGCTTTTAAGGATGGTCAAGAAATAGATGGTGGCTATAAATGTATGCCTGCTGATCTTAAAATAATTAAAAGCAATGAAATTTCAGAAATAGAAATTACTATAATGGAAGGTAAATATCATCAAATTAAGAGAATGTTTTTTGCAAGAGGGAAAAAAGTTATTTATCTACAAAGGATTTCAATGGGAAATTTAAATTTGGATGATAAATTAGCATTAGGAGAATATAGAGAATTAACTAGTGAAGAAGTTAAGAAAATTAAGGAGTGAAAATAATGAGTAGAGAAGTAGCAATAGGATTATTAGAAGAAAAAGTTACTACACCACACATAATAAAACACTCTTATGCTGTTGAGGCAGTAATGAGAGCATTAGCTAAAAGATTAGGTGAAAACGAAGATGAATGGGGATTGGCAGGTCTTTTACATGATCTTGATAATGACTTAGTAGATTGGCAAAGCGATATGAGCCTTCATGGACCTAAGACTATAGAAGTATTAAAAAATAGTAGTTTTGGTAATGAGGAAATGTATAATGCAATATTGGCTCATAATGCAGCAACAGGAAAAAGTAGAGATACAAAATTTGAAAAGGCCTTATATGCTGCTGATCCAATAACTGGATTTATAACAGCAATAGCACTTGTTTACCCAGATAAAAAATTAAGTAGTGTAAAAGTAAAATCAATTACAAAAAGAATGAAAGAAACAAGATTTGCAGCTGGAGCAAATAGAGAAGCAATGTGGTCTATTGAAGAACTAGGAATTGACTTTCCAGATTTTGCTGAACTATCACTAAATGCAATGAGAGAAATATCTGATAAATTAGGATTATAAAAAGCACATAAATGTGCTTTTTTTAGTTTCTTTTTATTAAATAATAGTATATGCCTACTTTTAAAAATGCAGTTAGCATTATTAAAAACATTCCAATATTAAAAATAGTAAGTGGCAATGTATAAATTTGACTAATGAAAGTCCCTACAAATATAGTTAGAAGTAAAAGTCTTAGAGTAATACTTTCAGCTTTATAAGCTATTGTTAAAGAGCGTTCATCTTCATAATAACTAGGGTTTTTAAACTCTTTATACATTTTTATGATTAATCCTATTACTACTAATGAGTATCCAAAAATCATGCCCATAATATATGAATTTGACCTACCACCTAAAACTGAAATATAAATCATAAATGTTAAAACTAATAGTAAAAATAAACTTTTAATAAAAATTCTTTTCATAATTATTCCTCCTCATAAATAAAAATTTCTTCAATACTTTTGTTAAACACATTTGCAATCTTAAAAGCTAAATCTAAAGAAGGGTTGTATTTACCTTTTTCAATAGATATAATAGTTTGCCTTGAAACTTTCAAGACTTTAGAAAGGGCTTCTTGTGAAAAGTTTAATTCCTTTCTAAGATTGGTTAAATTATTCTTCATAATAAAAACCTCCTGTTTTGTTAAGTTAACTTTACATTGATAGAATACTATTTTTATTCAAAAATGTCAAGCTTGCTTTACAAAAATTGTAAAAGTACTTGAATTATAGTATAATATTTTTTCAAGGCGAGGGTGATTATGAAATTTTTTAAAGTATTAAAAGAAGCTATAGAAAACACAAGAAATGCGTTATATACAAGCATAAAATATGAGCTATATTATAAGATGATATTAGCTATTATTTTTTTGCCATTAATAAATAAAACACTTAATAGTTATATTGCTTATAGAAGTAATATTGATGCACTTAAAAATCTGGATATGTTTACAGAGTTTTTAACACTATCAGGTTTTGCATGTCTTACTTTTACTATGGTAGTTATGGGGATTGGTATATTTTTAGAATTAGGTGGACTTATTATAATTTCTGCTTATGGTTATATGGGCAAAAAAATTAATTTTGAAACAGCATTTATAAATTCTTTTAAGAACTCAAAAAAAGTTCTTAGTTTTGCTGGTATTCAAATGATTTTTTATTTTATAGTTTTAGCACCATTTTTGGACTATTTTTTTAAAACTAGTTTTGTAAACAGATTACCAGTACCTGTTTTTGTTGAAGAATTTATATATTCTAATACACCATATTTATTAACCTTTATAATGCTTAATATAATAGGTTTATATTTCTTTATAAGATGGATATTTGTACTTCACTTCGCAATAATAGAAGATATTAAAATAAAAGATGCTCTTAAAAAAAGTTCAGAATTAGTAAAAGATAGATATAGAAGATTAGTCTTTTTAATAGTTAACTTTAATGTTTTAAGTGCAATAATAGTTATTATATTATATTTAGCATACTTTATTATTGGTGCAATCCTTGTTAGTTTTGCTAAAGATAATCAAGCTTTAATTAATTTGATGTTTGCAACAGTTGATTTAACAAAAACGTTATTTGTAATATTACTTTCATTTATATATATAACTTTACAAGTTAACTTTATAACTGTTATATATTTCAAGTTGATGAGTGAAAAGGAATACGAACAAAATGTTAATAGAATACAAATGATAAGAGATGTGAAAAATCCAGTAGAAGCTTTTATATTGAACAATAAAAGAAAAGTTTTTCTGTTTATAATTCCTATTTTTATATCAGTAGCAATAATATTTAGTGATAATTTATATACTGATAACAATATTGATAATGTTAAGGTAATATCACACAGAGCTCTTATAGAAGGATATAATAAAGAGAATAATTATGAGGGTATAAAAAGATTAGAAGAAAGCGGAATAGGTTATGTTGAAATTGATGTAACAGTTAGCAAGGATAATCAATTTGTTCTCTATCATGATCCTACATTAAAGAGATTGGACAATAAAAATGTTCACATAAAAGATTTGGATTATGAATTTTTAAAGTCATTAGATATAACTTCCTTAGATGATGTTTTTAAGCAACATGATAAAGATTCAAATATAAAATATATATTAGACTTTAAGTTTGGAATAAAGCATATAGATAAGCTTATAAAAATGGTGGAAAAATATAATTTAAGTGAAAATGTTTTGTTTTGTACAAGCGATGAAAATATAATAAACTATCTTGAAGATAAGAACCCAAATTACAAAACAGTAATGGTTCTATATTTCTATGCTGGAGAAATAAAAAATATAAATGCCGATATATTTTCAGTTGAAAAGACATATTTAACTGATAAGTTAATAAGAAATATACATGAAGTTGGTAAAAAAGTATATGTATGGACATTAAATGAAGATGATGAAATTTTCGATTTTGTAAATAGAAGGATAGATGGAATTATAACAGATTATCCTAAAACTACAATAACTGCATTAGATGAATTTGCTAAATTGGATAAAGTGGATAAATTATTTCATAAAATTTTAGAATAAGAGGCTAAGCCTGTTAGTGTAAAGAATTATTGGGATTTGATTTTTTAATATAATGAAGTACTATTTTAAAAAGATTGGCTTAGGTCAATCTTTTTTTGTTAACTATAAGCAATCGAATATAGAGTGTTATATGTTATATTCATTGCACTGCAC
>JAOARL010000004.1 GCA_025210555.1 Clostridia bacterium
ATTATAGCTTCTTTAATAAGCTTTGAAAAAGCTGAATCAAAGAAAGTCATAATATCCATATAATTATTGATAGAGTTATTAAAAGAATCTTTGATAATATTTGATAGTAATTGTTGGTAGTTTTGTGTTATAATGTCCATAAGGAACCTCCTAGTGATTGTTTTTGTCGACTTCATTATATCGAGGTTTCTTTTTTATTGCTACAATCCCAATACTATTTTACACTATCCCATAGCATGATTTTTTTGTTTTTAATCAAGAAATTTGGTAAAATGTATGAGACTTAAATTAAAAGGAGAAAAAGATGATTAAAATAGCGTTTGTATCACTTGGGTGTGATAAGAACTTAGTAGATAGTGAAAATATGTTAGGGTTAATAGAAAAAGAAGGATTTGAAATAATATCTGATGAAACAGAAGCAGATGTACTTATAGTAAATACATGTGCATTTATTCATGATGCTAAAGAAGAGAGTGTTAATACTATAATAGAACTTGGAGAATATAAAGAAAGCGGAAACTGTAAGTCTTTAATTGTTTGTGGGTGTTTATCAGAAAGATATAGACAAGAATTAATAAAGTTGCTACCAGAAGTAGATGCAATTGTAGGTACTACAAATTTCTATGAAATAGTAAATGTAATTAAAGACTCTTTAGAAGGGAAAGATGTAGACCTTACTGGTGATATAGATGCTCCTATTATGAGTGATATGCCAAGACTTCTTACTACGTCAGGACATTATGCATATCTTAAAATAGCAGAAGGATGTGACAATTTCTGTACTTACTGCATAATACCTAAGTTAAGAGGTAAGTTTAGGAGCAGAAATAAAGAAGATATATTAAGAGAAGCAGAAGAACTTGTTAAATCAGGTGTTAAAGAGTTGATTCTTGTGGCTCAAGATGTGACAAGTTATGGGACTGAAATGTATGAAGATTATGGCCTTCATAATCTTGTTAAAGACTTATGCAAGATTGAAGAGTTGAAGTGGGTAAGATTACTTTATTGTTATCCTGAGAAAGTTACAGATGAGCTTATAGAAGTTATTAAAACAGAAGATAAGGTTGTTAAATATATAGATATGCCAATTCAGCATATAAATAACTCTGTTCTTAAAAGAATGAACAGAAAAACATCTAAGGAGCAAATTGAAAATTTAATTAATAAACTTAGAAAAGAAGTAGAAGGAATATGTATAAGAACTACTCTTATAGTTGGATTTCCTGGAGAGACACAAGAACAATATGAGGAACTTGCAAGTTTTGCAAGAGAATTTAAATTAGATAGGCTTGGAGCATTTGCATACTCTAGAGAAGAAGATACACCAGCTGATAAGTTAGATGGACATTTAGAAGAAGAAATAAAAAATGAAAGACAAGAAGATGTAATGATGATTCAGCAAGATATAGCAAAAGAGTTATCAGATAAAATGGTAGGAAAAGAAATTGAGGTAGTAATTGAAGGTAAAATGGCTGATGAAAATGTTTATATAGGTAGAAGTTATAAAGATGCACCAGATGTAGATGGATGCGTATTTATAGAAAGTGAAGAAGAAATATTAACGGGTGAGTTTGCAAAAGTAAAAGTTTTAAGTGCAAATGATTATGACTTAATAGCAGAAATTGTAGAGTTTATTTAGATAAAGCAACACTTGGTGTAATAGATATAAACAAATTTTGAAAAATATTATAAAATAATGTTGACGTAAATAATTAACTATTATATACTAACAACAAGAACAAAAGTTCGGTTATTAAGGAGGATGTTATGGATAATGATAAGCAAAGAGCGCTAGACATGGCGATAGCACAAATACAAAAAGATTTTGGTAAAGGTTCAATAATGAAAATGAGTGAAAAAGCTACAATGAATGTTGAGGTAGTTCCAACAGGTTCACTTAGTCTTGATTTAGCATTGGGTGTAGGTGGAATTCCAAAAGGGAGAATAGTTGAAATATATGGACCTGAGTCATCAGGAAAAACAACTGTATCATTACATATGATAGCTGAAGCACAAAAAAAAGGTGGAGTAGCTGCTTTTATAGATGCAGAGCATGCATTAGATCCAGAGTATGCTAAAAATTTAGGCGTAGATGTAGAAAATTTATATATTTCACAGCCAGATTATGGAGAGCAAGCTTTAGAAATTGCAGAAACAATGGTTAGATCAGGAGCTATTGACTTAATAGTAGTCGATTCGGTAGCTGCACTAGTTCCAAAGGTAGAAATTGATGGAGAAATGACAGATCTTCAAGTTGGTCTTCATGCAAGGTTAATGTCTAAAGCAATGAGAAAAATAACAGCAGTTGTTAATAAAACAAATTGTACAATTATATTTATAAATCAAATTAGAGAAAAAGTAGGAGTTATGTTTGGTAGTCCAGAAACTACTACAGGGGGTAGAGCATTAAAATTCTATTCATCTGTGAGACTTGATATAAGAAGATCAGAAACACTTAAGCAAAACGGAGACTTTATTGGAAATAGAACAAAGGTAAAAGTTGTTAAGAATAAAGTTGCTCCACCATTTAAGGTAGCAGAGTTTGATATTATGTACGGAACAGGGATATCAGCTGAAGGAGATATTTTAGATTTAGCGGCAAGTGTGAATATTGTTGAAAAGAGTGGTGCTTGGTATTCTTATAATGGTGAAAGAATGGGACAAGGTAGAGAAAATGCGAAGGCTTATCTTGTTGATAATGAGGAAATAACTTTAGAATTATATGACAAAGTAAAAGAGCACTTTGGACTCGGAGCTAAAAAAGAAGAACCTGTAGAAGCATAGATTATATCTATGCTTTTTGTTTTAAATAAAGGATGTGAAAACTATGAATTATACAAGGTTTAATACAGAAATATGCGAAATAATACTTGTAGGGAACGAAGAAGGAATAACAAATCTACATTTAAATACTGGGGAGGGCAAAAGAGAATTTAGAGTATTAGAAGAATGGATATATAATGATAATTTTTTTGATGATGCAAAAAAACAGATATATGAATATTTAGAAGGAAATAGAAAAGACTTTAATATTAAATTAAATATTAAAGGAACGAAATATCAAAGAAGGGTATGGGACGAATTAAGAAAAATACCTTATGGGGAAGTATATACATACAAAGAGATAGCAAGTAAATTAGGTAATGAAAAAGCTTCAAGAGCAGTAGGAATGGCAAATAGTAAAAATCCAATACCACTTATAGTGCTTTGTCATAGAGTTGTAGGTTCAAACGGAAAACTTACTGGGTTTGCACATGGTTTGAAAGTTAAAAAGGAGCTTATAAATTTAGAATATAACAATAAAGGTAAGGATAATTAAAAATCCTTATTTTTTATTGTCTGTCTATTACTAATAATCTTGTTATTTAGTAATCACTATGTTAAAATTACTATAGGTATTTATGACTAAATACTAACTAAAATTAAATATAAAGAGTATAAGAAAAGGGAGGTGCTCACAATCGAACTAACAACAGATATAATAATATTATTAGCAGTAGTTACAGTTTTTACAGCTATTTTAGCTTTTTATATAGGAATGTCTTATAGAAAGAAAGTTGCAGAAAGAACAATTGGTAATGCAGAAGAAAAATCTAATAAGATAATTGATGATGCTATAAAAAATGCAGAATCTAAGAAAAAAGAAATAGTATTAGAAGCTAAGGAAGATGCGTTAAAAACTAAAAATGAAATTGATTTAGAAGTAAAAGAGAGAAGACTTGAAATACAAAATCTTGAAAAAAGAGTTGTACAAAAAGAGGAAGTACTTGATAAAAAATCAGCATCATTAGATCTAAGAGAAGAAAAACTTCTTAATAAAACTGAAGAAGCTGAAAAAATGAAAGAAGAGGCTTCAAAAGCTCAAAACAAAGTCATTGAAGAATTAGAAAGAATTTCTGGATATACTAGAGATGAAGCTAAAGATCAACTTTTAAGAAACTTAGAAGATGAACTTAAGCATGAATCTGTTAAGCTTATAAAAGAAATGGAAACTAAGACAAAAGAAGAAGCTGATAAAAAAGCAAAGAAAATTATCGTTGAAGCAATTCAAAGATATGCAGCTGATCATGTTGCAGAAAATGCAGTAACAGTGGTGCCGCTACCTAACGATGAAATGAAAGGTAGAATAATTGGTAGAGAGGGAAGAAATATTAGAACTCTTGAGACACTTACAGGAATGGAGCTTATTATTGATGATACTCCAGAAGCAGTAGTTCTTTCAGGATTTAATCCAGTTAGAAGAGAAATTGCAAGAATAGCACTTGAAAAGCTTATAGCAGATGGAAGAATTCATCCAGCTAGAATTGAAGAAATGGTAGAAAAAGCTACTGAAGAAGTAGAAAAGGTAATGAAAGAAGAAGGGGAAAATGCTACATTTGATGTAGGAGTACATGGACTTGATTCAACTATAGTAAGACTTATTGGTAAGCTTAAATATAGAACAAGTTATGGACAAAATATCTTGAAGCACTCAGTTGAAGTTGCTCACTTATGTGGAACTATAGCTGCAGAACTTGGATTAGATATAACTAAAGCCAAAAGAGCTGGACTTTTACATGATATTGGAAAAGCATTAGACCAAGATACAGAAGGATCACACGTTTCATTAGGTGTGGATTTACTTAAAAAACATGGAGAAGCAAAAGACATCATTAATGCTGTTGAGGCTCACCATGGTGATGTAGAACCTGAAACAATGTATGCTGTAATCGTTCAAGCAGCAGATGCTATATCAGCTGCAAGACCAGGAGCAAGAAGAGAGACTCTTGAAACATACATAAAGAGACTACAAAAATTAGAAGAGATTGCAAATGAATTTGACGGTGTTGAAAAGTCATTCGCTATACAAGCAGGAAGAGAGCTTAGAATAGCTGTTGTACCTGAAAAAGTAAGTGAAGCAGATGCAATTCTTATGGCAAGAAAAGTTGCTGAAAAAATTGAAAGTGAACTGGAATATCCAGGACAAATAAAGGTAAGCTTGATAAGAGAGACTAGAACTGTAGATTATGCGAAGTAATTTATTTTAGTTTAGGAGGTAACAATGATGGAAGTATTAAAAGTTGCATCAAAATCGAATCCTAACTCAGTTGCAGGAGCTCTTGCAAATACAGTTAGAGAAAATGGAGAAGCTGAGCTTCAAGCTGTAGGAGCAGGAGCGCTTAATCAAGCAATGAAGGCTATCATAATTGCAAGAGGTTATGTTGCACCTTCAGGTATTGATTTGATATGCATACCAGCATTTACAAACATAGAAATATTTGGAGAAGAAAAAACAGCAATAAAACTTATAATTCAATCAAGATAGTTAAAAAAGTACACTTAGGTGTACTTTTTTTCTGTTATTTATAGTATAATGTTTTTATATTTTAAAAGTATTGGGAGGTAAACATGGAAGCAGAAAACGTAGTATGGGAAGCAAGACCATCAAATAAATTATATTTAATAGATCTTTTAATGGGAGTTGCAGCATTTATATTAGAAGCAGTAATGATATTAGGAGCAGGTGTTTTATTAAATTATGAAGAGAATTTTAAGCCTTACCTTAAATTATCTATGATGGAGATTATAGGAATATTCTTTGCTATATCATTTGTTGTTATAGTACTTAAGATGTTTAGGGTTATGATAGAGATTAATTCAGTTCATTATAAACTTACTAATGAAAGAATGATTCTTAAAAGAGGGATATTAAATGTAACAACTGATAACTTAGAGTTATATAGAATAAAAGATATAGCTATATCACAACCATTTGAACTTAAACTTTTTAATATAGCAAATGTTATTTTACATACGAGTGATGAAACAACACCAGTTTTAAAAATAGCATCTATTGACAATTATGAAGAAGTAATGGATATGTTTAGAAGTAATATAGAAGAAGTAAGAGCACATAGAATAATTGAAACAAGTGTAATTGAGAAAGGACAAGGGTAATGTTTGATTTTATAACAGGACTTAATGAAGCAATAATAACATTAATAGTAGTAACGCTTATAATAAACTTTTTTTCAAATAAATTAGGGGATGCACTTCATGTGTTAGGTATTAAACTTAAAATGCCAGATTCTGTTAGGGGAGCTACGCTTGATGCAGTAGCATCATCTTTTCCAGAATTTTCAACAGCTATGATAGCAGTTCTTGCAACTGCAAGTAATCCAACAGCCTTTGATGATGTAGGAGTTCCAACTATAGCTGGATCAGGAGTTTTTAATATACTAGTTATACCAATGCTTAGCTTATTTGCTTATAAAGGATTAAAGCTTGAAATACATGCAGATAGAAAAAGTATATTAAGAGATGCCATTTTTTATATTGTATCTTTAACAGTATTAGTATTTTTTGGAATGCAAAGTTCATACAGTCTTTGGGCTGGAGTTATATTGGTGGGTATATATGTAGTGTACGTTACATATTTAATTACTCAAACTAGAAAGCATAAACAATGCATACTTGATGCTTCTGAGCTTGAACATGATATGAAATATAGAGAAATACTTATGTGGACAGTACTTGGTATAAGTGCTATATGGATAGGAATAGATGCTATTGTTAAATCAGTAATGATTATATCAACAGAGCTTAATATACCAGCGTTTGTTGTATCAGTAGTAATTTTAGCATCAGCTACAAGTATACCAGATACTATTTTATCAATTAAGTCAGCAAGAAGAGGAGACATAAATGGCGCTGTATCAAATGCAGTAGGATCAAATATATTTAATATTTGTATGTGCCTGGGACTTCCTATGATAGTTTACTATTTTGTAAATGGATATAACTTAGCATCAGATTTAAGTAATAACCTAGTATTAATAGGATTCTTATATATATCAATGATTGTTACTACAATCTTATTAGTTAAGAAAAAAGGAACAGTAAAAAAAGATGGATACTTTATGCTAGCAACATACGTAATATTTATAGGTTATATAGTATCTCAAGTAATTAAATTATAATTCACCTTTAGGGGTGAATTTTTTTGTAGAAAAATAGCAAAAACAAAATAGTCTGAAAATTCTTGACAATCGTTTTTGGAGCTGGTAAAATTGTATTAATCGTTTAAAAAAATAAAGGAGTGGTTTAAATGAATAAAATAGAAAAAGAACTAATTGACATAGTAAAAAAGAAAGAAGCATATGAGAGAGAATTATCTGGATTGAATCCAATTAGAATTTTCAAAAAAATGGAGCTAAATCGTCTGTTTTCAGAAGCATACAAAGAACAGGATGATAAGGAAAATGACTTTAACATTTATATTAGCATATTAAAATCTAAGGATAAGAAAAATGCAGCTATGAGCAATGAAATTTTAATGTTAAATGATTTGATTGAAGAAATGGGTAAATCTAAAGGAACATTAGATGAAGCAAAAGCAGTATCTCACAAACTTGGAAAGATATTTAGAGTGCTAGAAAGCCAAACTATTAAAGCTACAGAACAAAGAGAAGAAGTAATTATACCTAAAAGAGAAATAGAAACTTTTGAAGAAAAAGAAGAAAATCAGCAAGTTATTTTAAAAAACTTTTACGATTTGCAAGAAGTAAATGAAATAGAAGAAAAAAGAGCAGAAGAGAAAAGGGTATTAGATCTTGTGCCTGATGATAAAGAAATTCAAGATAAAGATAAAGTAACGGCAGAGCTTAAAGGTAATTTAGAAGCTAAAATTAATGATGCTATAGCTGAGAGTGAAGAAGAAGCTGAAGTATTGACAGAAGCATACAATATTAAATTAGAAAACAGGGAATATATAAAATGGTTAAGAGAAAAAGTAAGTGATGAAACGGTTCTTCAAGTTATAGAGAATTATTTTTATTCTGCTATAGAGGACAAAAAATATAGTGATTATAAAAAAGTAGAGGGTAGTATACTTTCTAGAGATAGAAAGTATAATGACATTATTAAAATATTAGGGAAAACAATTTCAGGTCAAGAAGTAAAAGATGAAGATTTATTTGATCTATTTTCAAGTTTTGTAAAACATTCACAAATGTCAATTGAAAAACTTAAAGTTAATAATTCAGAGATTACTTTTGATAAATTAGAAGGATGTAATGGATTTCATCTTTTAAAAGTTGCAGGTATTGTAGATGAAAATAATGTAGAAAGTATTTTAGATTCTTATAAAGCATTATCATTAGAAGAAATTTTAGGGCAAGAAGTTCAAAGAGCTAAAGAAATTTATTTTGAAGTAAGATCTTTAACTGATCAGATTACAACCACAGCAGAGAGAAGTAAAGAATTAGTAGCTCCGATGAATAGCTTTATGAATGATTTTTTATCTGAAGGGGAGATTACTCAACAATATAGAAATATAAGTGTAGAGGCAAATTTAGATGATTATAAGAAAAAATTAGATGAATTAGAAGAGGCAAATAATTCTATTCTTCCAGAGTATGATGAAATGTTTATAGAAGAAGCTGAAAAAGGTATTGAAAAATAGTAAATAGATTAAGTCGTTAAGTTTAAGGCACCTTCAAAAGCCAAGAATAATTAACTATGAAGGTGCTATTTTCTTGAGATTAAGCTATTGACTAAGAGTTTTACAGGTGTTAAAATTTAAACAGTATTTTAAAATTATATATGCTAGGAGATGATAATATGAGCAATAGACCTAAATATGAAGGACATATAGTGATTGTAGATGAATTGAGCCAATTATTACCAGAGCAAGACTTTGCTTTAGAAAGTGGTGAAATTGAGGCTGTTTTACCAGGTTCTGGAGGAGATGTAGGTATAGTAGCATTACCAGGAGAGAGTGGATATTTGTACAATGGGAATATAAATGGTGAAAAACAAAACTATGTACGTGATGAAAAAGGAAATTGGTTTAGTGATGGAAAAATGTTGGAAGATGAAGGTATCACTAAAAAAATTATGGATAAATTTGGATTGGGAGATAGAACTGATGTTCCAGATACATTAGTTGGAAGTGTAAACCAATTTGGACCTAGAATGAGAAGACAGTATGAGATTACTGATGAACAAGAATTAAGTTAATAAATGTATAGAATTACAGTTGCTAAATATAGTAACTTATGCTAGAATAACTATGTTAACCATTACTTGGAGCTACGGCGACTCCGACGTGTTCTCAGTAAATGGCGATTATAAAAAATATAAGGAGGAATTACAATGATTAACAAAAGTGAAGTAATCAAAAGCAATGCATTAAAAGAAGGGGATACTGGTTCTCCAGAAGTTCAAGTAGCATTACTTACAGCTAGAATTAATGATTTAACAGATCATTTAAGAACTCATAAGCAAGATCACCACTCAAGAAGAGGTCTTCTTAAGATGGTTGGTAAGAGAAGAAAAATGCTTAAGTACTTAGAAAACAAAGATATTAATAGATACCGTGAATTAATTGCTAAATTAGGATTAAGAAAATAATTTGAAGAGTGGAGTAATCCACTCTTTTGTTGTAAATAAAGGAAAAAAGGAGAGGTTATAATGGTAAAAACGTACTCAATGGAAATTGGGGGAAGAACCTTAAGCGTAGAATTTGGTAAAGTTGCAGAACTTGCTAATGGTGCGGTTATGGTTAGATATGGAGATACAGTTGTATTAGTAACAGCTACATCTTCAGAAAAACCAAGAGATGGAATTGATTTCTTCCCACTAAGTGTAGATTATCAAGAGAGATTTTATTCAGTTGGGAAGTTCCCAGGAGGATATATTAAAAGAGAGGGGAGACCTTCAGAGGCAGCAGTACTTGCATCAAGACTTATTGATAGACCAATAAGACCTTTATTCCCAAGTGATTATAGAAATGATGTAGGGGTTGTAGCAAATGTTTTAGCAGTAGATCAAGATGCTTCTCCAGAAGTAGCAGCTATGATTGGTTCTTCTTTAGCACTTGCAGTATCTGATATTCCATTCAATGGACCAACAGGTTCAACTATGATTGGATTAGTAGATGGAGAATTAGTTGTTAACCCAACTAAAGAGCAAAAAGAAAAATCTGAACTTGAACTTACAGTAGCATCAGTTAAGGATAAGGTAATTATGCTTGAAGCTGGTGGAAACCAAGTTGAAGATCAAATTGTTATAGATGGTATCAAGAAAGCGCATGAAGTAAATAAGGAAATTATTGCATTTACTGATAAGATTGTTGCTGAAATTGGTAAAGAAAAAGCTACATATATATCAGCAGCTATTCCAGCAGAAGCTGTAGCAGCTGTTAAAGAATATGTAGGATATGACAGAATGAAAGAAGCACTTCTAGCTAAAACTTTAGAAGAAAGAAAAGCTCATTTTGTTAAATTAGATGAAGAAGTAGAAAAGCATTTAGCAGAAATTAATGAAGATTATGCTAAACTTACATACGATGCTATTCATACATATGAAAAAGAAGTTTTAAGAACTATGGTTCTTAAGGAAGAATTAAGAGTTGATGGAAGAGGTCTTACTGATATAAGAGAGCTTAATGCAGAAGTGGATGTTTTACCATTAGTTCATGGATCAGGATTATTTAGTAGAGGGCAAACTCAAGTACTTAATATTACAACTTTAAGTTCTATGGCAGATGCTCAAGTTATAGATGGATTAGATGAAACTTTAACTGAAAAGAGATATATCCATCATTATAACTTCCCATCATATTCAGTTGGGGAAACAAGACCTTCAAGAGGTCCGGGAAGAAGAGAAATTGGACATGGTGCTCTTGCAGAGAAAGCACTTAGACCAGTTATTCCAGCAATTGAAGACTTCCCATATGCAATAAGAACAGTTTCAGAAGTATTAAGTTCAAATGGATCAACTTCTCAAGGAAGTATCTGTTCATCTACATTATCACTAATGGCAGCTGGTGTTCCAATTACAGCTCCAATAGCAGGTATTTCAGTAGGTCTTATAACTGGAGAAACTGATGATGATTATAAGATTATAACTGACATTCAAGGGCTTGAAGATCATCTTGGAGATATGGACTTTAAAGTTGCAGGATCTCATGATGGTATAACAGCTATCCAACTTGATATGAAGGTTGAAGGAATTACTATGGAAATGGTTGAAAAGTCAATCTGGCAAACAAGAGATGCAAGATTCATCATCTTAGATGAAGTAATGCTTAAAGCTATTGCTGAGCCAAGAGCTGAACTTGGAGAAACAGTTCCTAAGATTAGTATAATTCACATTAACCCAGAGAAGATTGGAGAGGTAATCGGACCTAAAGGAAAGACTATCGATAAGATTATTGAAGAAACTGGAGTTAAGATTGATATAGAAGACGATGGAAAAGTATATGTTTGCGGTGTAGAGCAAGCAATGGTTCAAAAAGCAATCGAAATTATCGAAAGCATAGGTAAAGACCTTGAAATAGGTGCAACTTATACAGGAAAAATCGTTAAGATTATGAACTTTGGAGCTTTCGTTGAGATAGCACCAGGAAAAGAAGGATTAATCCATATTTCTAAGCTTGCTCATGAAAGAGTAGAAAAGGTTGAAGATTTATTCTCTGAAGGAGATGTAGTTTCAGCTAAGCTTATGGAAATTGATGATAAGGGAAGAATTAACCTTTCTAGAAAAGCAATTTTACCTAAGCCAGAGAAAAAAGTAGAAGCTAAGCCTCAAACTAAAAATCCAGAGGTTAAAGTAAATGTTAAAGAGCCAAAGGTAGAAGTTAAAAATGAAGGTAAAGACGTTAAAGTAAACGTTCAAGAGCCAAAGGTAGAAGTTAAAGTAGAAGAGAAGTCTAAGAAAAAGATTACAGATATCTTTTTTAAGAAATAAATGATAAAATAAGTAGGTAGAGATACTTACTTATTTTTTTGGAGGAAACATGAAGGATACTTATATAAAAAAGATGACAGCGCTTTATAGAAAAGGTTGGATACATAGAAATGTAGTGGGAAAAGAGAGTGATGCATCGCATAGCATAGGCTTATGTTTTTTACTTACTAGTTTAAAGCAATATGTGGATTTTAACTATGAGAAAGCTATTAAAATGGCACTAATACATGATGTGGTTGAAGTTATATCAAAAGACTTAACTCCTTATGATGAAGTCTGCCCGAATGAAAAATACAATAAAGAATTAGATGCAGCAGAAAAAATGTTTAGCATAGATGAATTAAAGCTTTGGAAAGAGTTTGAAGCTAGAAAAAATATCGAAGGAAGTCTTGTAAAAGATGCAGATAGATTAGATATGATAATACAAGGTTATGTATTTGAACAACTTGATGGTGAAAAATATATAGACTATATGATTGAATGGATAGAAGTTAATAATAATATAAAAAATGAGTTCTTTATCAGCTGGTATGAAGAGCTTAAGAATATCCGTGACGGATTAGATGTTAAAGATACAGCGGCTAATAAGATTGTTAGAAATTTAATAGATATTTATAAAAATTATAAATGTAATTATGATAATAAAGAAACTTTAGCAGATAAATTATACCTTAAAAGTATGAAAAAAATAGATACAAGCGAGTTTGATAAGATTTTGGAGGAAGATTATGCTGTATAGTAATTATCATAAATCATGGAATAAATTTATGACAGATGATATAAAAAGAGAGCTTAATGTGATAGAAACACACATAGGAGATAACTATACTCCAGCTAAAGAAAATATATTAAAGTTTTTAGAAATGAACTTAAGTGATATTAAAGTAGTTATATTAGGGCAAGATCCGTATCCACAAGAAGGAGTGGCTACAGGAAGATGTTTTGAGGTAGGAACACTTAGTTCATGGCAAGATCCATTTAGACAAGTATCACTTAGAAATATAGTTAGAGCATTATATAAAAGTTATAATGATGAATTACTCAAGTATAGTGAGATAAAAAAGTTAATGGTGAATAATAAGTTTAATATATTAGAGCCTAATAAATTATTCAAAAATTGGGAAGAACAAGGAGTACTATTACTTAATACGTATTTTACCTGTGAAGTTGGAAAGCCAGGAAGTCACAAAGATTTGTGGGAAAAGTTTTCAATTAAGCTTATTGAATATATTTCTAGTGAAAACAAAAATATTAAATGGTTTTTATGGGGAAGTGAAGCTATAAAAACTGAAAAACACATATTAGGTGGAAATTTATATAAATCAAGACATCCAATGATGTGTTCTGAAAAATATGAAGATGATTTCCTTAAGAATCAGTGTTTTAGAGATACAAAGGGTGAGATTAATTGGCTTGGTAGATAAGCTTGAAAAAGATATATAAATTTGATAAGATATACAAAGATTTTAAAAATGAGGTGGAAAAATGGAAAATAAATTTGATATGGCTAAATTTAAGGAGCTTCTTGATAATAATCATGAGTTTCCATGTAAATATTGCTTTAAGTTTGTAGCAAAACAAGATGTTTTAGCTGATTTAAAAGAAAGACTTGGAACAGAGGGTGAAATTTCTGAAAAGGTTTCAGCAAAAGGAAACTTTACATCTGTAACACTTAGAAAAAACGTTAAGAGCAGTGATGATGTTGTTGCTGTCTATGAAAGTATACAAGGTTTAGAAGGAGTAATGACTTTATAGTCATTATTTTTTTGTAAAAAAGCACAAAAAATACAAGTTTTTTCAGTATACTGAAAGAACTTTAAAATAATATATGGTTTTGATAAAATATAATAAAAAGGAGATAATTATGAAAATATTAGTAGATGCAGATGCATGTCCAGTTAAAAGTGAAATAATAAAAGTAGCTAAAGATTTTAATCTTGAAGTAATAATGTATATAGATAGGTCGCATGAACTTAGTTATGAAGACATAAAAGTTTTTACAGTAGATAAAGGTATAGATTCAGTAGATTTAGTGATAGTTAATAGTATGAAGGAAAGAGATGTAGTTATAACGCAGGATTATGGCTTAGCAGATTTAGTTTTGTCAAAAAAAGGTTATGCTATTCATCAAAATGGATATGAGTATACAAAAGAAAATATACAAAGGCTTTTATTTGAAAGGCATATAAGTAAGAAAAAGAGAAATGCAGGTATATATGGAAAAGGACCTAAGAAAAGAAAACAAAGTGATAATGAAAAATTTGAAAAGTTTTTAAGAGATTTTCTGGAAAAAATGGAACTAAATACATAAATACATCGTTTAATAATAGTAAAAGATAAAATGAAAAGGAGAACTATTATGAATAAATATGGATTAGGGATTTTAGCATTAGGAGTATGTTTTGTTGTAGGATGCACAGGTGCTGAAAAAAAGGAAATATTAAATTTTGAAAATGCAAAAGATATTAAAGTGGAAGA
The DNA here is from genome assembly GCA_025210555.1 of Clostridia bacterium. Taxonomy (GTDB): domain Bacteria; phylum Bacillota; class Clostridia; order Lachnospirales; family JAOARL01; genus JAOARL01. The sequence goes on from JAOARL010000004.1 coordinate 14,212, forward strand.
TCAACTTAACAAAGTTAAAAATGAGGAAGAAATTTTTATAGGAATTGATGAAAGGGAAATGATCTCAGGATTATTTGAAGGAGAGTTTCCAAAACAAATTATGAGTCCATTATCAAGAAATATAAAAATGGCAGAAGTTGGAGAATTTTTTGTTGTTGCAGTAACTAATGATGAAAATGCAACATGGAAACATGAATTATTAACTAATGATACTTTAGAATATGTTGGAGAAGGTGACTATCAAGTTAGCCATTATTATGGATTTAGAGTATTAAAAGAAGGAGAAGCTAATATTAAGTTTAGCTTTAGAAAAGAAGGAATGCCAGAGTATGATAAAGACTTAGATATGAGTATAATGTTAAGTTCTAAAGCTAAATCAAATGAAGATGTTTTTGAAGAAGTAGAGCAATCAATATTAACTAAAAAAGAAGCTGGAAATTGGAACTTACAAGAAAATAGATATTTAGGAGTTGTTTTAGAAGGAAATGCGACTACTGGATATGGATGGGAAATAAAGTCAAGTGATGAAGGTATAGTTTCAGTGGAGAAGGATGAATATATAACTAACAATAGTAAGATGATGGGAGCACCAGGTAAGCATCATTTCTTATTAAAAGCTAATAAAAAAGGAATAGCTACTATAAAATTTGAATATAAAAGATCATGGGAAAAAGATGTAGAGCCAATAGAAACTATTGAATATAAAATATTTGTAGACACACTTATGGATGAGGTGTCATATTCTGTAGATTATAGTAAAGAAAACAAAGAGTTAAAAGTAAAAATGTTTAGTAATGTTAAAGATTTAAATATTGAATATACATCAGGAGCTAGATTTGATATTGTTATAAAAAAAGGTGAAGAAGAAGTATATAATTATTTGAAAGAAAACATGTTTAATATGACTTTAGGAAATGAAAGGCTAAATATAGGAGATAGTGTAGAAAGAAGTATTAAAGGTTTAGATTTAGAAAAAGGAGAGTACACAGTACAAGTTAAAACTGCTGGAAATCTTAAAGATGCCAAACCATATAGTTTTAATATAAACGTAAAATAGATGCCAAGAGGTATCTATTTTGTTTCTTGAATATTCATATTTTGAATGATATATTTAGACTATGAAATATTTATAAGGAAGTGGGATTTTATGAGTGAATTTAGTGTTACTTATCATATGAGAACTAAAAATATAAAAGAAGTAGAAGAAATGATTTTAAAAAGTGGATTAGATGGAGTTATTATTGAAAAGAATAATTTGTGGTTAAGCTTTGCAATATCAGAGGAACCAGAGAATATACATTTACCAAATGATAAAATAGTAGAAAATAGCAGTGGGACATTAATTTTTAATGTTTTTGCAGAAGATCATGGATGGGCTTTATATATTTATGAGGATGGCAAACAAATTTCAAAGTATGAGCAAGATTTTGATGCAGCATATTCGTTTGAGCGATATGTATATTTAAGGGAATATAATATGAATGCTTTATCTAAAATTATGACGGGTGTTAGCAAATTATATTTGCCTGTTATAATGCAAATATCTAGTTTGTTACCACTTGGATACAATATGAAATTATCTAAAAAAGTAGCAAGTGCATTAAATTTGCCAGCATATGAATGGGTATTATATGAGGGAGATATTAAAAAAATTAAAGAAGTGTATAAGGATGCATACAAAGTAAAATAGATGCCAAAATGCATCTATTTTTTTGTTAAATTGTCTATATCATTTTTATTAGGTGTTACATATATTGTTTTATTATCTGTATAAATAACCATTCCAGGTTTTGCTCCATTAGGTTTTTTTACATATTTTCTATGAGTATAATCTACTGGAACCTTACTAGATTCTTTAGCTTTACTATTGTAAGCTGCAAGATTAGCAGCTTCTAATAATGTTTCATCAGAAGGATTGTCACTTCTTATGATTACATGAGATCCAGGTATATCTTTAGTATGTAGCCATATATCATAAGAGCCAGCAAATTTAAGTGTAAGCTCATCGTTTTGTTTGTTATTTTTACCTACATATATATCTGTCCCATCTGAAGAGATATAGTGTTCTGGTTTTGATATACTATTACTTTTTTTCTTTTTACCTTTGCTGCGATTTTTAACATATCCTTCTAAAATTAATTCTTCTTTTATATCATTAAGCTCTTCAACTGTAGAAGCAGATTCTATAGAGTATAGAAGAGATTCTAGATATAATAGTTCACTAGATGTTTCCGCTATTAGAGGAAGCATTTTTTCTTTAGCTCTTTTCATTTTGTTATATTTAGCAAAATACTTTTGAGCGTTTTCAGAAGGAGATAGGTTAACATCCAAATTAATTGTTATGTCTTTTGCAAGTTCATCATAATAATTAAGAGTTACAAGCTTGTCCATACCTTTTTGAAGTGCATGAATATTTGCTGTTATAAGTTCTCCTTTAATTTTGTAATTATCCATATTTTTAGTTTGATCTAAATCTTTTTTATATATATTTAATTTTTTTCTAGTTCTTGCTACAAGGTGTTTTATTATATTGAAAGTATCACTAGAAACTTGCTTTAATTTATTTTGGATATCTTTTTCAGAATAATATTTATCCATAAGCTCTGATATAGAATTAAATTCTGTAAAATACTGGTTATTAAATTTAAATGGTAAGAAATCTAGATAATTACCTTTTTCATCCTTAGTAATAATGTAATTAAAATCGTTTTCTTTAATTCTAGTTATATATCCCAGTATTTCATTAATGAATTTCTCTTTTTTATCAATATCTAATACTTTAAACAAGCTATCTCTTTTTAAATTAAGAGAGTCACAAATATTATTACTTATAATAGGGCTAAATCCTGTAAGTGATTTATAAATACTCTCAGATAGATTTAATTCTACTTGATCATATATGTAGCCATATAATGACTTGTAGTCAGTCTCAATAGGATTTAGTTTGTTTTGAGAAGGTGGATAAGAATAAATCTTTCCCGGTAAAATTTCTCTAACAGAGCTTTTAGTAAATGATATTCTCTTTAAAGAATCTAAAATTTTATTTTCTTCATTTACTATTATTAAGTTACTATGCTTACCCATTATTTCTGTAATTATTCTCAACTTAACTAAATCGCCTAATTCATTTTTTGTCTCTACGTGTATTTCAACTATTCTTTCAAAGTTAGGTTGGGTGATATTTATTATTTTAGCACCTGATAAGTGCTTTCTAAGTAGCATACAAAAACTAGGTGCTACTTCAGGATTTTTCCTTTTTTCGTCAGTAAGATGAAGCCTAGGGTAGTTACCATCAGTAGTAACTAAAAGTTTAAGATTTTCATCTGTACGAATATTAAATATAATTTCATTTTCAAATGGTTGGTATATTTTATCAATACGACCACCAATTATTTTATTTTTAAGTTCAGCAGTTATTGCTGAAACAACAATTCCATCTAATGCCATTTTATTTCCTCCAATCAGTAGAAGTATAGCATAGAATAAGGAAAAGATAAATTGTCAGAAAATTTGCAAAAACACTTAAAACATGATAAAATGTTAATAGTTTTATGAAAAAATATCGGGGGTGGAAATATGAATTTGTTTCCAGAATTAATAATTGAAAATACAAATGAATATTTAGAAGGGGTAACAAACGAAAACATAGGTGGAGCTGGAATATGTGCAGAAGCTTTAGGATGGCATGCAAATGGTAAAGAAGGATTTGTGGCAGAATATTATATGACATCTATATCTAAGAGCTTAAATGGTAAGTTATACTTTGATGATATAGATATGAGTGGTGTTTTAAAAGAAACCAAGAGGGAACGATTTAGCGAACTTTTGAATAGATTTGAAAAAACAGGAGAAATAGTATTAAATGTAGTTGGAGAGAGAGAATCTCAAATAGGAATAACTGACTTAACTGATGAATCAGGTAATACAATAGGAGAATTATTTAATGCATATTTAAATGCAAAAGAAATTGCATTTGGTGGTATGGAAGTATAATAAATGTTAACCAAGGGGGAATTAATATGAAAGGTAATGGGCATTCTTATATAAAATGGTATAAAGATGGACATGAAATGAATTTATTTTTTAGGGCTAATGTGTATAAAACAACAGACTTTTTAGAAGAAGCAATATATGGAGAACTTACAAGAGAACTATATAGGTTAAATAAATCATATTTTCCAATGATTACAACAGAACTTCCAGAAGTTGAATTAAGAGAACAAGAAAATAACAAGAGGAAGAGAAATGGAAAGTATAGGGCAAAAAAATATAGTAAGGCTAAAGCAGAAAAGGATTTGTTAAATAAAGAAATGAAGGAAATGCTTTTGAAAATAGAAGGATTTCCAAATACTAAGGTTGAAAAATTAATTAGTGAAGCTAGAGATTACGGAAATTATCAAATGCTTGAAAATGCAACAGTTAAATTGTTAAATGAAATAAAAGATGAAATGAAAGACCTTGATTTTAAAAAAGTGATAGAGAATTTTGGATATACTAAGGCAGAAGAAGATATAGTTTTTGATATTGAGGATTATGAAGAAAGACAGGTTAATATAGAAGCAGTAAGAGGTGAATTTCTACTTAATGGAAATATAAATATGCTTAGAGATAATATTGATAGAATTGATGATGTTGATAAACTTATTATGCAAAGAGTTGTAAAAGAAAGACCAGGAATTAATCCAAAAAAATTGTATAGTAGGCTAAATCCATATTTAGAGTTTATAAGTGTAGATGAGAAAACCCTACTTGGCTATATGTTAGAAGAGAAGGAGAAAGTATTAGAAAACTTAGAAGTTGTTTATGTGAATGGAGATAAAAATAAAGAAGTAAGCGTAGAGGATATGGCAGATGGAGAAAATTATACAATTGTATCGTTTGAGCAATACGAAGAATCAGAGGATAACTCAAGAGGGAGTCATGAAGATCTTAACGATAGAGAAGAGTATAGAAGAAAAATTACACAAAATAGTTATAAAATGTTACTTAAAGATATAGAGATAATTCCAGAAATGATAAAGAAAATGGAAGAAGATGAAATGAAAAAAGATATTCCAGAAGTATCATAAGAGTTACAATATATTTAAAAGTAGCTATAATAGGAAGAATTCCTTGAATTTTATAGTAAAATTGTATAAAATGAAATAGATGAGTTATCATCTATTTTATTTTTTATTTAGGGGGAAACAAGATGGCAAAAATAGCAATTAACGGTTTTGGACGTATAGGACGTAACGCATTTAAAATTGCAATGGAAAGAGGAATGGATGTAGTTGCAATTAATGATTTAACAGATACAAAAACATTAGCACACCTTTTAAAATATGATTCATGTTTTGGAAAGTTTAATGCTGATATAGAAGCAAAAGAAAATTCAATAGTAGTTAATGGAAAAGAAGTAAAAGTATCTGCTATTAGAAATCCTGAAGAATTACCATGGGCAGAGAACAATGTTGATATAGTTCTTGAGTGTACAGGGTTCTTTAGAAAGAAAGAAGATGCTGAAAAGCACATTACTGCAGGAGCTAAGAGAGTAATAATCTCAGCACCAGGAAAAGGAACTAAATCAATTGTTATGGGTGTTAATGAAAATACTTATGACCCAGAAGTTGATTTCGTATTAGATAATGCTTCTTGTACAACTAACTGCCTTGCACCAGTTGCTAAGGTTTTAAATGATGAGTTTGGAATTGTAAAAGGTCTTATGAATACAATACATTCATATACAAATGACCAAAAGATTTTAGATGGACCACATAGTGATTTAAGAAGAGCAAGAGCAGCAGCAGAATCTATAATACCTACAACTACAGGAGCAGCTATTGCTGTTGGTAAGGTTATTCCAGAACTTGCTGGTAAACTTGATGGATTTGCTATGAGAGTTCCAACACCAACTGTATCAGTTGTAGATTTAACAATTGAAACTTCTAAAGAAGTAACAGTTGAAATGGTAAACGAAGCGCTTAAAAAAGCAGCAGATGAAAAAGTATTAGGATATAGTGACGAACCACTAGTATCAATTGATTATAGAAAAGATTCTAGATCTTCAATTTTTGATAGTTTATCAACAAAAGTTATTGATGGAAACATGGTTAAAGTTGTTTCTTGGTATGACAATGAGTGGGGATACTCAAACAGAATTGTCGATTTAGCAGAATACATTTCAAATAAGTAATTTATTAAAGCTTGACTTAGTCAAGCTTTATATTTAGAGGAGCGAAAATAATAATGAATAAAAAAACAATAGATGATTTAAAAGTAAACGGTAAATATGTATTATTAAGATGTGATTTTAATGTACCAGTGAGAGAGGGAAAAATCACAGATGAAAATAGAATAGTAGCTGCACTTCCAACTATTAAAAAGTTAAATGAAGATGGAGCTAGATTAATTATATGTTCTCATTTAGGGAAACCAAAAGGGGAAGCAATAAAAGAATTATCACTTGAGGTTGTCGGAAGAAGACTTGCAACGCTTCTGGGTAAAGAAGTATTATTCTCAGATGATGATTATGTAGTATCAGATGGAACACTAGATGCAATTGATGAAATGCAAGATGGAGATATTATGCTTCTTCAAAATACTAGATATAGAGAAGAAGAAACAAAGAACGGAAAGTTATTTAGTGAAGAACTTGCAGATATTTGTGATATATTTGTTAACGATGCATTTGGTACAGCTCATAGAGCTCACTGTTCAAATGTAGGAGTAGCAGAGTTAAAAGAAGAAACAGCAGTAGGATATTTAATTGAAAAAGAAATTAAATTTATAGGTAATGCAGTGGAAGAGCCTAATAGACCTTTTGTAGCAATTCTTGGTGGAGCTAAAGTTTCAGATAAGATAAATGTAATTGATAATTTACTATCAAAAGTAGATACTTTAATTATAGGTGGAGGAATGGCTTATACATTCCTAAAGGCACAAGGTCATGAGATAGGAAAATCACTTCTTGAAGAAGATAAAGTAGAATTTGCTAAAGAGATGTTAACAAAGGCTGAGGATAATGGGGTTAAGTTATTACTTCCAGTTGATAATGTTTGCGCACAAGAATTTAGTAATGATACAGAGGTAAGAATTTTTGATAAAGGTGAAATTGATCCTGAGTGGGAAGGATTAGATATAGGGCCAAAGACAGTAGAAATATTTGAAAAAGCCTTAACAGGTGCTAAGACTGTTGTATGGAATGGACCACTTGGAGTTTTCGAATTTGAAAACTTTGCAAAAGGTACATTAGCTATAGCTAAAAAACTTTCTGAAATTGATGCAGTAACTATTATTGGTGGGGGAGACTCTGCAGCTGCAGTTAACAATTTAGGATATGGAGATAAAATGACACATATTTCAACTGGTGGAGGAGCTTCACTTGAGTTTTTAGAAGGAAAAGAACTTCCAGGAATAAGTGTTATTGCAGATAAGTAAGGAGATAGATATAAATGTTTAAAAAAATAGGAATTATGCTTGTGCTTTTAGCTTCAGTTTTTGCTGGTTGTGCTAAAGAAGAAGCGAAAGATACTAAAGTAACTGTTAAATATCAAATTCCAGACGATTGGAAAGAGATAACAGTAAATAAAAAAACAGTTAAGTTAGTTAACGGTAAAAATACAGTTAAGATATTCATTGATAGACTTGCTGAAGATAGTGAAACTACATCTGAGGAAGTTATCAAAACTCTTAAAAATCAAATAGTAGGTACTATGGTGAAAAATAAAGTAGAACCTAGTACTTATAAGATATCAAGAAATATAAAAGATGTTAAAATTGCAGAGGAAGAATTTAAAGCTATTAGTTATCTTATGAATCATAAAGAAACTAAAGTTATTCAAAACTTTTATTCAGCTAAGATAGATAACACTCTTATAAGAATTGATACTATTTCAGAGAGTGATGACAAGGAAAAAGAAATTGTAGAATTAATAAATAAATTTGAATTTAAGACAGTGGGTGAAGCTTAATGAGACAAATGATAATAGCTGGAAACTGGAAAATGAATAAGACTATAACAGAAGCTAAGGTATTAGTAAGTGAACTTAAAGAAGAACTTAATGGAGCAGAAGCAGAAGTTGTATTCTGTCCATCTACTTTAGTAGTAAGTTCGGTTAAAGAAGAACTTAAAGGTACTGATATTAAAATTGGTGCTCAAAATATGTATTTTGAAGAAAGTGGAGCATTTACAGGTGAGACATCACCACTAATGCTTAAAGATTTAGGTGTCAATTATGTAATACTTGGGCATTCTGAAAGAAGAAATATTTTTGGAGAATCAAACGAATTAATTAATAAAAAAGTAGTTAAGGCATTTGAAACAGAAATAACTCCAATTCTTTGTGTTGGAGAGTCACTAGAAGTAAGAAAATCTGGAAAAGAAGTTTCTTTTGTTAGTGAGCAAATCGAGAAATGTCTTGTAGAAGTTAAAGATGAACAAGTTAAGAATATGGTAATAGCTTATGAACCGATATGGGCTATTGGAACAGGTGAAACAGCAACATCTGAGCAAGCTGAAGATATGTGTAAAGAAATAAGAAATCTTATTGAAAAACTTTACAATACTGATACAGCAAGCACAGTTAGAATTCAATATGGTGGAAGTGTTAAGCCAGCTAATGCTAAAGAAATATTATCTATGCCTAACATAGATGGAGCATTAGTAGGTGGAGCAGCACTTAAGAAAGACTTTATAGATATAGTAAAAGCGATTTAATCGCTTTTACTTTTTTTGAAAAATTTAGGAAAATTTAATGTTTTTTATTTAATAAGATTATAGACATGATAGTTTAATAAGAGTAGTATATAAATATAGGAGGTATTTATGAATAAAATAAAGTATAAAATAATGACATTAATGTTTATAATGTTTTTAAGTTTAAATATAACTTCAAATGCTGCTTTTGGTAATGCTAGAGTAAGTCATAAAATAAATTTGACTGATAGAACATTATTTCATGTTTATCCATCAGATGATGGAGGATATTTAATAACATATAAATTTGGTGAGTATGAAAAATATCATTTAGGGTTTTATAAGGTAGATAAAGATTTGAAGTTTCAATGGGAGAAGGAAAGTTTTGGATATTGGGAAGCTTTGAACGTAAATGGAAATCAAAAATCAAAAATTTCATTATATGGTGATACTATAGCTATATTAGATGATGCAATGCACAAAGCTTATATATATAGATATGACTTAGATGATGGTAGAAAAGGCTCTACAGATTATGAATACGGTGCTACTAAAATAAGAAATTTAGGTAGAATTTATTATTATGACAATCCAGAGTGGGGATGTATAGACTACTATACAAGTAAAATAGTTTCAAGATTTAACATTAAGGCACAAAGAATTGATAATAAAATAATGTCAGTTGATCATAATACATATAGTGGTAATAACAAATATACTTATACATTATATGATCTTGACTTAAATAAGCTAAAAGAAAAAGTTATTGACACAGAGCCGTCTACAGTATTGAAGTATGGACCACCAGTTGCGACGCCAGATAGTTTTGGCTATGATTATGCAGTTATTATTGATAGAGATAAATTTCCAGATATGGGAACAAGTTACTTAGGATATATAGCAAAAGATAAAAGATTTGTTACATATAATAAAGATACTGAAAAATTAAATATATATAAGAAAGATGGTGATACTTGGGAATTTGAATATTCAAAAATAGTTACAGGAGGTCTTAAGAGTAGATTAAATGGATCTAGTTATAGAATGAATCTTAAAGAAAATGGTGATTTAACATTTTATTATAAATCAGGAAGTGATTATTATATTAGAAGTTACAATTTAGAACTAAGACCACCAGATGCAATTGCACCAAGTGGAATATTAAGTCCTAACTCAAGTAGCTGGACTAAAAACAATGTAGCCGTTGTATTTGATCCAAATGACACAGGTGGATCAGGAGTAAAGAATTGGAGATATAGAACTAGTACTAATGGTGGAAGTACATATGGAGCATGGTCATCATACACAAATGGAGATACAAATGGAACAATAAATTTAACGAGTCAGGGAACTTATAAAATACAAGTTGAAGTATATGATAATGCAGAAAACAAAAAAACTATAACAAGTGGAAATTATTATATAGATAAAACAAAACCAACTGTGGTTTGTTCTCCGGATAGTAAATCTGGATGGACTAACCAAAATATTGATGTAAGATTTACACCAAGTGATATTGGTGGCTCAGGAATTAAATTATATAAGGAAGCTTACTCTATGGATGGTGGTAATACGTATGGTAGTTGGTATGCAGATAAAGTAAGTTCTGGAAAAACATCTATGTCTGCAGATGGGCATAGAAAAATTAAAATATATGTTGAAGATAATGCAGGAAATACCAACATGGTTTATTCAGGTAGTTACTACATAGATAAAACATTGCCAGGAGGGGGATTTAGTCCTAATTCGAATGGGTGGACTAAAAGTGACATAAGTGTTGTATTTAAACCAAGCGATGCTGGAGGATCAGGAGTAAAGAGCTGGAGATATAGAATAAGTAATAATAGTGGAAGTACATATGGAACATGGTCATCATACACAAATGGAGATATAAATGGAACTATAAGCTTAACAAGTGAGGGGAATAATGTAGTTCAAATAGAAGTATATGATAATGCAGGTAATATTAGTATTTTAACAAGTGGAATTTATGATATTGATAAAACTTTGCCATTAGATTATACAGTTACACCAACTACTATAGGAACTAATAGTATAAGAATAAATGTAGGAGCAGTTAATGATAGCTTATCAGGACTGCCAACAAATAGATATAGTTATTATAATGGAACTAGCTGGATCCCATATAAATCAAATAATATTGAAGATATTACAGGACTTGAGCCTAATAATCAATATACATTTAAAGTAAGAGTGATAGATAATGCAGGAAATGTAAGAGAAAAGACGTTAGATTCTAAATATACGTTTGCCAATGAACCAAGTATAACAGTAGCAGATGTATCAAGTGGCGATTTAAGTATAACAGAAGGTGTTAAACATAGGATTACAATCAATTCTGAAGGAAATCCAGCAGCTACAGAATATAAAGTAGAAAGAGCAACAAATGATACCTTTAATGAAAATCTACAGGTAATAAGAGATTGGTCTACTAGTCTTACAGCAGATGTAGTAGTTCCAAGTAAATATACAACATATTATTACAGAGTAAATGCTAGAAATGGTGAAAACATAGAAACAACTTATAGTGAATATAAGTATGTGCCAGGAGTTCCAAATATTAGCGCAACAAGTGGAGGACTTTCTTGGTCGACAGTAGGTAGAGGGTACATAAAAGTAACATGGCCATCTGTTGATGGGGCAACAAGTTATGATGTAATGGTATATGATGGAAATAATTATAGAGCATTTGATGTAGGAACAAATTTAGTTTTTGATACAAGACTTGAAAAAATATATCCAACTGAAGCAGTAGTAAGTGGATATGCAGATAACACAAGAAATGTTGATGTATTTAAACATGACAAGTCAGGGCTTGATCTAAGAGATGATCCTAATCAGTTATATAAAACAAGTGTAGGAACTTTCTATAATGGAATAAGCAATTATTCAATAAGAGTAATAGCTAAAAATGCTTATTCACAAAGTTATATTATAGCAAACTATGTTGGAGGTGTACTACCTGATAGAACAGATATAGATGCACCAACTATATCTGTAACAGGTAATCCAGTATCATATGTAAATAGTGATGTAACATTATCAGTAACTACAACTGAGACAGAAAGTGGTTTAAACACTGTTCTTTGGCAAGAAGGGAATAAAGTAGTAGGAGACTTTGTAAATGGAACAGTAGGTAATGCTCTTTCAGGAGGAAATATAATAGTTGGAGAGAATAAAGATATAACTATATATGCAAGAGATAATGTAGGAAATGAAAGAATAGAAGTAGTTAGCGTAACTAAGATAGATAAGGTATTGCCAGTAATAAAAACATCAGGAAGTAATATTAAGATTGCACCTAACTCATATATACATGAGAAAATAAAAGTAGAAGACACAACAACAGTTCAAAATATAAAAGTAAAACTTTTATTTGGAGGACTGGATACAGGAGCTATAAGTATAAGCACAGGCTCTGGAGTAACAGAAGTAGATACAGGTAAAATACTGATGGCAGCAAGTATAAATTCTAACTTTGTAGTAGGGAATACAGTAGTAATGAGAATAGAAGCAACTGATGAAGGTAATAACAC
>JAOARL010000005.1 GCA_025210555.1 Clostridia bacterium
TTGATAATATTTGATAGTAATTGTTGGTAGTTTTGTGTTATAATGTCCATGAGGAACCTCCTAGTGATTGTTTTTGTCGACTTCATTATATCGAGGTTTCTTTTTTATTGCTACAATCCCAATACTATTTTACACTATCGCTAAGCCTCTTATTTTTGATTATGAGTTTTTTATATGATATATTTAAAATAGATAAGGTGGTGATTATATGGAAAGACACTTTAGGTTTGACAAAAATAAGAATAAACTTTTATTTCATGATAAGGAAACTGTATGTTTCTGGAAAAAAAGCTCTCTAATTAATTTGATAACACCAGGAATTAAAGCACTGGGAGAGGATTTTTATTTTATAATCACTGCATATGAATCAGCAAAAAATATCGAAGATGATTATTTTGAACATATAAAATTTAAATCAGCAAAATCATTAGATGAAAAACTTAAGCATTGGTCAGATATAGTACTTTTCGCAGGTTGGGGAGAGTTTGAAAGTTTTAAAACAGTTAATAATAATAAGTTTGAGCTTGTTGTTAAAGACCCGTGGGAACTGGATGTATATGAAGCTAAAGAAATTAAATATAATATGCCATTTTTATGTGGTAAGTTAGCAGGGTTATTTAGCATAGAATTCAAAACTAATATGAGGGCTGAAGTGGTAAATATAAAAAAAGATGGTGACACTAAATTTGTAAAAATATTAATAAGTGAAACGGATAGTAATTTAAAAAAAGAGTTAGATAAAATGTATGAGGCAGATGGATTAACAAGAATTCAAAGACTTCAGATAATGAATCAATCTCTAGTAGAGCTAATGAAAGAGTTGAAAGAAAAAAATGAATTGCTAGATAGGTTGAGTTCTACAGACAGTTTAACAGGTATTTATAATAGAAGAACTTTTATGAAATTGTTTAAAAAAGAATTAAGCAGGGTTAAAAGATATGATGATAAAAGTTCGCTTTTAATTTTGGATATTGATTATTTCAAAAATATAAATGATACATATGGACATGCGGCCGGAGATAGGGCCCTCAAAAGATTTTCTAAAAAAATTAATGAAATTCTTAGAGAAGAAGATATATTTGCGAGGTTAGGCGGCGAAGAGTTTAGTATTATATTAACTAATACGCCTATAGAATATGCAAAAAATACAGCTGACAGAATAAGAAAAGAAATAGCAAAATTAAATTTGATTTCTAATAAAGTTAAGTTTAAAATGACAGTAAGTATAGGGGTTGTAGAAATAAATAAAAAAGGAACTGAAGATAGGTTGTTAGAATGTGGAGATAGGGCTTTATATTTAGCTAAATATAAAGGTAGAAATAGAGTTGAATGTGCAACAGGAATATGTAAAGTAGAAGGTGATTAGAGTGAATAAATTAAGATCTTTTGTAAAAAACGAGATGGAAACATTAAAAAACAAGAGGGATTATAGAAGGTTTAGAGATAGATATAAACATACAAAAAGAGTATTAGAGTGGGCTAGAAGGATTCACGCTGTTGAGGGTGGAGACTTTACTGTTATAGAAGCAGCAGTATGGTTTCATGATATAGGCTGGGAAGATGGGGTTCCTCATGCACTTGTTAGTGCAAGAATTGCTGAAGAATATTTAACTAATAATTATTTTTGCACAGAAGAAATTTGCAATGAAGAAACAAGAAATAAAATAATAAATGCTGTAAAAATGCATAGCTATAAGGAACTTCCAGGTGATGATATGGATATTGAAACAAGAGTTTTAATAGATGCAGATAACTTAGATGAATTAGGAGCAACTCTTGTTATAATGGATTCGATAACAGACTATATTAATCATCCAGAAGAATCAACATATAGAAATGTATATAAAAGAATTTATAAATATTATAGCAAGTTATCAGGTAAAGATAACGAATTTAAAACAAACGAAGGACTAAGGTTATATAAGGACAGAATGGAATTTTTAAAAAGTTTTTTAGATAATTTAGAATTTGAACTAGGTCTAGATATGGAAACAGAAAAAATGAAAATAGAAAAAGACTTTAAATCAGCTATTAATTAAGCTGATTTTTTCTTGTTAACATGTTAATATATACTAGTAATAACATAAAAGGAGTAGGATATGGAAAATTATAGTATATTTGATATTATAGGGCCCGTTATGATAGGTCCATCTAGTTCTCATACAGCTGGAGCTGCTAAAATTGGATATTTAGCTCGTAAAATATTAGATGACAAATTAAAAAAGGTAAATATAATACTTCATGGTTCATTTGCAAAAACTGGTGATGGCCATGGAACAAAAGTAGCAATATTAGCAGGGCTATTAGGAATAAATCACTATGATGAAAGATTAAAAGATGCTTATAAGATAGCTGAGGAAGAAAATATTGAATTTAGTTATTCAAATAAAAAATTGGGTGAAGTTCATCCTAATACAGTTAAAATTGAAATGGAAAGTATAAGTGGAAAAGTCTGCTCAGTAATAGGTTCATCTATTGGAGCAGGAAAGATAAAAATAATAAATATTGATAATATATTTGTAGATTTTGATAGTGAGTATAATACATTAATTCTAAGATATAGTGAAAACAAAGAAATAATACACAATATATCAAGAGTCTTTTTCGAAAAAAATATAGAAATTGACTATATGAAAATGTATAAGGATGATGAAAATGAAAATATATTAATAATAGAAACAAGTAGTAACGTAAGTGAGAATATAATAGAGCTAATATCAAATAATAAATTAGATAGTATAAGATATATTGAAAGATTGGAGGCATAAAATGACAATTATTAGAAGTAAAGATATATATAGTTTATGTGAAAAAAGTGACATAAAAGATGTAATGATTGCATATGAGAAGGAGTTGTCTGGAAAAACCGAAGAAGAGATACTTTCTCAAATGGAATTAAGTTTTAAAATAATGGAAGAAAGTACAAAATATTCACTTGAAAACAAAACTAGTGGTAAGATTATTGGAGGAGAGACAAAAAAACTATATAGTTATATAAATAATAACGATACTTTATCTGATAAATCTACGTTAAGAGCTATTATGTATGGATTTTCAGTAATGGAAAAAAATGTATCTATGGGTAAAATTGTAGCATGTCCAACTGCAGGATCGTGTGGTGTATTGCCAGGTGTTTTAGTTATGCTTAAGGAAAAGTTTGATTATAGTGATGAAGAAATATTAAGAGCTATGTTTATGGCCAGTGCAATAGGAATAATAATAGGAAAGAATGCTTCCTTATCAGGGGCAGAAGGTGGTTGCCAGGCTGAAATAGGATCAGCATCAGCAATGGCTTCTGCAGCAGCAGTTGTTTTGAAAAATGGAACATTAAAACAAGCATTTGATGCAGCAGCAATATGTCTTAAAAATCTTATGGGACTAGTCTGCGATCCAGTTGCAGGTTTAGTGGAATCACCATGTCTTAAAAGAAATGCAATAGGAATATCTAATGCTTTAATATCAGCTGATATTGCCTTGGCAGGAATTGAAAGCATTATACCTTTTGATGAGGTTGTTAAAGCTATGAATTCAGTTGGAAAGAGTATGCCATGTGCGCTTAGAGAAACAGCAGAGGGTGGAATTGCAATTTCTAAAACAGGAATTAAAATAAGTGAAAAAATCAAGGCACTATAGAGTGTCTTTTTTTGATTCAAATGTTAAATATATTGATAGATTTAGTATTGAAAACAACAAAATCAGTATAATGTTATTAGCATTCAAAGAAGTAAAAAAATCAATAATAATTTTAAATGGATTTATAAAAATATCCCAACTATTAAATCTAAAGAATCGTCCTATATAAATTGCTATTCCTGAAAGTAGAGATAGTATATATATGCTGATTATATTTTCATTAAATAGCGATTTAAAAGCTTTCATCAATATAAGTGACAAATATATCCCTAATAATGATGTGAGGGCTAAGAGTGTGAAATCTAACCATATCATAGCATTAGAGTTGAACTTAAAGGACAAAATATTAGAATCATAAAAATTGTAATTACATAAGTGTATTAAATCCGTAATAAGATAGGGAGTATTCGGATAAAATATAATAAAAATAGTTAGTAAAATTCTATCTTTTATATATTGTAAATCATTAATGTTTATAATTATAAAATACGGAACTAGGGCTAAAAATATATTCCAAATAATGAAAATATAAGATATAGAGTTTGTTAAATATATCCTAGTAATAACAATTAATGTTATAAGTGCTAATATTTTTTTCATTTTAAGTCTCCTTTTTCTTATTAGTATAGTATATTTTAGCATATATTGTGGTTACAAAAAGATGAATTTGAAATTTATACAATATTGTGTGTACAATATATAAAAGGGAGTGATAGAAATGATTTATGATTTTAGTATTCATTCAGGATATCAAATGGAGTTTATTGACATTACTAACAAAATAAGGGATCAGATAAAAAAGAGTGGAATACGTGAAGGATTATGTACAGTTTTTGTTCCGCATACTACATGTGGTGTGACAATAAATCAAAATGCAAATCCAGATATAAAGACTGATTTTATAAAAACACTTGAGCATTTAGTTCCTAATGAAGAATTATACAAAGCATTTGAGGTTTCATCACCACCAAACATAAAAGCAGCACTAATGGGATTTGATCAAACTCTTATAATAAGAGAGGGCGAATTAGTTTTAGGTAATTGGCAAGGGATATTTTTAACAGAATTTGACGGGCCACAGATACGAAATATAATGGTTAAAATATTATCATAAAAAAAGAACTCATTTGAGTTCTTAATTTTTTTTCATTGATAATTCTAAAATGTTTTTTTCATTATGATTTACCTTAAAAGATAAATTAGTTAAGTTTCCTGAAATAGTGTCTACTTTAGTAGATAAATCATTTAATAGTCCATGTGTCATTCCGTTAGCATCAAATAAGACTCTAACTTTATTATTAAGTGAATGTTCAACTTCTGATGTTAATTGATTTAATGCTATATTTACGTCACTCACATCAGTTTTGATTGAATCAATTGATTGTGTTACATCTGTTTTAAAAGCAGTAAATTCATTGTACATTTTCTCTATAAGAGCATAAGTTTTTTCTTCCATACACGAACTCCTTATAATTTAAGTTTTAATAATTATATCATATAGAAAATAGTTTTAATAGACAAATTTAACAAATTAAATTATACTTTTATAAAAAGGAGGGGGTATCCGTGAATATATTAGGATATGATGTTTTAGATTTTTTTCAAAGTATTTTTTGGAACAATTTAGAAGCATTTAAATTAATAGGAGCAGTAATACTTTTATACATTTTAAAAAGACCTATAGTAGCAATCAAATTTAAAGTCTTTAGTAAGATGGCAAGTAAGACAAAGACAGATTTGGATGATAGATTTTTTAAAGCTATAAGAAAACCAACGGAACTTTTAGTTTTTGTTATATTAGTTTATGTAATATTAAGTTTTTTTGAAATAAGCCCAGAAATTAAGGGAATACTAATTAAAGCTTTAAATACATTAGGAATGTATTCAGTAGTATGGGGAGCATATAAGCTAACAGATGTTGTAACAGATATACTTAGTTTTAGTTTAAATAAAACTAATATGGTAGCTAATAACATGTTAGTTCCATTTTTTAGAAATGTATATAGAGTGCTAGTATTAGTACTAGGAACGCTTATGATTATTAATGAATGGCAAGATGTTGGATTTATACTTACTGGTCTTGGTCTTGGGGGATTAGCTTTTGCATTAGCCGCACAAGATACAGCTTCAAACTTATTTGGTAGTGTTATGATTATACTTAGCAAGCCTTTTGAAATAGGAGATTTTATTAGAACTTCAAATGCAGAAGGTATTGTTGAAGAAATTGGATTTAGAAGTACTTCAATAAGAACTTTAGATAGAGGTCTTATAGTTGTCCCAAACTCACTTATGAATAATATTCCAATAACTAATTGGTCTAAGAGAGAAAAAAGAAGAGCTAGATATACTTTAGGTTTTACATATGACTCTACAAAAGAGCAAATAATGAAATTTAAGCATAAGTTAATTGAATTGTTAAAAGAAGATGATAGAATTCATGATGAAGGAATAGTTGTTAACTTTACAGAGTTCAATTCTAGTTCATTAGATGTTTTAGTTCAGTTCTTTACCAAAACTACTGACTACAATGAATATTTAATAGTTAATGAAAATATAAATATTGAAATAATGAAACTTGTAGAAGAACTTGAATTATCTATGGCTTTTCCAACTCAAAGTATATATATAGAAAAAGAATAGTTATTATAAAAGAAGTTAATTGTCAGAAAATATTGACACTTAACTTCTTTTTTTGATATATTAATTAGTATATAAACGAATAGAGGTAAGGTATGAGTACAGGAGTGTTTAAAAAAGCAATGGAAATAAGAGCTGATCTTTTGCAAATGAGAAGAAATTATGCCAATAACTTTTTGCTAAGGTTGCCGGTAGTAAAACAAATATATTGTCATAGTTACATAAAAAAAGAAAGACGATGTAAACGTTTAGAAGCAATGTCTATCCAACTTGATAAATATAGTAACTGCAAAAGGAATGCTAGTGAAACTAAACCAACAAATAATTTATTTGATAATATGGAAATAGAAGCTCGTGCTTGGAATAAAAAGCACACGGTGGGATCAAGAGTTATTGGAATGCATGCTGATGCAATTGGAATGTTTAAAAAAGAGGAAAAAGAAGATGCACTTTTAGTTCAAAGGGAGTATGAAAAAATATAAAGACGGAGGTAAAAATAATGGATGGAAAATTTATAAATATAATAGAAGAATTATTAATGGAGTCTAATATGATAGAAGAAACTGTTGAAAAAAGTAAAGAAAGTTTTTTTAATAAAGTACCTGTTATTAAACAGATTCTTAAAAATTCTAGAGAAGATGCAATGTATGTGGTTGATATTTTAAGAGGCGTTGGATTTTCATTAAAGCATACAATTTTAACTTATGATGGTGCTTTAGATGATTTTCAAAATGATAATTATAATAATTTAGATGATCTTATAAAAAATAAAGAGTATGCTATGAATAATGCAAAATCTAGAATTGAAGTAGCTGCTGAAAGTGCTAAGTTAGCTGAAGAAGCAAAAGATCAAAAAAAATATTCTAAGTACAGAAGTTGTTTAGGTGTTGCTGAAACAAGTTATGGTTATATGAATAAAATTGCAATTCCACAGTACAATGAAGCTTTGAATGAAAGTTTAGATAATATAAAATTAACATATGAATTAAGCAGAGAGGAAACATTAGATAAACAAGGTATATTAAGAGATGATGAAGGTACAGTAATAACATTTAATAAAGATGTTCAGCAGATGTCAACTTTAAAACAATTAAATGAGGATGATTAAATATTACAAATGTCAATGAAAAATACTTGACATTTGTTTTTTTTATTTGTATAATTGCTTAGTAAAGTAAAAATACTTAACAGAGGTGTCGTATGAAGAATGTGTTAGAAAAAGCTTTAATGTTTGATTTTTACGGGGAGCTTTTAACTGAAAAACAAAAAGAAATATATGAATTATATTACTTGAATGATTATTCACTAACAGAGATAGCTGATGATTATGGGACAACAAGACAAGCTGTAAGTGATTTGCTTAAAAGAACTGAGAATAAACTTCAAAATTTTGAAGGGAAATTAGGATTAATTGAAAAGTTTAGTGAGCAAAAAAGACAGATTAAAGAAATACTTAATATCACTAAGGAAATTGATAATACTAATACAAAAGATGTGCATAGTAAAATTAATGATATAGAAAAGATTATTAATTCTATTATATAGAGGAGGGCATATGGCTTTTGAAAGTTTAGGAGAAAAACTACAAGGTGCTTTTTCAAAACTGAAGAAAAAAGGCAAGTTAAACGAACAAGATGTTAAAGCTGCTTTAAGAGAAGTTAAAATCGCATTGCTTGAAGCTGATGTTAATTTTAAAGTTGTTAAAACTTTTATTAATAATGTAACTGAAAGAGCAATAGGACAAGAAGTAATGAAAAGTTTAACGCCATCTCAAACAGTTATAAAAATTGTTCAAGAAGAACTTACAGATATAATAGGTGTTCAAGGAGAACTTACATTTAGTTCTAAAGGAACAACTGTATATATGCTAGTAGGACTTCAAGGGGCAGGTAAAACTACAACTGCAGGGAAGCTTGCTAGTTATTTAAGAAAGAAAAATAAGAAACCACTAATGGTTGCATGTGATATATATAGACCAGCTGCAATTAAGCAGTTAGAGGTTATTGGTAAGGGACTAGATATTCCTGTGTTTTCTATGGGAGACAAACAAAATCCAGTTGATATAGCTAAGGCTGGGATAGCTAAGGCAAAAGAAGAAGGAAATGATGTTGTTATTATCGATACTGCCGGAAGACTTCATATAGACGAAGATCTGATGGAAGAATTAGTTAATATAAAGAAAGAGATAAGACCAAATGAAATACTTTTAACAGTAGATTCAATGATAGGACAAGATGCAGTAAATGTGTCTAAATCATTTAATGATGCTTTAGGAGTAGATGGTATTATACTTACTAAATTCGATGGAGATACAAGAGGTGGTGCTGCTTTATCAATAAAGCATGTTACTGGCAAATCTATTAAATTTGTAGGTACTGGTGAAAAGCTAAATGAGTTTGAAGAGTTTAAGCCTGACAGACTAGTATCTAGAATGCTTGGCATGGGTGATGTATTAAGTCTTATTGAAAAAGCAAAAGAAGCTGTTGATGAAGAAGAAGCAGCTCTTATGCAAGAAAAGTTTAGAAAAATGGAATTTAACTTCAATGATTTTTTAAAGCAAATGCAGCAAGTTAAAAAAATGGGATCAATGACAGGTTTACTTAAAATGATACCAGGAGCAGGAAAATTAAAAGATCTTGAAATAGATGAAAAAGAATTGGCTCATATAGAAGCCATAATTAAGTCTATGACAGAAGAAGAAAGAGAAAATCCAGCTATATTAAATCCGAGTAGGAAAAATAGGATTGCAAAAGGTAGTGGACGTCCAATTCAAGATGTTAATAGATTAGTTAAACAATTCGAAGAAAGCAAAAAAATGATGAAGAAATTCATGAATATGTCAAAAAAAGGAAATTTCAAATTACCTTTTTAATATAAATTAAATTTAAAGGGAGGTGCAATACAATGGTAAAAATCAGACTTAAGAGAATGGGTGCAAAGAAGACACCTTTCTATAGAGTAGTTGTTGCTGACGCTAGATCTCCAAGAGATGGAAAGTTCATCGAAGAAATCGGAACTTACAATCCTTTAACAGATCCAGCTGAAATCAAAATTGATGAGGAAAAAGCTAGCAAGTGGTTAGAGAATGGTGCTCAACCTTCTGACACAGTTAAGGCTTTACTTAAGAAATCAGGAATCATAAAATAATCCTCTATTAGGAGTGATAGTATGAAAGAATTAGTAATATTTATGGCAAAGTCTTTAGTTTCTAACCCTGACGATGTTAGAGTTGAAGAAGTAGCTAGTGAAAATATGATCACTTACAAGCTAAGTGTTAATAAAGAAGATATGGGAAAAGTTATAGGTAAGCAAGGTAAAATTGCTCATGCTTTAAGAACTATTCTTAAATCAGCTGCTACTAAGACTGAAACTAAAGTTATGCTGGAAATAGTTGATTAATTTTACCCCTTTTAATTATTGTTAAAAGGGGTTTTATTTTAGGAGGTTACATATGGAATTTTTTGAGGTTGGTAAAATTCTTGGAACTCACGGATTAAAAGGTGAGATTAAAGTTATGAATTTATCAGATGATGAACAAAAATTTGAAAAACTTGAGTATGTTTACATAGATGATGAAAAATATTTTATTTTAAAAATAAGATATCATAAAACTAATGTGCTTATAACATTGAAAGATTATGAGGACATAAACAAAGTAGAAAGATTAAAAGGAAAACTAATGGTTATTCCAAGAGAATTAGGGGTAGAATTAAATGAGGACGAATATTATTTAACTGATTTAATTGGACTTAAAATCATAGATAATAAAAGTAATGAAGAAATAGGTAATTTAAAGGATGTAATAAGAACAGGTGCTAATGATGTATATGTAATAGATACTGATTTAGTAAAAAATGATTTATTATTACCTGCAATAAAACAATGTATAAAAGAAGTTAATGTAACAGATGGTTATATTAAAGTGGAAATTTTAGATGGACTAATTGACTAAACCAACTTAAGTGATAAAATGGATATATAAACTGTTGGGGAGGAAATATGTTTAATATATTAAATATTGTATTAATTGCAATTTTTAGCTTTTTTGTAACAAAGATATTCTTAGATAATGATAAATTATTTAACAAAGGTAATGTGTTTAAATATAGAGGAATATATCTTTTGAATTTAGTATTACATTTGCTACTATTAAATATTACAAATGATTTATTTGAATTTATTATGTACTCTATATTTTTAACAGCTAGTTTATTTATTTCTTACATTGATAAAGAAATAAAATTAATACCCAATGAGCTTGTTATCATTACTTTAATATGTGGGGTATTGTTATCAATTTCAAGAGCAATAGCTAATAATTCATTTATGCCAATTATGTATATGGTAATAAATCTATTAATAGGGTTTATGATTATATTTTTGCTTATAGTTATAAGCAGAGGAGGAATGGGACTTGGAGATGCTAAATATCTTGCTGTTATTGCAGTTTTATTAGGATATGAAAAAGCAATTTTAGTCTTGTTTATTTCAAGTTTTGCGGGTACATTTTATGCAATATATTTATTAGCAACAAAAAAAGGAAAGCTTAAAAGTGAAATACCTTTTGGGCCTTTCTTGACAATGGGGACTTACTGCATGATTTTTTTCGAAAATTTCGTGTATAAAATATTTTTTATGTGAGTGTGAGCTATGAATAATAAAGTTTATGATATTAGAACAAAGAGAAGAAAAGAACAAATTAAAAAATGGAAAAAGAAAAAAAATGATATTTTATTAATGTTATTTACATTTTTATTTATAATCGGATATTTAAGCATTACAGCGGTTTCATTATTTATGAATCCAAATAATAATAAACTTAGAGTTACAATGCTTAAAATGGAAGATATTATTTATTCAGAAGGTATTATAGTAAGGAATGAGGTTACTGTTAAACCTAACACTTCTGGTGATGCTTCATATAATTACCAGGACAATGAAAAAGTAAAAAAAGATGATTTAATAGCAGTTATATCAGATAAAAATTTAAATAATATTAAACGTTCAAGATTGAATGAGATTAATGCAGAAATACTTAAATTTCAGTCACAGAGAAAAGATCTTTTCTTGTTTAAAGATTCTTTAGTGAAGCTTAATACTTCATTTGATAAGAAAATTAAATATTACTATGGTAAAACATTCTATGGAGATAACTTTGAAGAAATATATGCTTTGAAAAAGAACATGGATGACTATTTATATGGTAAAGTTTCTTTATTGTCAGCTGAATCAACAGATAATACTGGTTATTATATTGAAAAAAGAAGAAACTTCTTAAACCAAATAGATGCTAATACAGAAAGCTTAGTAGCTCCTATTGGTGGAGTATTATCTTATTATACAGATGGTTTTGAAGATATTTATACTAAAGATACACTTTCAAACATTGATTTAGATGATTTTAAAAAATCATTTGCTAATGATGTTTCAGATTTTTCTAGAATTAATGCTGGAGACAATGCCTTTAAAATTGTAGATGGTTTTGAGTGGTATCTGGCAGGATTGGTTAGCAATAAGGATATTGATAAATTTAGTGTTGGACAAACAAAGAAATTAAGATTATTTGGAGTTAGAAACGAAACTGTTAAGGCTCAAATACTAGATATAAAAAAATATGGTGAAAAATCAATAGTTTACTATAAACTAGTATCTAAAATTGAAAACTTTTTAAATGTTAGAAAGGTTGATTTTGAGGTAATAGAAAACTCATATGAGGGATATAAATTACCAAAAAAATCAGTTGTTAAGAAAACATTATTAAAAATACCTACAGATTGTATAGTGAAAATAGCAAAAGTAAGGGGAGTTTTAAAGAAAATAGGAAACGAACCGGAATTTACACCAATTGACATTGTATACTCTGACGAAGGATACTCATATATATCTTCTATTGGTAGTCAGTTAAGATTAGGAGATTATTTGGTGAAAAAAGGAGCAACGATAGAGGATACAGTAGTTTTAAATGAAGTAGCAAATGTTAGTGGTATATATGTTATTAATACTAATATTGCAAGATTTAAAGCAATTGATATTGTGTTAGAACGTGATGATTATGTTCTTGCAAAACCTAATTTACTCTATAGTATAAAACTATATGATCAATATGTTGATGATATAAGTAAAATTTCTGAAGGAAAGTATGTAAATTAGGCAAAATATCTTGGAAATTGTTTGCAAATAGAATATAATATATGTATAATAAATTTAAATTGATTTTAGGAGGATTTTAAATGGCAGGTTTTTTAGATAAAGTTATGAATGCTATGGGGTTAAGCGCTTATGATGATGACTTTTTTGAAGCTGATGGAGGTAATGTTCAACAATCGGAGCAACCAACAGAAAGCAGATATTCTAGCAGCAGAATGGCAACACAAGATGTTATGAGAGGGACAGCAAGTCCTAAGGCTAGCTCAAAAGTTGTTAATATTCACGCTACTACTCAAATGAAAGTAATTGTTACAACTCCTGAGACTTATGATGATGCAAAAGAAGTTTGTGATCATATTAAGTCAAAGAAGCCAGTTGTTGTTAATTTAGAAGGAATTGAGAAAGAGAACGCTCAAAAAATAATGGATTTCTTAAGCGGTTCTTGTTATGCTCTTGATGGTACTATTCAAAGAGTTTCAGGTAATATTTTTATATTTGCACCTGAAAATGTTGATATTGCTGGTAACATCAAAGAAGAGTTAAGAACTAGAGGTATAATTTTACCTTGGGTTAAATAATTGGAGGTTAGATTATGTTAACACCACTTGATATCGAATCAAAAGTTTTTAAAAAACGCCTTCTAGGTGGATATAATAAAAATGATGTAGAGAATTTTATGGAAAGAGTATTGGTTGATTATGAAGATTTATATAAAAATAATATAGATCTAAAAGAAAAATGTGATAATTTAACTGAAATTATTGCTGAATACGATAAAATCAAAGAAACTCTAAATAATTCTATATTGGTTGCAGAAAAAGCTGCAGAAGATACAAGGGCTAATGCTCTTAAAGAAGCTGAAAACATTAAGATGGAGGCTAACTTAAGACTTAGTAAATTAAAGGATGATATTAATAGATTAGAAGATGATTATGAAGCAAGAAAAATAGAAATCAAGAGATTTTTACAAACACAACTTGATATGATTGAAAGATTTAATATCAGCAATTCTAACCAAGTAAATGTAGAAGAAAATTAATTAGAAGGCAGAATTATCTCTGCCTTCTTTTTTTAGGAGATGGACATGTTAAAAAAGATAGTATTTGTAATTGGACTTATAGCATTAGATCAGTATACAAAAATATTAGCTGTGATGAAATTAGCTAATATTAGGGTGATTAATACTACTAATCCAATAGTGGATTTAAGATATGTAGAGAATAAGGGTGCAGCATTTGGAATATTAGAGAACCAAGTTTGGTTTTTTATTTTAGTAACAATTGTAAGTATTTTTGTTCTTTTTAAATATTTTAATGAATCAATACAGAATAAAAACGATTTTTGGTTTACATATTCTGTTTATGTAATATTAGCAGGGGCTATTGGAAATTTAATCGACAGAATAAGATTAGGATACGTAATTGATTTCCTGAATTTTAAATTTGTTAACTTCCCAGTTTTTAATATTGCAGATGTATATATTTGCTTAGGGTTTGCAATATATTTAATAAACTATTATAGAAATGAAAGGATAAAAAATGATAATTAAATTTGAATTAGACGAAACAACAAGGATTGACAGCTTCCTTTCAGAAAAGTTAGCAGAAATGTCTAGGGCAGGAGTGCAAAAACTTCTTAAATCTGGAGATATATTGGTTAATGGAAATGCTGTTAAAGCAAATTATAAGTTAAAAATGAATGATGAAATTAGTATAAGCATACCTGAGTCTAAAGAGGTAGAGTTAGTAGCTGAAAATATACCTTTAGATATACTTTTTGAAGATGATGATTTATTAGTTGTTAATAAGCCAAAAAGAATGGTTGTACATCCAGCAGCAGGGCATGAAAGTGGAACTTTGGTTAATGCTATTATGTACCACTGTAAAGAAAAATTATCTGGAATTAATGGAGAAATAAGACCAGGAATAGTTCATAGAATAGATAAAGATACTTCTGGAATTTTAGTGGTTGCGAAGAATGATTTTACGCATAATCATTTAAGCGAGCAATTCAAAGAGCATAGTATTCTTAGAAGATACCATGCTATATGCCACAATAATATAAAAGAGGATAAGATTAGTATTTCAGCTCCAATAGGAAGAAACCCTAATGATAGAAAGAAAATGGCTGTAAACTATCATAGAGGAAAAGAAGCTACGACTCATGTAAGTGTAGTAGAACGATTTGGAGAATATACTTATGTTACAGCTTCACTTGAGACGGGAAGAACTCATCAAATAAGAGTTCACATGGCAGATAAAAAAGTTCCACTTATAGGTGATGAAGTTTATGGACCTAAGAAAAAAGCACCATTTAAGACCAATGGACAATGCTTACATGCTAAAATTTTAGGATTTATACATCCTAGAACTGAAGAATTTATGAAATTTGAAATAGATTTACCAGAATATTTTATAAAGATATTAAATAAACTTCGTAATGATAAGGGAGAATAAAATGAAAAAAATATTTAATGGTACAACTTTAATGTTACTTACATGTATGATATGGGGGAGCAATTTTGTATTTGCAAAAATGGCTCTTTCTGGAACATCACCTTACATGTACAACTTTTTAAGATATGGTATTGGGAGTATAATATTAATTATAATATTTAAGGATCATCTTAAAAACTTAAATAGAGATCTAATTAAAGATAGCTTGTTATTAGCAATATTCACATTTATATCTTCAACTTTGTTTACATTAGCGCTAAAAGAATTACCAGCATCAGAAGTAGGTGCATATAGAGCTATACAAGTGCCGCTTATTCCTTTTATTGCACATTTTATATTAAAAGAAAAGCTATCATTAAAAAATGTATTTGCAGCAATAATGGCTTTTATTGGATTAGTAATTCTTAATTATACTGGATCAGGATTTAATATGTCTTATAGTGTGCTTCTAGTGCTATTATCAGCATTGTTTTATTCATTATATATTGTATTTACAGAAAGAGATGTTAATAAAGAAGATGCTATGGCATTAGCTATAGTTCAATCAAGCTTGATTGCTATATTTGGTTTAATAGCAGTAGTATCAAGAGGAGAGTTAAGTACAATAAGTTCTATAACCAATTATTCTCTAATTGGAATTTTAACATCAGCATTTTTAGTTAATTCTTTATCATATGTAACTCAATGTATGGCTCAACAAAGAATAAGTGCTTCTGACACTGGAATAATAAGTTCAACTTCACCATTGTTTTCAATTTTGTTAGCCGTGATTTTATTAGGCGAAACATTAACAATTAATCAAGCAATAGGAAGCGCTATTATTATTTCGTCAGTAATGGTTGCTAATAGTCACTTTGAGTTTCATAGAAAGCACATAAAGCATCATTAATAGGAGGTAGTTATGGATAAATATAAAAATATAATTGTTATGAAAGTTGGACCTCATAATGATATGTCACTTTCAGAGATAATAACGACAAAAAAGGATGAAGAAACTTTACATGGTGTTCATTTTTGGGGATATTCAGGAGTTTTTTGTCACCCTAGAAAAGTCCAAGAGTTTTGCAAAAATAGCATTAACAAAGGAATAGTTCCTAAGTTAATTCTTATTGAAACTAAAAGTACTTATAATTCAGATATTGGTTTTATTAATAATTATTCGGAAGATGGTGTTAATTATGAGAAATTTAATGGTCCTGTTCAATTACAAGGTGCCCAGTTTTCATTTGTAACAAAGCGATTGAAAAAGTTAAATAATTTTTCAATATCTAATTATAATGTTGTTGGCGGTAAAAATGATGGCAAATCACTTGATACTCACCTAAGGTTTAGAGTTAATAAATCTTTTGCAACAATAAAGCATGAAAATTTAAATGATGAAGGTGTAGAAGTTTTAGTGGCTGAGTTAGTAGAGCCTTATGCTATATGGTTAAAAGAATAATCTATTGGAGGAAGTATTATGAATAATAAAAATAAAGCTACATTTTTAGATGCATTAGTTCCTATAATATTTTTAATAGTAAGTTTAACATATGCTATTATGATTTTAGATGTTAGTCCACATATACCACTATTTACATCAGCTATGGTTGCAACTCTTATTGGTATATTTAGATTAAAATTTAAATGGTCTGAAATAGAAGAGGGGATAGTTGAAACTATAAAGATGTCAATGTCAGCTATTATAATACTTATGATTATAGGGATGGTAATAGGTACATGGATTTTAGCGGGAATAGTTCCAACGATGATATATTATGGACTTAATATATTATCGCCACATATATTTTTGATAGCAACAGTTTTAATATGCTCAATAGTTTCACTTGCAACTGGTAGTTCTTGGACAACAGTTGGAACGGTCGGTATAGCTCTTATAGGAGTAGGTACAAGCTTAGGAATACCTATCGAAATAATAGGTGGAGCTATAATATCTGGATCTTATTTCGGAGATAAGATGTCACCACTTTCAGATACAACTAATCTTGCACCAGCTATGGCTGGGTCAAATTTATTTGATCATATAAGACATATGGCATATACAACAGTACCAAGTTATATAATAACACTTATATTATTTGGAGTAATTGGATTTAATTATGTTGGAAATGATATAAATAGCGAAAGTTTAAATGTTATACTGAATGGATTAATATCAAACTTTAATATATCTCCAATTCTTTTATTAGCACCAGCACTAGTAATATTAATAGTTATTAAAAGAATACCTGCAATACCTGGACTTTTTTCAGGTGTAGTTATTGGTGGAGCTTTTGCATTTATATTCCAAGGTAGTGATATTGGCAATATTGTTAATGCTGCTCATAGTGGGTACACTACAGTAACAAATATTACAATTTTAGATGAACTTTTAATAAGAGGTGGATTATCTAGCATGATGGGAACCGTTTCTTTAATACTATGTGCTATGACTTTTGGTGGAGTTATGGAAAAAACTGGAATGCTTAGAGCTGTTGCAGAAAAGATTCTTAAATTTGCAACTAATACAGGTAATTTAGTTCTATCTACCATACTCACTTCAATTGCTATGAATATGGTAGCGGGAGACCAATATCTTGCAATTGTAATACCAGGTAGAATGTTTAAAGATGCTTATGCAGATCATAACTTAGATCCTAAAAATTTATCAAGAGTTTTAGAGGATTCAGCTACTTTAACATCGCCACTTATTCCTTGGAATACTTGTGGTGCATTTATGATAACAACTTTAGGTCTAGCACCATTTACCTATATACCATATTGTTTCTTAAATATATTAAACCCTATAATTTCAATAATATATGGATATACAGGATTTAGTATGAAAAGTTTAAATATTGAAACAGATATGTAATATTTAATTAATAATAGTTATTTATATATACATATTTTTTATATAGCCAATTAATATTTATAGCTTATACTAGCTTTATACTAAAAATAATGCTAGGAAGGGTTAAATATTTATGGATACAACAATTATAGAAAATATGGATCAAGAAACAAGAAATAATTTTGAAAAAGATTATTCAATAGCTGAAACAAAGGATTATAAGAAGATTTTTATTGGTGTAGGAACTTCAATATTAATAGGATGTTTAGCTTCAAAGTTTGCACCTGAATATATAAGTTGGCTAGAAAGTACGGAACCACTTATAATTGGATTAGGTTCAGGTTCAGCAACTGAGTTTGCTAATTTATTAGCAACTGGAAGTAATAATAATAGAAAAACTGTAATAGAAAAATACAATATTTCTAGAGAAGAAGCTCATCAGTACTTTCATCCAATGCCTTATGAAGAAGATGTTGAAAAAGAAGAACAAAGTATTAAGCAAAGTGATGCTAACTTAAATATTAATAAAAATTTAGCTTTTGAAAAATAATTTGACATTTAATAAGTTCTGTTATATTATTACATAAATTGTTAAAAGCAGAGATTAGGATAGTAATTATAAATTAAAGCTAAAGCGAGCTAGGGATAGTGTAAGCCTGGTAGTGGTTTTATAATGAAGTAACACCTAGGAGCATTTATTCTGAAGTAGTAGTAGGAATAAACGGGTAAGTCCGTTAAAGCTATTAAATTAAGTAATAAATTTAGGTGGTACCGCGTATATACTCTTACGCCCTATGATATAGGGAGTAGGAGTTTTTTATTTATAAAATTTTAGGAGGTAACAAGATGAAATTAACAACAGTTAGAAGTATTTACAAGGATTATGGTAAATATGTAAACCAAGAAATCAGCATTGCTGGTTGGATTAGAAGTGTAAGAGCATCTAATAAATTTGGGTTCATGGAAATAAATGATGGGAGTTTCTTTTCAAATATACAAGTAGTATTTAATGAAGATTTAGCAAATTTTGATGATTTATCAAAGCTTACTATAAGCTCATCTGTAACTGTAGTTGGGACTTTAGTTGCAACGCCAGATGCAAAACAAGATTTTGAAATTCAAGCAAAAGAAGTAATAGTAGAAGGTATCGCAGATAGCTCATACCCATTACAAAAGAAAAGACATACATTTGAGTATTTAAGAACAATTGCTCACTTAAGACCAAGAAGTAATACATTCTCAGCAGTATTTAGAGTTAGATCTTTAGCTGCTTATGCAATTCATAAGTTTTTTAACGAAAAAGATTTTGTACATGTGCATACTCCAATGATTACAGGAAGTGACTGTGAAGGCGCAGGAGAAATGTTTAGACTTACAACTCTAGATTTAACGGATGTTCCTTTAACTGAAGATGGTAAGGTTGATGTTTCTAAAGACTTCTTTAAAAAAGAAACTAACTTAACAGTTAGTGGGCAATTATCAGCTGAAACATACAGTCATGCATTTAGAGATGTTTATACTTTTGGACCTACATTTAGAGCTGAAAACTCAAATACACCAAGACATGCTGCAGAGTTCTGGATGATGGAACCTGAGATGTCATTCTGTGATTTAGAAGGTAATATGGACAATGCAGAAGAAATGATTAAGTATGTTACAAAGTATGTAATGGATAATGCTCCTGAAGAATTAGAGTTCTTCAATAAGTTCATTGACAAAACATTACTTGAGAGATTAAACAATCTTGTAAATAGTGAATTCGGAAGAGTTACTTATACAGAAGCAATTGAAATATTAAAAGCTTCTGGAAAAGAATTTGAATATCCAGTAGAGTGGGGTATTGATTTACAAACAGAACATGAAAGATTCTTAGCTGAAGAGCATTTTAAAAGACCAGTGTTTGTTACTAACTATCCAAAAGAAATCAAAGCTTTCTATATGAGACTTGATGAAGATAGTAAGACAGTTGCAGCAATGGACCTTTTAGCACCAGGAATTGGAGAAATGATTGGTGGAAGTCAAAGGGAAGAGAGACTAGATGTCTTAGAATCTAGAATTAAAGAATTAGGATTAAATGAAGAAGATTACTGGTGGTACTTAGATCTTAGAAAATTTGGTACAGTTAAGCATTCAGGATATGGATTAGGGTTTGCTAGACTTGTTAGATATTTAACAGGTATGGAAAATATAAGAGACGTAATACC
Source organism: Clostridia bacterium (assembly GCA_025210555.1). Lineage (GTDB taxonomy): Bacteria > Bacillota > Clostridia > Lachnospirales > JAOARL01 > JAOARL01. Next base: position 19,911 of record JAOARL010000005.1, read on the forward strand.
ATTCCCAAGAACTACTGGTAGCGCAGAATTTTAATATTAGTCACCTTAGGGTGACTTTTTTATTGTTATAATAATTATTTAATGGTAAAATTATTTTATTGAGTTTGGAGGGAAAACATGAATAAAATTTTAATAGTACTTATGTCGCTTATAGGTTTTTCGTTTGGAATGTTAGCATTTGAAGATTCTATTATTGATATATCTAGAGAACTAATGAATTACAAGAATTTAGCAATCTTTACTGCAGTATTTGCCTTTAGTGAAATACTTGCTAACTTCTTCAATATACATATATTAAAGTACAAGTTTAATCCAAAGAAAGTTAGTATCTACACTCTGATTCTAAGTGCAATTTTCTTAGTATTTTCTATTTTTGTAGAGAAAAATATATATTCATATTTAGCAATTTTAATAATTGTTACTTTTCTTCTTGAATTTTATTCAATGTATACGTACCAGATTATTAATTATTCGATTAGCAAAAAAAATTTTCCAACAGTTGATATTATAAGAATTACAACGTTTAAAGTGCTTTTTGCTCTTGGAATTTTTGCAAATTCTTGGCTTTCAACTTTTGCCAATACAAAATTTTTAATAAGTGGAATTGCAATTTTTTTTATATTATTAAATTGTATTATAATCAGTAAAATAAGCCTTAGAGACAATGAAAGTTCAAATGAAAAAAGTAAAGTAATTAAATCTCGTGATCTTTTTAAAAACAAATCATTTTGTATACAATTTATAGTTAAGTTTTTTGAAAATGTAGCATTTTTTTCATATATTGTCATTGCCATGAGAGAAGCTAATATTGAGACTGCTATAATGCTAAAAGGAGTGGCAAAGCTTTCAATTTCGATTAGTTATATAATTGTTATTTATTTAGTAATGAAGAACTATATTATGAAATCAGCTCTGTATTTTAGAATTATATTTCTTGTTTTTATGACTTTAGCTATATTATATAAAGACCCTTATCTAACTTACGTATTTTTTGCTGTATTTGGTATAGCTAAATCTGCTGCTAATGCATCACATACTTATAAAATAAATGAGTATCTTTATAATGAATCTAAAACAGAAGCTATAACTATACTGAATATAACTATTAAAATATCTAAATTACTGATTTTACCATTATTATTAACTTTAAATGCAAATTTAGTATCATTAATATTAATTACATCCATGATAATTGCAATAATTGGAAATATTATAATGGTTACTAAACAAAAAGATACTTTGCAAATTTTAGAATAAAACAATACTAGGAGGAAATATGTACTTAATCGGAGCAATGTTTTCATTTCTTGCAGTACTTATGTATATTGGAGAAATGGAAATAACTAAAAAATTATTTGAAAAAATTGAAGTTGAAAACCATTTAGTAACAAAATTATTAATAACCATGCCAATACTTATAGCATTAGTTTTTATTGAACCCAAACTATTGTTAGCAGGATTAGTACCTTGCATAATATATGGATTATGTGGACTTATAAAGATTCTTTTATTATTTTCAGCAGTTAATAAAGGGGATGTTTTAATAGCAGATACTACTGCTAAATTAACTCTGATTTTTGTTTTAATTATAGACTTAAGCTTTGGTTTTATAACACTGGATTTCTTTAAATATGTAGCAATTGCAATTTTTATTTATGGTTTTTGTCTTGCAACAGATCTTATTGGAAAACATCAAAGTATAGATTGGCACTCAGATAACTATAAGGCATTACTTATGGGAGTAGTTGCATCAATTTTTAGAGCGGGACAAGCTTATATTTTAAAATATATTGTTATAAATTCTTTGGCATCAATAGTTGTTATAATGCTAATTAATAATATGGTTCAATTTTTAGTATTATATTTGCATAAAAGACCAAATGTTTTAGCACCACTTAAAGGAAATATAAAAGCTTATATATTTATAGGTATATTTACAGCACTTATAACAGTTTTTAGAGGATATGCAATAAGTTTATCAAGTGCAACTTTAAATGAGCTTATAACGTCATCATCTGTTATATTAATAGTGCTGTTAGAAACTTTCTTTTATAAAAAGATTAAAACTAAATTAGAATATTTAGGCTCAGCTCTTATAGCCATGAGTTTAATCTACATTATTTTATACTAAAGGTGATAAGAATGAATAAAAAAATAGGTATAATAGCAATTACTACACTAGTAATGATTGCTGTTAATTTAACACACTCTAACAATAAAACACTTAAAATTAAAAATGATAATGATCAAAGTTATAATTTGCCAAAAGTAATAGAACCCGGTATTCATGATAGTTTTAACAACACTATTGCATTTACTTTTGGAGATTTAGTCTATTTTATAGACACTGTAACAAATGAAATTACATATGTTTATAAAGCTCCTAATGAAGACTGTAAATTAGTTGATATTTCTTTGGAAAATGGCATGTTTAACATTAAGTATTATGCTGAAGAAAAAGAAAATTTAATGACTTATAATGTTACATCAAAATTAGAAGAGCGCAGTATTGTTAGTAATGTTGAATTCAACAAACTTAAGTATAATAATATAGAATATGATTATAAATTTAATGGGAACTTTATTTCATTATCTAGATTGAAATTATTGAAGAAAAAATTCTATATAGAACCAGGTATATATTTTGTAGAAGAGGGGAAAGTATACTTCTCAAAAACAGAGATACAAAGTTCTAAAAAAGTTGCTAAAGGTTCAGAAGGATTTGTTACCAAGCTAAACCAAGGATACTGGAAGATTGACAATATTGTAAAACACAATAAAAAAGAAGTATTGTATGCAAATCTAGTGTCTAACACTTATATTGATAAATCGCTATATATTTATGATAAAACAAATGAATCTATATCTGATAAAATATACAGTCCGTTTAGTAGTTATATAGTTTCTGAGAATTTTGATTCAATTATAATAGTTCCCAATAGAAACAGAATTATTAATTTAGAATCGGACTTTACTTTATATTTAGATGATGGATCTTATGAAAGTTATACTATAGATGTTGGCTTAGGGAATAGATATCCTATGGAAATATTAGATGAGAAAAGAAATGAATTTATAGGAGTAATTTCAAATAAATATTTCACTTTTAATTTTGAAAACAAAATTATTAATGAATTATATGATATAGAGTATAATGAAGACACTGTAGTTGAGTATGATGCAACTGGAAGGGTATCAGTTAATGGGAATCTTTACTAAAACGCTTATATAGGCGTTTTTTTAATACAAATGTAACAATTGTTAACTAAAATGAAATGGTATATAGTAGCAAATGGTTATATAATATAAACACTTAATAATGAAAGAGTGATTGTTATGAAGAAACAAAACAAACTTACAATAATTTCTTTAGTAGCAATATTAATTTGCTATTTAGCTGTAAATAGATATCAAGACTTAGTAAAAACTAGCGTTAGCTTAAATGAAACTAGTTCATATAAAAAAGAAGTTATTTTAAATCATAAATTAAAAAAAGAAATTTTAGATATAGATTCTAATATTAAATTTACTAGTGCTGAATTAATTGATGAAAAAGAAAATGAGTTAATAATTAAATTGAAAACTGAAAATGATGATATACAATATTATAAAATAAGCTTAGTTGACTATGAAGTAAATCAATTAAACATAAAATCAAATGAACTTAATATAATATCATATGATAAAAATGGAAAAATTAAGGTTAATGGAAAAATCTATGGATAATAGCATAACAACGAGAAATCTAAAGGTGTTATAACATCAGAAAAAAATAAAAACGGCTTAGAACGCAAATAAATGAGCCGTTTTTTTGGTGTTTAATTGCACATATTGGTTGTAACTGGTAGATATAAGTTAGATAAGTTTTTTACAAAAAATGATTAAAAACAAAATCAAAAAAACAAATAATTGCATAAACCTTAAGAAATGATCTAATAACAAAAGCTTATTAATTATTTGTTTTATATAAAATAAAGAAATAGGTTAGATAGTTGTATTATATAATGTAGGAATGTGTGCAATGTTAATCAAAAACAACTATTCGCAAAATGCATCTTTAACGAACAAATCAAACTAATTTATTTGTTAATCCTATAAGAGTCTTGCCATCGTCATCTTTAACAACTTCTGATATAATCTTAAATCCTGCTTTTAAATGAGCTTTTATACTTACTTCATTAATATCAGGATTTATATATACTGCAGAAACACATTTGAAATTTTCTTTTGCAAAATTAAGAAGTTCTAATGCATAGCCATTTCTAAAATGATCTGGATGAATACCAAGCCCACTTATATATTTATAACCTTTACAGTAGTCAATTAAACTTTTAGCAACATTCTTGCTGCAAATCTCGTCTTCAATACAGATGTATCCAGTAACTTTTGAATTTTTGTCTTCATATACATAGATGTATTCTATATCCTCTTTAAGATCTTCTTCACTATATGCACCATAGAAAAATCCGTTTTCCTTATTTTCCAGTAGCATTATTCTATTTTCTATTTCTAATATTGATTTAACGTCGTTTTTGTTTGCTTTTCTAATACTCATTTTAATATACCCTCTTCCTTTAAATTGTATAAAAAAATAGACTTGCCACTACTTTTGAGGCAAGCTATTTATAAATGCTGCAATGTTGTCATAAAACATAACTATGATAGATATTATAATAGTAAATAACATATATATCTCCAAGTTTAAATTCCCAAATGTAGCTTTTAAAGTTCTTACGATTATAAATACAACTCCAAATATAAGCACAACAGCTGGTAGTAGTCCTAAAGTAATACTTAAATCCATGATTAATAACTCCTTTAATTTTTAATATTAGCCTAAACTAGTTATGAAATTTAAAAAATTGTCATTTGTTAATAGGAAAAATGCCGCAATTAATATAAGTATAAACAATCCTAGTTTTGATTCAATTCTAGATAAGAAATGAATTAAAAATGGGATTAAGATTATACCTGCAACAGTTACTATAACAATGTTGAACGTAACTTGATTTACAAAATCAGTCATATTATCACCTTCTTATGTTTCTTCCTAATTTAATTATATCAAATGCTGTATTCATATTCAATTGTATATTGATTGTAATTGTTTTAAATTCTAAAAGATGTTATAATCGTAATACTGAATGGAGGTAGATAATATGACTTACTTTACGCCAAATAAAAATTTTATGGGGATATTATTTATATTGTTAGGGTTATTCCTTATAATGTCGCCTATAAAATTTACAGAAGTCGTAATTATTTCATTAGCAACTATAACTATAATATTTAGCATACATAATTTGATTATGTTGCGGAAGACCAACTTGTTAAATACAAATATACTTTTAAAATACTTAAACAATATGCTTATTGCAACTTTTGTAATACTCTATCCTGTTTTTGTATTTAGACTAATTGCACTTAATATTATTATAAATATGATTATTACTAAACAATTTAATATATATAAATTAATTTTAACTTTAGTGCTTCTACTACGCCCTGATTTTATAATTGATTTTACATTAAATATAATAGGACTTTTCATATTACTTATAGGTGTTGCATTACTTAATAATAAGGAGATTTTATGAAATTACAAAGATTTTTAAGCTTAACTAGAAAAGCTATAGATGAATATAATATGATCGAAGATGGTGACAAAATTGCTATTGGAGTATCAGGTGGTAAAGATAGCCTTTGCCTTATAAGATTTTTAAAAGAACTACAAAGATTTTATCCAAAAAAGTTTGAAATTGTGGCAGTAACTGTTGCACTTGGATTCGACAATTTTGACCTTAAGGGTATTGCTAAATACTGTGAGGATTTAGGTGTTGAGTACCATATAGTTGAAACTGAAATTGGTAAAGTTGTTTTTGAAGAAAGAAAAGAAAAAAATCCATGCTCTTTATGTGCTAAAATGCGTAAAGGTGCATTTAATGATTTCGTTACAAGTATTGGATGCAATAAAGTAGCGCTTGGTCATCATAAGGATGATGTTTTAGAAACATTCTTAATGTCTTTATTCTATGAAGGTAGAATTAATACATTTGCTCCGGTTATGTATTTAGATAGAATGGATTTAACTACTATAAGACCAATGATATATATAGAAGAAAATGATATTATTGGGTTCTCAAAGAAAGAAAACTTACCTATTCTAAAGAGCCCTTGCCCTGCTAATGGTGAAACAAAAAGAGAAGAATCTAAAGAGTTTTTAGCAGAGCTTAGAGATAAGTATGAGCATCTAGATGCAAAACTTATGGGAGCTATAACTAGAAATAAAATTAATAATTGGAAATAATTAAAAACCAACCTTTCGGCATATGCCATTAGGTTGGTTTTATTTTTAGTTTAATTTATATTTACTCATTTTTGTAGTTAGTTCTTCTGCCAGCTTAGCTTGCTCTTCAGAAACCTTTGCTACCTCTTCAATAGCTTGTGTTGTTTCTCTTAAGTTCTCTGAAATTACTTGTGCATCCATTGTAGATGTTTCTACTGCTGTTGAAACTGCATCAATTGTTTTTACAATTTGTTCAATTGAAAATGCATTCTTATTTGTATTATCTTCAAAAGATTGCATTAAGTTAGAGATGTCTTCAGCATCAACTAAATATTGCTTACCAGTTTCAACTAAAGATTTATAATCCTTTAAAACTTTTTCATCTATAAATCCAAGCATATCTTTAGATCCATCTGATAAACTCTCCATAGCATCTTTTACATCTAATACTATCTTTTGTATCTTAGTTGCTGTATCTGATGACTCTTCTGCTAACTTTCTAACTTCATCTGCTACAACTGCAAATCCTTTTCCATGCTCTCCTGCTCTAGCAGCTTCAATTGAGGCATTTAAAGATAACAAATTAGTTTGCTCTGCAATTTGGGCGATTGCACCTGTCATCTCTTCAATTTTAGCAACTACTTTCCCTTTCTCAATTGCTGTAATTATTTCTTTTTGTTTAGATACATAAATATCTTTTGCTACTTCCTCTGAGCTTACAGCATTGTCCTTCATTTGTATAGCTCTGGTTTTTATTTCTCTAGTTTTTTCACTACCTTCTTTAACACTTATAAGCAATTGTCTTGTTGATTCGTCTATTTTTTGGCTTAAGGCATTAACCTCTTCGATACTTGCATTATTTTCTTCCATACTTGCAGCTATATTTTGAGTAGATGTATTAACTGATTCTGTCTGAGCTGTTATCTCTTCAACTGTAGCTGACAATTCTTCAGAAGATGAGCTTAAATCATTTGCTTCATCCACTATCCCTTTAATCATATTTCTTTGCTCTATCGACATTGAATCAAGGCTTGCTGCCAAAATTCCAATTTCATCTTCTTTTAGTAATGACTTTTTAGATACCTTTTTTGTAAAATCTCCCATAGCAATTGATTTTAAGACATCTACTGAATCAACAATAGGTCTTGTAAACTCTAATGATGCAAAGTTAGCAGCAACTGCACCTATTGCAATTAAGATAACTAATAACATTATTAAAAATTCTGTTATAGTTTCTGTTACTGAAACCACTTCACTGTACTCTACTAGTGCTATAAACTTCCAATTACTATTAGGTGAAGTGTATATATTAGCTAAATATTTTTCTCCATCTATATTAATCTCTCTAGAGTCATTCTTAATTTCTAAAATACCTTCAAATTCTTTTATTTTTAAATCGTTAATATTTTTAAAATTCATGTCTGAATTTTTAGGATGTGCTAGTATAGTTCCATCATCATCAATCAAAATAACATATCCATTTTTACCAATTGTTATTCCTTTAATCATCTCAGTTAAACCCTTTAAGCTAACATCAATCCCTTGAACCCCTAAAACTTCACCCTTATCTGACTTTATTGTTTTTACTGTACTGACTTGAACTGTGTCCCCTGCCTCATAGTAATAAGGCTTTGTTCTAGATATTTTGCCACTGTTTTCTATACCCAGTTTATACCAAGGCCTCTCTCTAGGATCATAACCTGCATCAATTGATGTCTCTGGCCATTGTATATATCCGCCATCTATTGTTCCTAAATAAGCATATGCTGTTTTAGTATGTGACTTTGCAAAAATATCATAGTACTCATAAATATCTTGCTCAATTCCACCATTTTTACTTGGACTCATTTTTTCTTTTTTCTCTAGTTTTAAATAGTTACTTATTGAATTATTAACACTCTTAATTAGTTTACTTGAAACCATAAATTCAACATTTTCTGAAACAGACTCAAAATATAAGTTAATTGCATTATCTACTTGCGCAATCTCTTTATTCGAGCTGTCTATAAAAGATTCTTTTGTTTCCTTGCTTACTACGTTCCTAACTAAAAATCCTGATATAACAATAGGCAATATAATTGCTGTTAATATCATTATCATTAGCTTCCCCTTTACTGTTTTTAATTTAAACATTTTACCGCCTCCTATTTTATGTCATTTTTAATTATAGTATAACTCTAAGCCATATAAAAGTATTATTTTCCAAAAAAATAAAAGGTTAACCCTTTTATTTAAATATTCTAATATTATTCTTAATAATTTTCAAAAGCTTTTACCCTTTTCGTTTCTTATGTATTTTACCAGTTAAATTACCCATAGGACAAACTTGACACCATGTTCTAGGCTTATATACTATTCCCATTAAAACAGCTAAAATAGATGATGAGAATAATAGTCTAAATACTGCAAAAGCTACCTTTTCAGGTTCAAAATCTGTAAAATATAGAGATATTCCAAATGATGTAAACATAAAAACAAGTAATCCTTCTTTAAAATAAATACTATTCATAAATTTTGGCTTAGTATTTCCAATTGATATCTTATCAATTATCTTTCCTAAGAATGAGCCTCTCGGACAGTACTTAGAACAATGTATCTTTCCCTCACCCTTAAATACTAATATTAATGGCATAAACATACATATAAATCCTAAAAGACCAAAATATATATTGACTATACTTAATACAAAAAATATTATCATTAATACCCATGTTACGTTCATATATGATTTTCTTTTCATAAACTTCCCTTTCTAGCTAATATTACTCAAGCTGTTATCTTTATCTTGAATTATTTCTAACTTACCTTCAATAGCATTTTTTATAAATTCTTTATCTAAATGAGGATTAGCAATATCAAAAATTTCTATAGCTTCCTTATAATTTTCAAGGTCTTTACCTAAAAAATTTACTTCAGTGCTATTTGGTTTTATTAATGTACCTTCATTATGTATTGTAAAATGTTCTTTGTCGTCTGTTGATTCAACAAAAATCCCTTTTTCAATACCAGCAACTGTTATCATTAAAGTTGCTGTAGGATTCATTAAATCGCCATCTCTATTCTTTATATATTGACCTTCCCAAACAACCTTTGAAAGATCATCATCTTCATTCAGTACTTCAGCTGTATACTTATATATTCCAGCATTATTAGCTTCTTTTGAAGCATTAAATTTTTCAAGTGTTTTTCTAATACCAGGCTCTTCTTTAACGAATTTAACAGTTTCTAATTTGCCCTCAACTTTGTTTTTGTTTTCATAAATTTTATAAGCCATCTTCAAATTGATTAATTTAGATCTAACATCAGAATCTAAAATATCTGCTACTAAATTTAAATTTTTGTTCATCATTCCTACTATTTTGTTTAATTCTACAATAGAAGTTTTTTTCATATCAATATTTAAACCTTCTAATTTTATTTTATTTAACATCGACTTAATTTCAACTACGTTTATAGCTGTTTCACTTCTATTTAAAGCATTCTTTATTTCATTATCAAACATATCTTCACCTCTATATTTTATAAACTAACATTAATTATACTTAATTTTCTGAAAAATTGCAAATAGCTTATAATCAACATATAATATTATACATAGGAGTGATATAAATGGCAAATAGATCGTATCATGATAAAGAAAAACATAATAATTTAATAAGACTTAGAGAGATTATATCTACTCTTCCAGAGTTTTGTTTTGAGTTCTTTTTAGGTATTGAAAATAATACCGCACCTAGAACAAGAATTGCATATGGATATGATCTTAGAATATTCTTTGATTATATTCTTGAATATAAGTATAAAAAGAAAACACTTGAAACACTAACATTAAAAGACTTAGAAAATATATCTCCAGAAGATATAGAAAGATATAGTGAATATTTAAATTACTATAGGAGATTAGATAAAAAGACTGGAAACTATATAGAACATGAAAATGACGAAAAAGGAAAGCTAAGAAAATTGTCTGCTATAAGAACACTATACAGATATTTTTATAAGAAAAGAAAAATTGAGAAGAACCCTTCTGAACTTATAAATATGCCTAAAATTCATGATAAAAATATAGTTAGGCTTGAGGCTGATGAAGTTGCAAATCTTCTCGATATAGTAGAAACTGGCAGAGGCTTAACGGACGCACAGCTTAAGTTTCATGAAAAAACAAAGTTAAGAGACTTAGCACTTGTCACTACCCTACTTGGTACAGGTATTCGTGTATCTGAATGTGTAGGAATAAATGTAACTGATATAGACTTTAAAATTAATGGGATAAAAATAACTCGTAAAGGTGGAAGTGAATCTGTTGTATACTTTGGAAACGAAGTTAAAGATTCAATCTTAAATTATTTAGATAATAGATCATCACATTCAAAAGTAATTGAGGCTGAAGCCCTATTCTTGTCTCTGCAGGGAAAAAGGTTAACTACTAGAGCTGTTCAAAACATAGTTAAGAAGTACTCTAAGCTTGTTACAAGCCTAAAAAACATCTCACCTCATAAACTTAGAAGTACATATGGTACTAGCTTATATAGAGCTACTGGAGACATTTATCTTGTAGCGGATGTTCTTGGCCATAGAGATGTTAATACAACTAAAAAACACTATGCTCAAATCAGTGATGATATAAGAAGGAAAGCTGCAAATGCAGTTAAGTTAAGAGAAGAATAAAATAGAACCTAAAAGAAGTTAGGTTCTATTTTTGTGCTACTGAAGTTTTATATATTTTAACGGGTACAATTAAATCTTCACCAGCATATATCTTATTTGATTTTAACTTATTAAATGTTTTTATCTCTTTCACAATATTATCAATGTCTTCATTAGTATAATTATATCTATTCGCTATTGTAGAAAGAGTATCTCCTGATTCTACAGTTATTGATTTATATTGAGTTATAGTTGGTTCAGTTAATGTATTTAACTCTAATCCAACATTATGTATAAGCAATACAAATGCCATTGTACAAAAAACTATAAATCTTTTAATGTTTGTGATTTTGTATTTCATTTTGATACCTCCCTCGAACGTTTGTTTGTAATTATATTTTACCAAACATTTGTTCTTTGTCAAGTTTTTTCGAACAATTGTTTGATTAATCTTTTTTTTATGTTATAATCATCTTATATTATATATCGGCAAATGTTAATAAATAAGTAATTACAGTATCCTTACAGTTGAATTACAATATTACGATATAATTACACAAACATTTTAGGAGGATTACAATGAAAGAAACTTTAAGCGATAAACAACAGAAAATACTTGATTTTCTTAAATCAGAGATTAAATCAAAAGGTTATCCACCTTCAGTAAGAGAAATTTGTTTAGCTGTTGGACTTAGATCTACTTCTACAGTTCATGGACATTTAGAGAGATTAGAAAAAAAAGGATATATTAGAAAAAGTGCTTCTAAAACAAGAGCTATTGAAATACTTGAAGATAACTTCTACTCTAATGAACTTTCTAAAGAGTATTTAGATGTTCCTGTAGTTGGTAAAATAACTGCTGGCGAACCAATATTAGCAGTTGAAAATGTTGAAGATCACTTCCCTATTCCAGTCGATTATGCTAATAATAATGATGTATTTATGTTAAAAGTTAGTGGAGATAGTATGATAGAAGCAGGAATATACGATGGTGACTTAATATTAGTTAATAAGCAAAACACCGCTAGAAATGGAGAAATTGTTGTTGCTTTAATAGAAGATTCAGCAACTGTTAAAACTTTTTATAAAGAACAAGATCATTTTAGATTACAACCTGAAAACTCTAGTTTAGATCCTATAATTGTAAAAGATTTAGAAATACTTGGAACTGTATCAGGACTATTTAGAAAATACTAAAGAGTAATAAATAATTACTCTTTTTTTATTGACTTAACTCTTATAATACCCTATCATTATATATAGAGATATTAAATTTATCAGGGGTGATAATAATGTATCAAAATACTGAAAAATTTAATAATAAATTCAACAATATTCACAGGGACTTTTGCGCTCTGTGTTTTTTTGTATAAAAAATTAAAGGAGAGATTACAATGAAAAATGGAAAACCAAAGGAACATCTAAATTTCACATCAGCTATTAATAATACTATGCTATTTGAACTTGATAAGTATTATCATGATGAAGTTGTTGATTTGATTTTAGAGAACTCAGATGAAGAACAAGCTATTACTAATTCAGCAAGTACTAAAGATGAGTTAAAAGACATTGAAAATGCTTTGAAAAACGGCTCTATTACACCTAGTGAAGCTATTGAAATTTTCGGTTATGACGTAATAGATCAACTTATTGCTTCAGCAGAAAATAGCCCTATTGTTGAAGAAATTATACCTGTAGCTGTTCAAGCAGGATGCGGTATTGATAGAAATATTATTAATCATTACTTAGATAATTCAGGTTTAGATTTTAAAGTGTAATTTTTTTAGTTTTTACTATTGACTAAATTGTCAAAATACTCTATGATTATATATGTACATTAAATTTTTATCAGGGGCGGTAACAATGAATTTAAACACTGAAAAATTTAATAATAATTTAGAATATTAAACACAGGCATAGCTATGCCCTGTGTTTTTTTGTACATAAAATAATTTAAAGGAGAGATTTGAAATGTGTGATGTAAAAAAAATTTGTAAAGAGTACGAAGGCAACCCTGAAGCTGCAGCTGATGCAATAATTCGCGAAGATAACTTGGATCGTTTATATGAAATTGGAATGGAAGTTGTTAGTCTTATGAATCAAAAAAAGATTACAGATGTTAATAAAGGAATTGCTTTAGCTGCAAAAAATGGTGCTATAACACTTGATGAAATAACTGAGGCATTTGGTTTTGATATAGGGAATGATTTATGTATATGCTCTACTAAAAGTGAACTTAAAGAAACGGTATACATGCCTGTTACTCCTGGATTTGGGATAAATCCTAGTATTGCTAAAGAATATAGCAATGATCTTTAAAAAAATAACCAACTACTATACTGTAGTTGGTTATTTTTTTATTGTTATTAAATTTCTATTTATCATTTCTTGTAATGCTATCATTATTCCAAGTTTTGCATGACTATAATTAAGTCCACCTTGAAGATAAACATCATATGGTTCTTTAATTGGTGCATCTGCACTAAGCTCTATAGAAGAACCCTGTACAAAAGCTCCTGCAGCCATTATAACCTCACTGTCATAACCTGGCATATCCCATGGCTGTGGCTGCACATGTGAATCTATTGCTGCACCCTTTTGAATTCCTTGGCAGAATGCAATTACTTTTTCTGCATTTTTAAATCTAATAGCTTGAACAATATCACTTCTCTTATCTGTTGACTTAGGATTTGTTTCATACCCTAGATTTTCAAACATCTTAGATGCCAATAAAGCTCCTTTAACACTACTATTGACAACTTGTGGTGCACTAAATAACCCTTGATAGAATGATTTAATTACTCCAAGTGATGGCCCTACTTCTTTACCTTGTCCTGGAACAGTTAATCTATATGAAGCATTTTCTACATATTCAGATTTACCTGCTATATATCCTCCAACTGGAGCTAAACCTCCACCAGGATTTTTTATTAATGATCCAACAACTAAGTCAGCACCTATTTCACTAGGTTCTTTGTAATCTACAAATTCACCATAGCAATTATCTACCATGATAATCAAATCTTCTCTAATACCCTTTATAAACTTTATTAATTCTTCTATTTTTTCAATGGTGAAACTATCTCTAAACTCATATCCTTTTGATCTTTGAATTGCAATAAGTTTTGTTCTATCATTTATTGATGATTCGATTTTATCAAAATCAAAAGAACCATCCGGCTTAAGATCAACTTGGCTATATGTAATTCCATATTCTTTAAGTGATCCCTTACTTTCCTTAATACCTATTACTTTTTGTAATGTATCATACGGAGCTCCTGCTGGTGATAATATTTCATCACCAGGTCTTAAATTTCCTGATAAAGCAACAGTCAGTGCATGAGTACCAGATATAATTTGTGGCCTAACTAGTGCATCTTCAGTCTTAAACACTTCTGCATAGACTTTTTCAATAGTATCTCGCCCTAAATCATCATAACCATAACCTGTAGCTGTATTAAAGTGCATTTCACTTATCCTATTATTTTGAAAAGCTGCAATTACTTTCAACTGATTGTAATCAGTTATTTTATCGATATCTGTAAATTTATCTTTTATTTCTTCTTCAGCTCTATTTGTATATTCTATAACATCTTCTGTTAAGTTATATTTATCTTTTAATAATTCATTTAACATTTTATTCCTCAACCTTCAGCTTAATCTTAAGTCCTTCAACTTCTTTATAAACTCTTTTTTCATTTTTGTCCATTTTATTTGTTATTTCATCATGCAAATTATAACCTAAAATTTCGGATAGACCTAAAAGAAATATTGCTACATCTGCAAGTTCTTCTCCAAGATCGTCTTTATTTTTAGTATATGCTTCATATGCTTCAGCCATTTCACCATGCATCATACAAAACTCATGCTCTACATTAGTAACATTAAATCCTTTATTAATCTTATTTTCATATGCTCTTTTTTGCATCTCTTCTAAAGTCATCTTAGTTACCTCCATATATTTGCAACATTTTAGCAATAATGTCATCTAGCTTAAATTCTAGCTCATCAACTTCTATCCAAATAACATTTTTTTCTCTTCTAAACCATGTTAATTGCCTCTTTGCAAATTTTCTAGTATTTTGTTTAAGTACTTCTATCATTCTTTCGTAACTTACGTTACCTTCTATATAGTCAATTACTTCTTTATAACCAATTCCTTGCATTGAATTTAGGTTTTTATTATATTTTTTATTTAGCTTTTCCACTTCTTTAAGTAAGCCCATATCAAACATAATATCTACCCTCATGTTAATTCTATCATAAAGTAAATCTCTATCTTTACACGTTAAGACAAAGAAAGTTAAATCATATGGACTTTCTTTAGATTCCTCTTGTTCCCTATTATGCTCAGATATAGGAGCATTATGTATGTCATAGTACTCTAAAGCTCTAATAACGCGCCTTATATTATTAGGATGAAGTTTATCATACGATTCTTTATCTATATCTTCTAAAAGGCTATGGACATATTCATTCCCCTTTTCATTAGCTAATTCAAAATATTTATCTCTTATTTCTTGATTTCCTTCTTCTTCATTTTTAAAATCTATATCATATATTATAGCTTGAATATAAAAACCTGTTCCACCTACTAATATAGGCACTTTTCCCTTACTATGAATTTCATCTATATAAGCTTTTACTTTATCTTTAAACATTACAACATTAACTTCATCGTCTGGATTTACTTCATCTACCATATAATGTTTTATTCCTTGCATTTCTTCTTCAGTTACCTTTGCTGTTCCAATATTCATTTCCTTATATAATTGCATTGAATCTATTGATATTATTTCGCCATTTATATTTTTAGCAAGTTCAACAGATGAAGCTGTCTTACCAACAGCTGTTGGCCCTGCTATAACTATTAATTTTTTCTTCAAGCTTCATCTCTCCTTTAAACAATTCTTTTAAACATTTTCTCTAAATCTTTTTCATCCATTGACACTATTATTGGCCTACCATGAGGACAAGTATATGGATTATCTAACTTAAATAGATCCTTGATCATTCTCTCACTCTCATAAGTGCTTATCTTGTCATTAGCTTTTATAGCTGCTCTACAAGCTGTAACGGCAACTTTAGCTATCTTTCTTTCAAGATTAGCTCCTGAGGTCTTATCTCCTAAATCAGCAAGTATCTCCATAAAGAAATCTGAATCCGATGGCATTCCTGCCATTATAGGAACACTTCTTAAAATATATGACCTATCTCCGAAATCTTCAATTTGATAACCTAGTTCACATAATTCTTTTATGTTCTCTTTTAATATATTTTCATCATCTATTGATAAATCAACTACAATTGGAACAACCAACATTTGTGATCTAACTGCATCGTTTTCATATTGATTCATTATTTTTTCATATAAAACTTTCTCATGCGCTGCATGCTGATCAACAAAAAATACTTTATCATCATGTTCTACAATCCAATATGTACCTAATACCTGACCAATTACTTTAAAATCAGCTTGAACTTTACTCTCTTCATAATCTGATACTATTTCCTTAACAACTTGCTGCACACTTGGTTTTGGTTTTTCAAATAAGTTAACAGACTTCTGTCTTGGGGCATCTTCTCTCTTTTCAAGAACAAAAGAATCTTTTTTAGTTTCAAAATTATTTTTAACTTCAAAAGCTTCTGGAGCAAAAGTTTTCTCTAGTGTCTTATTTTCTTCAGATTTAGCTTTTAGAGTTATATTATCGTCAACTGGAAGCTTAGCTTTTGGTATTAGCACTTCTTCTGTAATTAAATCTTTTATAACACTATAGAAAAGATCATATATATTTGTCTCACCCGAAAATCTTACTTCCATCTTAGTAGGATGTACATTCACATCTACATCTTTTGAAGATATATTTAAATGTAAGCAAAAGACAGGGAATTTATTAACCATGATTCTAGTTTTAAGTGCATCCTCTACAGCTTTGTTAACTATATAAGAATTTATGAATCTTCCATTTATAAATAAGTTTTCATATTTTCTATTTGCTTTACTTATTTCTGGTTTAGCAATATATCCTTTTATTTCATATCTACCATCATTATAATCAACTGGTATAAGCTTACTAGCCACATCTTTACCATAAACATTGTATATTACTGTTTTAAGGTCATTAGTTCCTTCAGTATATAAATTCACTTTACCATTATTAATAAATTTAAATGATATTTCTGGATGAGCCATTGAAAGTTTCTCCATTATAGTCCCTATTGCAGCACCTTCTGTTGAAACTGCTTTTAAAAATTCTAATCTAGCTGGAGTATTATAAAATAAGTTTTGAATAGTTATAGTTGTACCATCAGGAGCACCTACTTCTGTAAGTCCACTCATTTCTCCACCATTTATATTAACTTTAGCTCCAATAAAATCTTCTCTTGTCTTTGTTATCATTTCAAGCATAGATACAGCTGCAATTGAGGCTAATGCTTCACCCCTAAAACCTAATGACTTAACTTCTAAAAGGTCTTCATCTTTCTCAATTTTACTAGTAGCATGTCTCTTAAATGCTATTTCAACATCATCTTTATCTATTCCAGACCCGTTATCTGTAACTCTAATATATTTCTTTCCACCATCTTTAATTTCAACTGTAATTGCTGTTGAACCTGCATCAATTGAATTTTCTACAAGCTCTTTAACAACGGATGAAGGCCTTTCAACAACTTCACCTGCTGCGATCTTGTTTATAGTATATTTATCTAATAATTTAATCTTTCCCATTTAATCACATCTTTCTATTTACTCTTCTGTAACTAAAGTTTTCTCTTCTTTCTCAAGTTCATCTAATCTAGCAATAAACACTAACGACACAATGCTTAGTACAATAGAAAATAGTGCGGTAAGTTCAAAACCAATTATGTCAATAAGTAGTTTTGACATAAATACTCCTACCCCAGCTAATACTCCTATTGAAGTTTCTACTGTTAGGTAAACATGTTTACGTTCTGGATCAAAATCATTCATATAGCCATAATATCCAATATTTACAAATGCTACCATTAATCCATATGTAAAGAATCCCAAATAATAATTTCTTGTTACTAATACCAATGCTATTGATAAAGTAGTCATTATATGACCCATTATAATATTTTCTCTACTTGTAGTACCTAATCTTGGAATTATTTTATTAAAAACTGCATTTGTAACAAAAAACACCATACCTAATGTTACTATTTGTTCTTCTGTATATCCTGCTCTTATTGCCAGCATTGCATATAATATAATCACTCCAAATGATAAGTTCAGTATACTTTTCCCTACATTCATATTTACACAATTTTTTTCTTCCATTATTTCAAAAATTTCTTTAAATGTAGCTTTTTTTACTTCTTTTGAACTGAACTCCGGTTCTTTAAATCTGCTATATGAAATCACAATAATCATTCCAATTAATGTTACTAGTGTGAAAATAATTACAAAGTTCATAGGATAAGCAATCTTTATTATAAAATATGAAGCTGCCATTCCTATTAAAATAGCAATGCTTCTATAAAACATAATATCTCCTATAACTTTCTTAAAAAGCTTCTCAGGAATAATTTTCATTTGAAAGTCCATACTTAAAACTGTAATAAGCCTTTTTACAAACAAATTAATTAAGAATATTACAAATAAAGATGCTGGAGTTATCATATTATAAAATAATCCCACTGCAAGTATACCAAATGTTGAATATCTTAAAAATTCTGTTACAACCATACACTTTTTTAGCTTTACATGAGCTATATCAATTCCTACTAACAGTATTACTATCCCAAGCATATATTGATTAGTTTGGTTAAGTATTGATAATAAACTTTCTCCACCTACTCTTGAAAACAAAATTTGCATAGTAGTTGATACATCTCTTAGTCCAAATTGTAAACCAAATAATATATTAATAATAAATAATATTCTTATATTTCTCTTTATATCTTTACTAATATTTCCCATTATTAATCTCTCTCCAAAGCATTCTCTGTAAGAATATTCCTCACTATAAGGCTTCTGGTAATATTACCTTTTTTATTCTCAGTTGTACTCGATATTTTTCTTTCATTATCTTCTATTTTTTGCTCTTCACTCAAGCTTTTGCATTTAGCATTTCCATAATGCGCAAACCTCTTGCTTCTTGAAGGTATCCTAGTATTTGATTTGTCTCCTATATTTTCCGTATACATAAATTTATTCTCAAGCATTCCAAAAATATTTTCCAATGTTTTCCACTCCTAATTTATATTATTTGCTTTTTCTTTTAATCCCTGAATAAATGATAATGCTTCAATTGGCGTTATATTCATTACATCTATCTTCTTAATGTAATCTATAAACTCACCGTATTTACAATCATCTACTTCAGCAATCTTAAGTTGCATACTTGTGTCTATCTGTTTAGCATTATTAACAATATCAGCTCTATTAAGCTCTGATAATATTACTTTTGATCTTTCTATTACTTCATTTGGAAGCCCTGCAAGTTTCGCTACTTGAATACCATAACTATTAGAAGCTCCTCCACGCTTTATTTTTCTTAAGAATATAATATCATCATTATCTTCTTTTACATCTATCATATAATTTTTAACACCATCAAGCTTGCCTTCAAGCTCAGTTAATTCATGGTAATGTGTCGCAAAAAGTGTTTTTGCTGATACCTTATGAGCTATATGCTCAACAACTGACCATGCTATACTTAATCCATCAAATGTTGAAGTTCCTCTACCAATTTCATCAAGTATAAGCAAACTTCTACTCGTTGCATTATGAAGTATATTAGATACTTCGTTCATCTCAACCATAAATGTTGATTGCCCTGATGCTAAATCATCACTTGCACCAACTCTAGTAAAGATTCTATCTACTACTCCTATCTCAGCTTCTTTGGCTGGCACGAAACTACCAATTTGAGCCATTAATACTATAAGAGCAACTTGTCTCATATAAGTAGACTTACCAGCCATATTAGGCCCTGTTATAATACTTATATTATCATCTACATTATCTAAGTATGTATTATTAACTATGAACATTCCATCATCTATCATTTTTTCAACAACTGGATGTCTTCCTGAATCAATAAACAGCTTATCTTTATTAGTTACATTTGGCATAACATAATTATTTCTATATGCTACTTCACCAAGTGACTGTAAAACATCGACCTTTGATATTTGATTAGCAGTTTCAAGTATTCTAGTAACTTCACTTGATATCTTTGTTCTTATATCAACAAAAGCATTATATTCAAGTGCTACTAACTTTTCTTCTGCACCTAATAAATCATTTTCAATTTCTTTAAGTTCTGGTGTTATATATCTCTCAGCATTCGCAAGTGTTTGCTTTCTTATATATCTTTCTGGCACTAAATCAAAATATGATTTTGTTACTTCAAGATAATATCCAAATACTTTAGTATACTTAATCTTTATATTTTTGATTCCAGTCTTTTCCTTTTCTTCATTCTCAAGTTTAGCTATCCAGTTTTTACCTTCAGTCTTAGCACTTCTATATTTATCTATATCATCATTATAACCCGTCTTAATTATTCCACCTTCCCTTACACTAAAAGGTGCATCTTCAACTATAGAATCATCAATAAGTTTATATATGTCTGAAAGTGTATCTAATCTTTCCAAAATATCTTTAACATACTTTGACTCCATCTCACTTAAAACAGTTTTAATGTGTGGCAAGAATTCAAGTGAAGATTTAAGAGAAATTAAATCTCTTGCATTCGCTGTCATATAAACAACTTTACTAATAAGTCTTTCTATATCATAAATACTATTAAGCATTTCTTTTAATTCTTCTCTAGTTATAGTATCTGACTTAAACTCTCCTACTGCAAGTAATCTTTCATTTATTTCTTTATGATTTATAAGAGGTTGCGTTATCCAATCTCTTAAAAGTCTTCCACCCATAGCAGTTTTAGTTTTATCTAATACCCATAAAAGTGATCCTTTTTTAGATTTCTCTCTCATAGTTTCTGTAAGCTCAAGGTTTCTTCTTGATGATACATCTATCATCATAAAATTATCTGAGTTGTATGGATATATTTTTGATATGTGACTTAATGTTACTTTTTGAGTTTCTTTAGCATAATTAAGTAATGCGTTAGCACTTGAAATTCCTGCTGTATATCCTTCAAGTCCAAATCCATTAAGTGAGCTAACATTAAAATGTTCACATAGCAGCTTTATTGATTGATCAAAGTCATAATTCCACTCTTTATAAATATTTACAAAGATATCAAATCTATCTTTTATTTCTTTAACTATATCTGTACTATCATTAGTACTCTCGGCTATTAATAGCTCCGCTGGTGTATATTTAGCCACTTCATCTATAATTTTATTTTCATTTAGTATTTCTGTTACTCTATAATTTCCAGTAGTTATATCAAGTACTGATACTCCAAAAATATCATCTTTTTTATATATACTCATAACAAAGTTGTTTTTGTTTTCGTCTAAGACTTCTTGATTTATAACTGTTCCTGGCGTTACTATTCTTACTACATCTCTCTTAACAATGCCTTTAGCTGCTGCTGCATCTTCCACTTGCTCACATATAGCAACCTTATATCCTTTATCAACTAATCTATTTATATAGTTTTCTGCTGAATGAAAAGGAACTCCACACATAGGCGCTTTCTCTTCAAGTCCACAATTCCTAGCAGTCAAAGTAATCTCTAATTCCCTTGATGCTGTAAGTGCATCATCAAAGAACATTTCATAGAAATCCCCTAATCTATAAAATAAAATACAATCTTTATATTCGTTTTTTATCTCTGTATATTGTTTCATCATTGGTGTTAATTTTTCCATTTATTTTCCTCCTGATGATTAATTTCTCTACCATTTAGTATACTAAAATTAGGCTTTTTTATCAATTAAAAAAGCACATATAAAATGTGCTTAATTGTTTAAAGAATATAGTTCTTTATAGATATCATTTTTATCCATTAACTCTTCATGCTTGCCTTCTGCCACTACTTGTCCGTTATCTATCATAATAATATTATCTGCATCTACAATAGTACTTAATCTATGAGCTATTACTACTATTGTATGATTTTCTTTAAGTTCGTTTATAGTATTTTTTATTATTTCTTGGGCCTTGTTATCAAGTGCACTTGTAGCCTCATCAAACAATAATATTTTACTACCTTTAAGAAGAGCTCTAGCTATAGCAAGTCTTTGCTTTTGTCCACCTGATAGATTAACTCCACCTTCTCCTACTATAGTTTTATATCCATCTTTTAGTTCGTTTATATAATGATGTATATGAGCCTTCTTACATACATTTTCTATTTCTTCATCTGTCGCATCTTCTTTTACCATAAGTAAATTTTCTTTTATACTTACATTAAATAAAAATGGCTCTTGCCTTATAACTGATATATTATGTCTTAAAGACTTTTCAGTTAAATCTTTAATATCAATACCATCTATAGTTATCTTACCATTTCTATAATCATAGAATCTAAGAAGCAGACTGAATAAAGTTGACTTTCCTGATCCTGATTTACCAACTAAAGCTGTTATCTTATTTGGTTCAATTTCAAGTGAAATATCTTTTAATACATTCTCGTTTGCATTATATCCAAACTCTATATCTTTTAGTATAACGTTTCCTTTGATTTCAATTAAATCAACTTCTCCAAACTCTTCATCCTTGTATTTTTCATTTTTAAGCAAGTACATTATTCTGTCTATAGCTACTTCCATATCTTTTATCTTCTCTGTTAAGTTTCCAATCTTCCATACTGCATTATTTAGCATTGCAAAATATGCTTGAATAGCTACCAAATATTTGAAATCTAACTCCCCAGTATATACAAAGTAAATACCTAAAAAAGTCCCTCCAAACATTGTTAAATTTTCAATAAAGCTCATAATCATAAATTCAGTAACCCATGCATTGTTACTCTCAAGCTCTGCATCTAAATAACCTTCATAATCATTAACTGCTATATCATAGTTTCTTTTCTTTATTCCAAGACTTTTTATTTCTCTAATCCCTGTTAATAATTGTTCTAAATTACTCTTGATATCATCATCTTTAAGTCTTATTTTCTCTCTACATTTTTTCATTTTGCGCCCAGCATACTTAAAGTTATTAAAATTAGCTATAACATTTAAAGCGACTACAATACCAATATAAATATTTAGAGTACTTACAAACATTAAAACTATTGCAATTTTAATTAATGACACTACTGCACTAGTTATATCGTCTAAAACATTTACTATTTTACCAACTTCATTTTCAACTCTATTTATAAATTCTCCGTTTCTTACCTCATCAAAAGCCTTTACTTCTAAATTTAAAACTTTTTCACATAGACTATATCTTAAAGTTCTTCTTGCGCCATATAAATATTTATAAAAGAATTTAATCTCTCCATAAAATAATACAATTACACTCATACTTACAATAACTGAATACATTAAATATCTAATAACTTCTTCAAACTCTTTTCCAGCTGAAATTTTTTCAATAACCGTTCCCCATAATATTGGAACGTATAAAGCTACTATTGTGTTTAACAGCATAAAAACGCTCATTATTATAAAATTTTTACTATGCTTTTTTAAATATATTGATAAGTCTTTAATTCCGTATTTCCGTTCCATCTTACCACTCCTATTGATATATTAATTATTTAAAGAATATAATTCCTTGTATATATCATTTTTATCCATTAATTCTTCATGTTTTCCTTGCGCTACTACTTTCCCGTCATCTATCATTATTATATTATCTGCATCTACAATAGTACTTAATCTATGTGCTATTACTACTATTGTATGATTTTCTTTTAGTTCATTTATAGTATTTTTAATAATTTCTTGTGCCTTATTATCAAGTGCACTTGTAGCCTCATCAAACAATAATATCTTACTACCTTTAAGAAGCGCTCTAGCTATAGCAAGTCTTTGTTTTTGTCCACCTGATAGATTAACTCCACCTTCGCCTACTACAGTTTCATATCCATCTTTTAGTTCACTTATATAATGATGTATGTGAGCCTTCTTACATACAGTTTCTATTTCCTCATCTGTTGCATCTTCTTTTACCATTAGTAAGTTTTCTTTTATGCTTACATTAAATAAAAATGGCTCTTGTCTTATAACTGATATATTTTCTCTTAATGAGTTTTCATTAAATTTATTAATCTCAATGCCATCTATAGTTATTTTACCTTTTCTATAATCATAAAATCTAAGCAATAAGCTGAATATTGTTGATTTTCCTGATCCTGATTTCCCTACTAAAGCTGTTAGTTCATTTTGCTTTATATCTAAAGTTATATTATTCAATACACTATCATCATCATATCCAAACTCTATATTCTCAAATTTAATATTACCATTTGTATTATCTAATTCTTCATTTCCAAACGTTTCGTCTTCATATTCTTTATTATTTAAAATATACATAATTCTTTCTATAGCAACTTCGATATCTTTGGATTTTTGATTAAAACTTCCTATGTCATGAACGGTAGCACTTATATATGCTAGATAAGTGGTTATAGCTACTAAATATCTTAATTCTAAACTCCCTACATAAACAAAATAGCCACCAATTAAAATTCCAGCGAATCTAACAAACCTTGATATAAATGTACCTACAAACATTTGAATAAATGATACTATTTTAGCTTTACTATCTATTTTTAAATAATTTTCATGATCGTATTCGAATTTTTTATAGACATTTTCTTTTATTCCTAGAGCTTTAACATCTCGTATTCCTGCTAGAGATTGCTGCAAATTACTTTTCATACTATCATCATTTAATCTATTTTCTTGATGTATTTTTTTAAGCTTCTTGCCTGCAATTTCAAAATTATAATAGTTTATAATCATACTTATAAAAACAACTAATCCTACATATATATTTATTTTAAGTATCATCAACATTACAAAAGCTGCTCTTATACTATATAAAATAGTTGAAACTAACCCATCAAATAATGAAGTTATTTTATTTGTTTCATTATCTATTCTGTTTAAAAGTTCTCCATTTCTTACTTCATCAAAAGCTTTAACTTCTAGTGCTAATACTTTTTTAAATAAATTATATCTTATGACTCTTCTAACTGAATGAGAATATCTTACTCTAAATCCATATTCTCCAATCCAGAATACTCTTCCTATCATTCCAACTACAAACATCAATAGTGAATAATATATAATTTCATCAAAACTTTCTCTTTTAGCAATTACTTCAATTGTTAAACCAAATATTATTGGATGTATTAAGTCCGAACAAACTCTTAGTACCATAAAAAAAGTACTTATAAAAAAATCTTTTTTACAACCTTTTAAAAACTTATATATTTCTCTAATATCTGAAAGTCGTTTCTTATTATTAACCTCTTCTGTTTTTTCCACTAGACCACTCCCTTATGAGTTTATTTTAGTTCTACAACAGTAGCCCCTGAACCACCATCATAATGCCCACCTAAAGTAAATCCCTTAACCTGACTATGAGACTTAAGATACTTATGTATTTGTGTTCTTAGCGCACCTGTACCTTTACCATGAACAATTCTTATAGTACTCATATTTGACATATACGCTCTGTCTATAAACTTATCTATAGCTTCAATAGCATCTAATCCATTATATCCAATTACATTTATTTCAGTATCGACTGCTCTAACACTTACTTTTTGCCCTTTATTCTTTATTGTAGATTTAGGCTTATTAGACTTTTTCCTATTATCCTTTATCCTAGCAACGTCTGAAATATTTGTTTTAACCTTCATTATTCCTATCTTAACTTCAAAGTTACCATTATTATCAGGAAGAGTCATAACTTCTGCTTCCTTACTAAGATTAATAACATAAACCTTTTCACCTTTTGTAACATTAGTTACATCTTCATATTTATTTCTATCTAAATTAGACTTTTTAATCTCTTTAGCCTTAATTTCTTCTCTTAGATTCTCCCTAACTTTTTCAAGTCCTCTAACATTAAAACTCTTCTTAACTTCTTTAGCTTCCTTGTTAAGCTCTCTTATAAGCTTATCACTAGTTTCTTTTGCTTTCTCAAGTATTTCTTTAGCTTCTGCTTTAGCCTCGTTTATAAGCTTCTCTCTCTGTTCAGCTAGCTTGTTTCTTTCTTTATCAATTTCTTCTTTTAAAGTTTCAATCTCACTTTTATACTCATCAACTTTATCTTGTTTAGTTTCAAGTTCTTTTCTGCTTATTTCAAGATCAGTTATAACATCTTCAAACTTAATATTCTCTTTTGATATATTTTGCTTTGCAGCATCTATTATTTCATCTTTAAGTCCTAACCTTTTAGATATAGCAAAAGCATTACTTTTACCTGGCACTCCTATAAGTATCTTATAAGTAGGCATTAAAGTATCTACGTTAAACTCACAGCTGGCATTTATAACTCCATCTGTTGTAAGTGCATATGACTTTAGCTCACTATAGTGAGTTGTTGCCATAACAATGCTACCAACACTTTTAACCTTTTCAAGTATTGATATAGCAAGAGCCGCTCCTTCTACTGGATCTGTTCCTGCTCCAAGCTCATCAAATAACACAAGCGAATTACTACTAACATTTTTAAGAATATCTACAATATTTACCATGTGAGATGAGAATGTAGATAAACTTTGTTCTATACTTTGTTCATCTCCTATGTCTGCATATATTTCATCAAACACACTAATTTCACTTTCATCACTTGCGGGTATATGTAATCCTGATTGCGCCATTAGAGTTAATAGTCCTACTGTTTTAAGACTTACAGTCTTACCACCAGTATTAGGTCCAGTTATTATTAAACTATTATACCCATCACCAATACTAATATTTATAGGAACAGCTTCTTCAACATCAAGTAATGGATGTCTACCCTTAACTATATTTATATACTTATCTTTATTTATTCTTGGTCTATTACAGCCTAAATCAAGTGCTAGAAGTCCTCTAGCAAATATAAAATCAAGTTCAGCTATAAGATTTAGGTTATTCTCTATTATAGCTATATGCTCAAGTACTAAAAGAGTCAACTCTCTTAGTATTTTGTTTATCTCTTCTTTTTCCTTAACTTTAAGTTCAGCTATCTTATTATTAATGTTAATTATAGCTTCTGGCTCAATAAAGAATGTTGATCCCGTTGCTGATTGATCATGAACAATACCTTTTATTGATTGCTTATATTCACTTCTAACAGGTATACAGTATCTATCATTTCTCATAGTTACTACTGAATCTTGTAATGCTTTAGAATTAGAGTTAATAATCGCATTTAACTTTGACTTTATACTGTTATTAGCAGCCTTTATCTCTTGTCTTATATTAAGAAGTCTAGAAGATGCAT
This sequence comes from Clostridia bacterium, assembly GCA_025210555.1. Lineage (GTDB taxonomy): Bacteria > Bacillota > Clostridia > Lachnospirales > JAOARL01 > JAOARL01. The sequence goes on from JAOARL010000005.1 coordinate 47,192, forward strand.
TGTCTGCCATTTCTGTTTCATTAATAATACATCTGAGTATTTCACTTTCTACCTTTGGAACTCTCTCTATCTTTTCAAAGTACTTATCAATTGATTCATATACTTCACTTTTTCTATTATCAAAAGCATACTTATAAACTTTATTATAAGCATTTATTGTATCAGCAATCCCTAGCAACTCAGTCATATTTAAAGTTCCATCTTTTAAAACTTTATCGATTGAATTTCTTATGTCCTTAGCTCCACCAAGAGGAAGTCTTCCTTTTTTAGTAATCATATCTAAAGATTCTTCTGTTTGGCTTTGTAGCTTATTAATAACAATAAAATCAGAAGTTGGCATTAAAGATTCACATTTCTCTTTTCCCATCTTAGTTATTGCTTTATTACTTAAAAAAGCTAATATTTTATTAAATTCTAGTTTTCTTATTATTTTTTCATTCATATATATCTACCTCACAAAAACAAATTCCATGCCTATTATAGCATAGAATTATGTCTTTTATATTAATGTAATATTTATTTAATTATTGATAATTTTGCTTTTTTACTTGGTCGCTACTTAGTCGGTGACTTGGTCGGTTATATCATAACTTCCTATAGTCAATTATTTCATCAAATAATTTCTTATTATCTAATATCTTCTCTTCATTACCCATAACAACAATCTTTGTATTATCTAAACCGTCTCTTAAATATGCTATATAATCTTTAAAATCATCTACTGTCACGCCTAATACATCTTTTCTCCTTAATTCCTCATAGTTTTCTGGAGCGAATGATTTTTTAAAAGCAACTGAAGTTTTGAAATTTTCAACCTTAGTTTCATAATTGTCAATGTTTCCTATTGTTTTAACTATGTTTTCATCTATTTGATCTTGAGTAATAGTTATACTTTCTAAGTAATCTGCAATTCCTTTGTATATATCTATAGTTTTAGCTATTTCTGGATCTTCAATTGATAAAAGTATTAGTCCTCTTCTTTCTCCAGCAATTATAATAAAGGTAGAATATGCACCGTTTTCAATTCTAACTTTTGTATTTAGATAATCATTTGCAAGTATTTTATTGAACACCCTAAATTTATTACTCCATTTTAAATATTTAGGAACTAATGCCATTCCTACATAATTAACCTTATCCTCAGTTATATATGCTTCTGATTTCATATCTAAATTGCCTTTATAAGTATATTTACCATATTCTTTACTATTACTAAACTTACTTGCAAAAGCTTTAATTATCTCTAAAGATTCGTCAGTAAAGTTTTCACCTGTTAAGTATATATTTATCTTGGCATTTCTCACTATTGAATTTCTTAAATCTTCTATAATTATCATTTCTTCTTTAATATTTGCTAAAATCTTATCACATTTATTTTTCAGTCCAACTGAATCAATACTTTTTGTAAATGCTGGTATTTTAGCAAATCCTTCTTCAAGTTTTTCTATAACTCTTGAAGGATTTGCTTTTTTAATTCTATCCTCAGCATTTTGCTTATGAGACTTTATTATTTTCCTTATATCTTCATAATTATCAAACTTTGTATTACTTATTATTTCTCCTATAAATTCAAATACTTCTTTTTCTTTACCCACCAAATAATTAAAGGTAACAGCTAATTGGAAATTATATTCATCTCTATTTCTTTTATTTGATAATAGAGAATAACTGAATGATAATGAAGGCACAATTCTAGTGCATTTTATTCTTAACTCCTTATCAATATATTTCTCTGTATTTATTTGCCCTAATAACCTAGTTAATATAATTAAATTTTGTATTTCGTCTTCTTTTAAATGATTTAAATCAAAATTTATTTCTGCATGTACAAGCTCTCCAAGCTTTTGTTTTTTATAGTAAATTCCTGGATCACTATTTTCAATGCAATCTAAATCATAAGAATATAATGCCTTTTCAGATATAGAGTCTTTTTCTTTTCCCCTTATTACGCTCTCATCTTCTTCTGATTGCCACTCTAAAAAGATATTTTGTTCATCTATAATTTTCTTCTTATCATCTTCATTAAGCTTATTTAATATATTATTATTCTTATTTTCAATTGCTTTTTTATCAGCTTCCATTAATCCTTTTTTAGGTATAAATACTTCGTATAACGAGTTGTTATCATTAATCAAGTACTTTTCAATTAACTTCTCATAATAGTCAGTATCCACCTTGTCCATTAATTTATTATAAAGTATATTTAAATCTAAAAAATCTTTATAATCTTTGTTATATATAGCTAGTCTAGCTATACTATCAAAAATTTCTATTCCTCTAGGCTTATTTGTACTTTCTTGCAATAATGAAATTTTAAGCCCTTCTATAGTTGAAATTATTATATCTTTATCTAGGCCTTTTGCTAAAGCATTATTAAATGTCTCTTTTATTAAATTAAGAAATTCATCACTTTTTTCATAATTTGATCCATATGAACTTATGCTAAGTTGAACTTCCTCTTTACCAAACAATTCAAGCCCATACCCTATACTTTTTGAAATACCTCTTTGAATAGCACTTTTATTAAATTCTGTAGTGTGAGTACCCATAAGCACATAAATAATTATCCAAACACCATATGTATCTTCTACACTTTTTTCTAAGCCTTTTATTATTTTATTATATATAAATATTGATTTTTCTTCCTTGCCTTCGTCACCTTCATAAGAATATTCTCTATCAAGCTTTATAATACCACTGCGCTCTTCATTTAATTCTATTACAACTTTTTCTTCGCTCTTAGTATAATTAATTAAATATTCTTCATTTAGCATTTTTAAATACCCTAATATTTCTAATTTTCCATAGAAGTATATAATAAAATTTGAAGGATTATAATATTTTTTATAATAAGCACAAAACTCTTCATATGTTAAGTCATTTATATCTACTGGTTTCCCACCAAAATCATATCTATAACAATTTGTATTAAGCGTCTTTGCACTTTTAAAATGTGTTTCCCTTGAAATGTTACTATAAGCTCCCATCATTTCATTAAATACAATTCCTTTAGCAACCAACTTATCATCTTCAATCTCTTTTCTTATACCTTCTCTTTTTAACAATAAATCATTTTCTAAAATTGTATTATTAAAAATAAGCTCTGTATAAATTTCCGCTAATTTTTTAAAATCATATTCATTTGAACTAGCAACTTGATATTTAGTATGATCTGTTGATGTAGATGCGTTAAGGAAAGTTGAAGTAAGTTTTCTTTTCATTTCAGTAAACATATCCTTATTCTTATATTTAGGTGTTCTTCCAAAAACAGAATGCTCTATTATGTGTGGAATTCCTTTATCGTTATCAGGTGGTGTTGGAACCCCTATCGCATAAGCTCTATTTATATCATCATTATTTATATAGATAAGTTTAGTTCCTGTTTTCTCATGAATATATAAATTATATGTTCCATCTAAATACTTATAATATTCACTTTCTACTAATTTAAATCCTTCATATATTTCTCCAATTTTCAAAGTTTTTCCTCCTTATTTAACTAAAATTAAAGGATAGCCTTAGCTATCCTCTTATCATTAATCTCTATATATACTTCCACCAACGAATTCTCTTATTAGAGAAGTAAGTGGAATACTTTCTGTGTTAATTACTTGGAAGTAATCTAAGAACTCTATCATGCTCTTAGCCTTATCATAGTAAGGACTATCCTTATCAATATTTAAGAATAATGGTTCTGCAAATTGCTTAAGTACTGATATTTCATAAACTAATGATGAATTGAATATTGCATCTGCCGATTCTTGATGTGGGAATATATTCTTTTCTTCACCTTTTCTTACTGAAGCCCACATTTCAAGTGTTTTTTCTGCTCCATGTCCTCTATACTTATTATCTCTTACCATTCTTCTAAGTAATCTTGTATTAGTTGTATGTATTCTATTATGGTTATCTAAATTAAGTTGCGTAAGTGCACTTATGTAGATTTTAAATTTATTCTCTTTAGCTATTGAAGCTGTTAACTTTTCATTAAGTCCATGAATTCCTTCAACTACTAATACATCGTTTTCTTCTAATTTAATTTTATGACCATTAAACTCTCTCTTACCAAATTTAAAGTTAAATGTTGGTATTTCCACTTCTTCACCAGCTAAAAGCTTAGTAAGGTGCTCATTAAATAACTTAACATCTACAGCTTCTAAACATTCAAAATCTAATTTTCCGTCTTCATCTACTGGTGTGTTTTCTCTGTCTACAAAGTAATCATCTAAAGATATTGGGAATGGTCTATATCCTAATACTCTTAAGTGATCTGATAATTTTTTAGAGAAAGTCGTTTTCCCTGAAGACGATGGGCCAGCTATAAGAACTAACTTAACTGATCCTCTTCCATCAATTTGCTTAGCTATACTTGATAATTTTTGATCATGTAAAATCTCAGCAACTCTAATTATTTCATCTGTCTTACCGGCTGCTACCTTGTCATTAAGTTCTGCAACTGTACCAACTTCTAAAATTTCTCCCCATTTTTCATGTTCTTCCATAACTTTTCCAACTTTTTCTTGGATAGCATCTTCTGCAGGCATTTCATTACCACTATAAATATCTGGAATTTGCATTATAAATCCATCTGCATGCTTTACTAATCTATAGTCTGATAATTGGCTAGTTCTTTCAAATACATTACCATCAAAATGATCTACGAACCAATCTAATCTATATAGTTCAACAACTGATGTAGTTTTATATTGAATAAGTTTAGCCTTATCATGCATCTTATACTCATTAAACATATCAATTGCATCTTCTTTATTAACAACAATCTTTTCAAATTCGAAATCTTTGTCTATTGTTTTTCTAATCTCACTATCAATTTTACTTATCATTTCATCTGTTACTTCATTAACCCCTTCAAGTTTACAGAATACCCCTTTTCCAAGCGAATGCTGTATAACTACATTCTTGTCTAAAGCATCTTTTACTGCCTTAACAAGCACAAAGCTTAAACTTCTTTGATAAGCTCTCATATCCTCAATTGCTTTTAAATCTACTGTAAATTTCGTCATTATAAATTCCCCCGTATTTTTTATAAATAATTAAATGGATCTATATTTACACTTGATCTTACTACATCTATATCAAGCTTATTGCTTAAATATTCGTGTAAAACATCCATACATATATTTTCACTACTATAATGAGTAGCATCTATTATAGATAACCCACTTTCTAGTGCGTCTACTGCATCATGATATTTTACATCTCCTGTTATGTATACATCTGCCCCTTTTGAAATAGCATTTTTATAAAGTCCCATTCCTGAACCTGTACATATTGCTAACTTTGAAACTTCCTTAGTTCTATCACCAGTATACTTAATAGTATCTAATTTAAGAACTCCTTTAAGAGTTTCTACTAAACCTTCTAAATCAGTTTCAGCAACTCCTCCTATTTTCCCTAAATTAGTAACACTATCTAAAGATTCTAGATTTTCAAGTCCTAATTTTTTAGCTATTATATCATTAGTGCCACCTTCAGTTATATCAAAGTTAGTATGCATTGAATACAATGATATGTTATTACTAATAAGCTTTATTAACTGTTTTCCCTTAAAATCATTAATACTTACTTTTTTTATTCCACTAATTAAAACTGGATGATGAGTAACAATTAAATCAATATTATTTATAACAGCTTCGTCTATAACAGCATCTGTTATATCCAGAGCCACTAAAATCTTACTAATTTCATCATTGTTTGTCTCAACTAACATTCCAACATTATCCCAACTTTCAGCTAGTTCAGGTGGTGCAATGTTTTCTAACACTTTTTTTATTTCATTAAGCTTCATATGTATCAAGAACCTCCTTAAATTCATTAATAAGTGAATCTATTTCTTTGATTCTTTTAATTGCAACTTCTGTGTTTTCTCTTTTAAGTTTACTCTTAATTTTTTCATAATTAGCTATTTGCTTATTTAGAAAATTTCTAAATACTTTATTTTTTGTTTCAAGTACTATTTTACCATATTTATATTCTAATTCTGTATATTTTTCATTACCTTTTTCACAAACTATTATAACGTAATGTTTACCTTCATCTTCTATAAAATCTTCATCTATTATTTCAAATCCTAATTCATGAACTTTTTTTCTTGTCTCATATACATCTCTTTGAGGTTGCACTATAAGTCTATTAAGCTTTTTAACTTTACTATCACTATCAGATAATATTTTGTTAATAAGCATTCCACCCATACCTGCTATTATAGCAACAGTATTTTCTTTTATCTCCACATTTTTAAACCCATCTGATAATATTGTAGTAATATTTCCTTCAAGTTTGTTGTCTGAAATATTTTTATCTGCTGATAAAAGTGGTCCTTTACCAACATCTGCAGCTACAGCATTTTCTACATAGTTATTCTTAACTAAATGTATAGGAATATACGCATGATCTGTCCCTATATCAATTAGATTTTCAAATCCGTGCGCATATTCAGATATTTTTTTTAATCTCTTAGAAATCATTTTAGTCCTCCAAGAAGTCTTTTAACTTCTTACTTCTACTTGGATGTCTTAATTTTCTAAGTGCTTTAGCTTCAATTTGTCTAATTCTCTCACGAGTAACGCTAAACTCTTTACCTACTTCTTCAAGAGTTCTACCTTTTCCATCATCAAGACCAAATCTAAGTCTAAGTACTTTTTCTTCTCTTGGTGTTAATGTGCTTAATACATCAACAAGTTGAGCTTTAAGCATCATAAAATCTGCCGCTTCATGAGGCATAGGTAATTTTTCATCTTTTATAAAGTCTCCTAAGTGACTATCTTCTTCTTCTCCAATAGGAGTCTCAAGTGATACAGGATCTTGAGCAATCTTCATAATCTCTTGAACCTTCTCAACTGTCATTCCCATTCTTTTAGCAACTTCTTCTGGTTGAGGATCTTTACCTAGTTCTTGAATTAACTGTCTTTGAACTCTTATAAGTTTATTAATTGTTTCTACCATATGAACTGGTATTCTTATAGTTCTAGCTTGGTCTGCTATTGCTCTTGTAATAGCCTGTCTAATCCACCAAGTAGCATAAGTAGAAAACTTATATCCTTTTGAGTAATCAAACTTCTCTACCGCTTTCATAAGCCCTAAATTACCTTCTTGAATAAGATCAAGGAAAAGCATTCCTCTACCTACATATCTTTTTGCAATACTTACAACAAGCCTTAAGTTAGCTTCAGATAATAATCTTTTAGCTTCCTCATCGCCTTCTTCAACTCTTTTTGCAAGTTCAACCTCATCATCTCCAGATAGAAGTGAAACTTTACCAATCTCTTTTAAGTACATTCTTACTGGATCATCAACATTTGAACCTTCATGAAAATGAGTATATGTTAAGTCAACATCTATTTCTGCTTTTTCTTCTCCTTCGTCATCGACTATGTCATCATCAATCATTTCCTCAACTGATGGATCTCCAATTACACCTATATCATGTTCTTCAAGGTAATCATATATTTTTTCAATATATTCTGATGTGAGTTTGTTTTTTTCAACTTCCTTTTCAACGATAGAATATTCTAATACTCCATCAGCTTTCTTTCCTGCTTCTCCAAGTCTTTCGCACACTCCACCTAATAATTCTAAATCAATCTTAACTTTTTTAGTACTTTTTTTAGTTGTCTTTTTAACTGTATCTGCCACTTTTATCCTCCTATAAAATTACATTTATTTTATCAATTTGTTTTTTCTGCAATATCAACGACATTTTAAGTTCATCTTCTGCATTTTCAATCATCTTATCTACATAAGACCTTTTTATTTTTCTTATCAGCTGAGTTATAGCTTTTTCTTTAGCTATCTCATCATCATATTTTTCTTTTATTTCAGATATTCTTACTACTAAATTTTGTTCTGAAACCTCTGAAAAATTATTTATAAATTCTGATAGTTTAATAATATTTTCTAATTTATAACTATCATTAATTAATGCTACTATTTTTTGATATCTTTCATATATAAACTCATTAATTTTCACATGCTCATGTATCTTATCATATATTTTTTTATCTTCAAGCATAAAAGATATAAGTTGATTATTTGCATCTATTAAAGATTGATCTTCAACGTTTTCTTCTTTAGGTTTATATTCTTTTTTAGGTGCTGCTTTTTCATCAAGCTTTACGGCTTCTTTTAAAATAGCACTTCTATCTATTCCTGTTTCTTCTGATATCTTATTTACATAAACATCTTTTTCTATCTCATTTGTTACCTCATTAATTATCTTAGTTATCTCATTAACAAATTCAATTTTGTCATCTATATTATTTTTATAATCATATTTTGATTTAAGCATTTTCATTTTAAAATCTATATGACTTATAGAAGCATCTATAGCTTTTTTAAATTCTGCTCTACCATAACTCTTTATAAAATCGTCTGGATCTTTTTGGTCTTTTAAATCTAATATTTTAACCTTTAAGTCTTTACTTAAGAGTATAGGTATAGCTCTTAAAATAGCGCTCTTTCCAGCATTATCACCATCATATGCAATAATAACTTCATCTACATACTTTTTCATAAGTGATGCTTGTTCTTTTGTAAATGCAGTTCCAAGGGACGCTACAACATTTGTAAATCCAGCTTGGTATACCGATATTACATCCATATAGCCTTCAACTATTATTAGAAAATTAGTTTTAGCTTTTTTAGCTAAGTTCATATTATATAGTTGTTCTCTTTTATTAAATACTATACCTTCTGGTGAATTTAGATATTTAGGCTCACCTTTATCAAGTATCCTTCCACCAAATCCGATGACTCTGTTATGGACGTCAAATATAGGAAACATTAGTCTATCCCTAAATCTATTAAAAGTCTTTCCATTTTTACTTGAGAATAATCCTGATTTTTCTATTTCTTCATCACTATATCCTTTTGCTTTTAAATGATCTAAAAGATCATTCCAACTCTCATTTGCATATCCGATACCAAATCTTTTTCTAATATCTAAATTAAGTTCTCTATTAGATAGGTATTCTGTAGCTCTATCTCCATTTTTTGTATATAAATTATCATAGAAAAACTTACCAGCATCTTTATTCATATCATAGATTCTTTCTTTCATTCTATAATATTTTTTCTGTTTATCTGAAAGCTTTGCTTCTGGAAGTTCTATCCCATACTTCTTAGCTAAGAACTTTATTGCTTCTGGAAACTCAAAATTCTCAATTTGCATTAAAAATGTAAAAACATTACCTCCAGCACCACAACCAAAGCAGTGAAACATTCTTTTGTCCCTACTAACTACAAACGATGGTGTCTTTTCGCTATGAAACGGACATAATCCTGTGAAATTATTCCCTTTTTGAGTAAGATTAACATACTCTGATACAACATCCACAATGTCTGCTGAATCCATTATTTGTTCAATTATTTCATTTGGATAATACATAATACCTCCCTTCGCCTCTACTTTATATATTCTATACTTTTACCAAAAAACCTTTTTTTGTAACACAAATGTAATATTATATTTTTCTTTTTACTTCTATAAATAATCTATCTTTTTTAGTTTTTCTAATATTACTTGTTATTACAAATCTACCATGACCTCTTATAGATAATAAATCTTCTTCCTTTAAAGTGTATGTTTTCTTATTTATAAGTTTAAAGTTAACCTTAATTTTATCATTATCTATATACTTTATTGCTTCACTTCTAGATGTTTTAAGTAAACTTGCAACAAAAGCATCTAATCTCATAGATGTTACATTCATATTTATAATTTCATATTTTTCTGCTGGTATCTCTATATCACTTAAACTAATTTCTTTAACACTTATTGTCTCTCTTCCAATCTTTTTTAAGTTATCTATTATAAACTCTTTAATATCTTCTTTTATAATAATCTGTCCGTAGTTTTCATGAATAATTATATCACCTATAACCTCTTTACTTATTCCAAGATTAAGTATACTTCCCATGTAGTTTCTATGGCTTATTTTATTAAATTTAAAATCACCTTTTATTTCAATAGCTACTACATCCTTATTTTCTAATGCACAAAAGAAAGATGGATAAATAACTAGCACATTTCTCTCAGCACCTTCATATCCACCTATGACTTCATATTTAAGGTCTTCAAACCTATTAAGTATACTTTCTGCTATGCTAATTTCATAAGGATCTAAAAAATTAGTATATACACATATATTCTTAAATAGTACTTTATCTATTTTATCTAATATACTTCTTGCATATATTTTTTTATCTTCTTCTACGTGTCTTATTAATTCATCTTTGTCTCTCATAATATTAAATCCACCAAATAAACATTTTTAAATTCGACCATAGCTTCTTTATCTGTCATTGAAGCTATATGATCACATATTGCTCTATCTTCATCTTCATACTCTTTAAACTTACTATTAGCATTACCTTTATAATATTCATATAGATGTCTTATTATATTCATTACTTTTTCATCATTATGATTTACTCTTGGGTATACTTCTTTATACATATATTTTCTAAGTGCATAGAAATATTTCTCACATTCTTCACTCATAAGAATGTCATTCTTTCCCTCGCTAGTATTAATTATGTCCGTAACAAACTTATTTATTCTCTCACTTGGTTTTTCACCTAAATATTCTACTATATCTGCTGGTATCTCTTCAATTTTAAGTATTCCAACATTTATTGAATCGTCAATATCATGACTGAGATAAGCTATTTTATCTGCAAGCCTTACAACTTTACCTTCTAACGTTGATGGATTCTTGCTAAGCGAATGATTAACAATTCCATCTTTAACTTCATGTGTTAAGTTAAGACCTTTCCCATTTTTTTCTAACTTTTCTACTACTCTTAGCCCTTGTATTGCATGGTCAAAACCTGAAGGACAAAGTTCATCTAATACTCTTTCAGCGGCATGTCCAAATGGAGGATGCCCTACATCATGGCCTAAAGCTATAGCTTCTGTTAATGTCTCATTTAAATCTAGAGCAACTGCTATGCTCCTTGCAATTTGAGCAACCTGAAGTGTATGCGTAAGTCTTGTAACATAATTATCTTTATCACTAGCTATAAAAACTTGTGTCTTGCCCTTAAGTGCTTTAAATGCTTCTGAATGAATTATTCTATCTCTATCCCTTTGAAAATCTGTCCTTACGCTGCATTTTTCCTCGACAAAAACTCTTCCTTTAGTTTTAGCACTAAGTGTAGCATAGTCACTTAAAATATTCTTTTCAATATTCTCATGTTTTTCACGTATATTCATAGCTCACTCCTCCAATTAACTATATAATCTTTGTCTTACTACCTCATATAAAAGTATTCCTGATGCCATTGCTGCATTAAGCGATTCCGAATCTCCTATTATTGGTAATTTCACTTTCATATCGCACAGTTCTGTAACTTCATCACTAAGTCCATTGCCTTCATTCCCTATTACAAAAGCAATATTATTTTTTAATTCTAAGTCATATGCCATCTTATCTGTTCTAAGATGAGCACCTAATACTTTAACATCTTTATTTTTAAGCTTATTTATAACTGACTCTAAATTAACACCATCTATAGTTGAAATATTAAATAATGAACCCATAGTTGATCTAACAACTTTTGGGTTATATAAATCAACACTACCTTTTGATATTATAACCCCGCTTGCTCCAGCTGCGTCAGCAGTTCTAATTATAGTTCCTAGGTTTCCAGGATCTTGTATTTCTTCAAGTATAACTATAAATTTATTGTCTGAATCAAGCATATTATCTATTGTACATTCTTTCTTTTTACAAACTGCAATAACTCCTTGAGTTGTTACAGTTTCTGATAATTTTTTTATTACATTATCTTTTACTTCTATAATTCTTTCATCTTCAAAATTAAGCTCAACTTCTTCGGATTTTAATATGAATTCTATATCCATTCTTTCGTGATAATCTTCAATCGTCTTCTTACTTTCTACAACAAACAGCCCTTCATTGTCTCTAAACTTTTTAGTCGATAGCAGATTTGAAACTAGTTTTATTTTTTTATTTTGTGAACTCTCTATCATCTAATCATCTCCATATATTTATCTCTAATAATTTTATCATAACCTGCAAGAAAAAAACAGTAGACAATACTACTGTTAAATTTACTTTTTAATAAAATCCACTTCTTTTAAAACTGTATTTCTACCTATTGCAACTAGTACCTGTCCTTTTTTAAGTGGTGCATCTGCTTTAGGAGCTATACTTAATTTACCATTTTCTCCTCTAAGTGCAATAACATTTATGCCATAATTACCTCTAAGTGATATTTCTTTAAGACTTTTACCTTCCCACTCTTCGTATAGATCTATTTCTGCAATACTATATTCATCTGAAAGTTCAATGAAGTCTAAAATATTCTTACTCATTAAACTATTAGCTACTTTAGCTCCCATTTCTCTTTCAGGGAATACAACTCTATCAGCACCAATCTTTTCAAGTACTTTCTTTTGAGTTGAATTTTGAGCCTTAACTATAACTTCTTCAACTCCTAAATCTTTTAAGTTAAGAGTTGCTAATATACTTGCTTCAAGATTACTCCCTGCAGCAACTATTGCAACATCAAAGTTTCCAGCCCCAATTTGCTTTAAGAACTCTATATCCGTCATACTTCCTATTACTGAATGCGTAACGCAATCTTTAATTTCATCTATTTTTTTATGTGACTTATCAACTGCAAGAACATCACATCCGTTAAGTGATAGGGTTTTTGCAACACTAGTTCCAAATCTTCCAAGTCCTAATACTAAAAATTGTTTTTCAATTTTCTTTCCCATTTTAATCCTCCAATTTATCCTACAAGTATCTTTTCTTCTGGATACTCTATTTTATTTTTATTATCATCTTGTTTAAGTAATAATGCAAGTGCTATTGTTACAGGCCCTAGTCTTCCTATAAACATTGTTATAGCTATTATTATCTTACCTGCGACTGATAAACTTGATGTTATACCAAGTGTTAATCCTACTGTTGCAAAAGCAGAAGTTGCTTCAAAGAACAAATCCATAAAACTTGGATAAGCACATACACTTCCTGCTCCACCAGTTAAAAAACTTGGAGCCTCTGTTATTGATAAAAGCATTGTTACACCTACAACTATAGACATGGCTATCATTATAACTGCTAATGCTCTATTAACTAAGCTAAATGATATTTTTCTTCCGTATACATTAACTTTGTCTTCTCCTCTTAATGTAGATAAAACAGTTAATATTAAAATACCTACCGTTACTGTCTTGATACCACCCGCTGTTCCTGCTGGTGATCCTCCTACAAACATAAGTAGAATTGTCATAAATTTAGATGCATAACTCATTGCTCCTAAATCAATTGTATTAAATCCTGCAGTTCTCGGAGTTACTGATTGAAACATTGAAGCCCAAACTTTTTGACCTAATGTCATTGAACCAAGTGTTTCGGGATTTCTATATTCAGCTATAAAGAAAAATATAAATCCTACAACTAAGAAAAATGTTGTAAGTGATAAAACAAGTTTTGTATGTAATGAAAACTTATCAAACCATTTTTTTAAACTTAATTTTTCTCTTATTTTTATTTTAGTTGTTTCTATAAAATCAATCCAAACAGTAAATCCAATACCACCTATTATAATAAGTAGCATTATAGTTATATTCACCATTGGATTATATACATATGGTGTTAAGCTTGAATCTCCAACTATATCAAATCCTGCATTACAAAATGCTGATATAGAGTGGAATATACTATAAAATATTCCTCTTTTAATACCATGTTCTGGTATAAATACAAAAGATAACATTATAGCCCCAATAAGCTCTACTAAAATAGTCCCTTTAATTATATTAAGTACAAGTTTAACCATTCCAGACATATCATTCTGATTAAACGCTTCTTGAATAAGCAATCTACCTTTAAGTGTTATTCTTTTACCTAAAAGCAAAAACAACATTGTTACAAGTGACATAAATCCAAGTCCACCTATTTGTATAAGACATATAATTACCACCTTACCAAACACGCTCCAATGAGCCAGTGTATTTACTACTACAAGCCCTGTAACACATACCGCTGATGTAGAAGTAAAAAGTGCATCTATAAAACCTATGCTTTCTCCATTCATACTTGCTACTGGTAAATTAAGTAAAAACGCTCCCAGCATTATTACTACAAAGAAACCAAACACTAATATTTGTGTTGGTGACATATTAAAAATTTTCATTATACTATATTTATTTTCCATTTCTTGTTCCTTCCATTTATAATCTAGATAATATTATATCACCCACACACAAAAAAATAAAGACAGATTAAATCTGCCTTTATAAATTATTCAATAGTAAATGTAAATGCTTCTTCCTCTTCATTCTCATTTTCTTTTGTTAATACTTCTACATCACCAAACCACATTGTAAGTAGTGCTTTTTTATCTTCACTTGAAAATGCTTCTTCATTTACCCCCATACAATTTAATTGACCAGTTTCTTCATCATAATACTTTATAAACATTCCATCTTCAGTACTAATAACACCCTTAACTTCAATAAATTTAGCTTTATATCCATCTTTTTCAGCTTCTGTCTCATCGCATTTAGAAACAACTGTTTCACCTGTTCTTTCATCAACTGTTTCTTCCCATTTCGGTTCATTCACGTATAAAAGGAAAACAGTATTAACAACTTCCGAATGCTTAACATCTGTATTAGATAAGTCCATTGTTTTGCCAATTTCATCTAATAAACCTGTTTCTGCAAGGACCTTTGAATAAGCTTTTTCACTATCTAGTCCATTTTTTACCTCTATATCAACTAATTTATCTAGTCCTTGTCTATCAACTAATTTCTTTATAACATCCCATTTTGCACTTTCACTGCGTCTATCAAATTCATCTCCCATCAAGTCATATACTGACTCAATCCCTGTAATTTCAGAACTTTGATCTTCTAATTGACTTTTTTCATCTTCATTTCTATATTTGAAACCATTAGTGTCAAGAATATTTATTACATTTCCTTCTAGGGTAACTACTGCTTTTTCTCTCAATTCGTTAGTAGCTTCAGCTGCATATAACTCTTTAATTTCATCTCCATCAGCAAATACAGTTAACCAACCATCCTGATCAATTTTATTAATTTTTCCTTGTTTTTCAGATAAACTTAATTTAAGACCATCATCAGATAAATAGATATTTTCCACGCCTTCTAATATTTCTAAATCTTGTCTATCTGCTTCATCTAATAAATCTTCATCACTCATTTTAGTATAGTCTAGTCTATCATCTAAAAATTCTAATTGATTTCTTAAAATGTTTCTTTCTACCCTATTGAGTAATCCATCATCATTAGGAGCCTCAGCAAATCCAGGAGCATTTGCGGCAGTAAATATCATTATAGAAGCTCCAATAGTTTTTTTATTCTCTATCACAAAATTTGACACTTTTTTTCCCATTTTTTTAATATTGTCTAATATCTTCATTTAAATTCCTCCATATTTTATTATTTTTTCAAATTAAAAAGCAAGAAATACTCATCGAATATTTCAAGCTTTTTTCAACATAGATTTATAATAACATCAAATCGTAAAAAAATCAATGTTATTTCTAAATTTTCAGACTTTTGCCGTGCTTGCATATATCTCTTAAATGACATATCTCACATTTAGGTTTTTGACTGGTACATATCGCCCTTCCATGGTCAATTATCTGATGATTATATTTTGTCCATGTCTCTTCAGGCAAAACTTTCATTAATTCATATTCTGCTTTTACAGGGTCAAGTGATTTTGTAAGTCCTAGTCTGTTAGATATTCTTTTTACATGAGTATCAACAACAATAGCTTGTTCATTAAATATATTTCCCCTTACTACATTTGCAGTTTTTCTTCCTACTCCTGGAAGTTTAATTAATTCATCAATAGTTCGTGGCAAAACATCCTCATATTCATCATGAACTATATTTGCTGTTGCCAAAATGTTCTTTGCTTTGTTTTTATAAAAGCCTGTTGAATATATATCCTGCTCAAAATCTAAAAGATTAGCATTAGCAAAATCACTTATAGTTTTGTATTTATCAAAAAGCTTTTCTGTCACCTTATTAACTCTTTCGTCTGTACATTGAGCAGATAAAATAGTGGCAACTAACAGCTGCCACTCATTTTTGAAATTAAGAGAACATCCTGAATTAGGATATACTTCATTTAATCTATCTATTAAAATCTTTATATTTGCTTTTGTCATATAGCTTCTCTCATTCCTTTTCTTTTCTTCTTATTAATTCTTTCCTGATCTTCCTTAAGGCTCATTCCTATATAATCAATCAAATAGTCACCTAAGTTAACTATCCTTCTAATAGTATCTTCAAAATCTTTATTTTCTTTAAGAATCTCCGAAACCTCTTTTAAAAACCATCTTGTTTCATTTTCTATATTAAATGATAATGGCTCTTCTTCTGAGAAGGATTCATCTCTTTGATTAATTATTTTAAAATATGTTTGCTTTATTTCTGATACAAAATTTACTAAATCATTTTCTATGTGTTTGTCAAAATTATACTCATTTGCACTTTCTACTTTTAACTTTATTTTATCCTCTAATACTTCAAGTATTTCATACATTTTTGTGTGGTTATAACATAATAGCCTACCGTATTCAGTACTACAATTAAATCTCATTTTAATCGCCTCCTTATGCATGTATTCTTATTGTTATTATAACATTATTCTTTATCATCTTCTAATTCATCTATTTGTTGCTCATCTGATTTGAATTTAACAACTTCTTCCGTTTCTATTGGTTGTCCAGTTTTTTCTTCTATATCTAGTAAACGTTTTAATGCTTCTTCATCAACCTTGGATCTATTCTTATTTAGTTGACTTATATCTATTTCATAAATACCTTCTCTATTTTTAACTAATTCTGTTCCTATATATGTGTCTTCTATATCTGAAAACTCTTCTGCATGCTCATTTGCATTACCATATTCTTCCATTAAAGCTCCATCAATAAAATCTATAGAGTCTATTTTAGCTGCTTCTATAGAAACATGTTTTGTTATAAGTTCATTCACTTCTTCTAAAAGTTCATCTAAATTTCTATTATCAAATCCTAAAGACCATTTAACATGTCCTTTAAACCCATCAACATTTACTATCAAATCATTAAATACCGAATCTTTTTCTTCTTTAACTAAATCTTTTATAGCTTTTGTTTCTTCAACAAATAACTTTGCTGCGTCTAAAATTTCTTCACCTGTAATGGCTGCTTCAATACGAGCAAAAATATGATTATCTTCTGGATTAACTTTCTGCTCATATTTAAGTAAAAGTTTTTCATATCCACTTAATATGTCTAGTAAATTTATTTTAGTGTTTTCCTTCTTCATCATAATATCTCCCCCTTAACAGATATACTCTCGTGATGTCCTAGCAAATTAATCTTTTCATCATAATTAAATATTATGATCTGTTTTTTTCTTTCTAACACATTCTCTTCAATATACTTTTCTACATTAATATTAAATATTTCCAATGTTATGTTCTTATCATTCAACCCATTTAGATACTCATTTCTTAGAGTTTCATTTCTATATAAACTCTTGTCCTTTTCTGCTTTCATAAACTCACATAGTTTATTTTGCTTTCCACTTATTAACAAATCATATTTAAGTAACTCTTTAAGTATTTCTACTTCTAAATTATCCCTAATAGCAAAATTAAGAAGTATATCATACATTCCAAGTTTACTTACTGGAACATCTTCATACCCTTCATCTGCATAATATGCCCCAAGATACTTATAAAAATCAAAAGGCGTTTCATATTTGCTTTCTATATATTTAATAGAATAATAAAATCTTCCCGTATTATAATAACTTTCTACCATTTCTTCTATCAATTTTAAAGTAAGTAATTCTTCATACGAAAGTTTATCACTACTTAGAACTTCATACGGCACTTTGTCTCTTGCAACTAAATTGTGTTTATCTCTATCTACACTTAGTCCTGATCCTTTAATAAGTTTAAGAAAACCTAATTGAAGTTGCTCTGGCTCTAAATTATATACATCATTGAATGACTTTCTAAAAGATTCTATATCTTCTCCCGGAAGTCCAGCAATTAAATCTAAATGCTGATGTATGTTATTACCATCCTTAACGGCCTTTACAACTTTGCTTAACTCCTCAAATTTCATTTTCCTGTTAATTATATCTAAAACTTCTTTATTAGTAGTTTGAACTCCTATCTCAAATTGGAATAAATCTACTCTTGCTTTTTTTAGCAGTTCTATTTGATCTTCATTCATTATGTCTGCTGATATCTCAAAATGGAAGTTTGTTATTCCATTATCATTTTTTATAAGAAACTCCCATATTTGATAAGCTCTTTTCTTATCAGCATTAAAAGTTCTATCAACAAGTTTCACTTGCTTGATATTGTTATCTAGAAAAAACTTAAGTTCTTCAAAAACGATGTCTAAACTCTTAACTCTCAACTTTTTCTCTACTGAAGATAAACAATATTTACAATTATATGGGCACCCTCTAGATGTTTCATAATATATAATTCTATTTTTAAAAGGTTCAAATCCCTCTTTATATACAAAAGGAACTTTATCCATGTCCATAATATCTCTATCTACATTAACTAAAACTTCATCATTTTCTTTATATGATATTCCTTTAATATCTGATATATCAAGATCTCCATCTATTAAGTACCTGCAAATTTCATCAAATGTTTCTTCACCTTCACCTCGCATTACAATATCTATATTCTCGTTGATTAATAAATTATTGTAATCGTATGTAGCTTCTGGTCCACCTAAAATAAATTTAGTGGTGCTATTTATTTTTTTATATTCTCTTATTACTTCTTTTATAACTTCTATGTTCCATATATAAGTTGATATACAAATAACATCTGCTTTCTGTTTGTATAGCTCTTTTAATATATAATCTTTGCTATTATTTATTGTATATTCCTTAAGTTCTATATTTTTCTTATGGCTTGTATATTCATATAAATATCTAATAGCTAAGTTGCTATGTATAAACTTAGAATTTATTCCTACTAATAATATCTTCATCTTTTCTCCTATCTAATAATTGTAAATGTGTTTCTCTCTACATTGTTATATATCCATTTTGCATTTTCGTCATCCAATCTAATACATCCATGGCTAGCTGGCTCACCAATTTTATTCTTTTCTAGTATATTTCCTTCTTTGTCTCTAGCATATCCATGTATTAAGTAATTCCCAACTATTCTAACCCAATACTTAGCTCCTTGTCCATACTTCTTTGAATAAAAGCTTGCTCCTCTATCTGTAAGTTTAAATCTCCCTTCTGGAGTTTCAAACTCAGGAAGCCCAACAGATGCTTTATATAATTTTACTATTTCTCCATCCTCATATACTTTTAAAACACCTTCATCTTTAAGTATTTCTACTATCTTTTTACTCTCTATATCTTCTGTTTTGAAGTTGATATTAATTAATCTACTTTGCTTTTTAGACACTGGAACTATAGCAACCTTAACATTATAATCTTTATTATCTTTAAGCAAATTATTGGGTTTAAATGTAATAACCTTTCCTTCTATTTTAGTTTCGCCCTCTAGCCCATACATATAAGCAGCTTCAATCTCTTCATCCATCTCAATTATGATTTTGCTATCAATTCTAACTTCTTCACTCCCTATAACAGGATTAATTCTTATAACATCTATTCTAGCATCTTCTTTAATCCTTATTACTTTTTCAAATTCTTTTGTTACTAATGGTATCTTAGTCTTAATATTCTTAGCTGATAGCTTTACTAATTCGTTTTCTACACTAGTAGGTTTATCTATCTCAATCTCCAAAACTCTATCATCGATCCATTCAGAGCTATAAGATATTTTTTCAACATTTGCTTCTACAATAAGATCAACCTTTTCTTCCGTATTCATAGGAAGATTAAACGTAACATCCGTTACAATCTTGTTGTTTTCATCTCTGTGATTAACCTTTCCTTTTTGTGAAATGATAGCATAAGTAATAAACATAAGTAATAATAACAATGTAATTCTTCTTGCATTCTTTTTATTCATACTACCACCTCCTCTTATTTAAATTTTATCACAAAAAAAACAAAAGAGCATTTTCATCTCTTTTGTTAATATTTGCTATAACAACTCTTTACCCTTATTATCATTATTGATTCCTATATATAATTAATATTGATGTCCATTAACAAAAAAATTATTTATTTCAACTTCTTTTAGTATCAATTCTTTTGATTTTATATAGTTATAATTAATATCAGTTTTAGTTACATTAACATTTTTCAAATCTCTATTAATATGAATTCCTTTTTTAAGGAAAAAATCATGAAACTTGCCAATATATAAACTAACATTTTCATACTCAAGAAAATCAATTCTTTTTCCATCCTTAAAAACCACTTCATAATGTAAATCCCA
Organism: Clostridia bacterium; assembly: GCA_025210555.1. GTDB lineage: Bacteria > Bacillota > Clostridia > Lachnospirales > JAOARL01 > JAOARL01. The sequence goes on from JAOARL010000005.1 coordinate 67,621, forward strand.
AGCATCTTCTTCCTTATATTTTGTTATATCTGCATATATGTCAATCATCTCTATGTCTGAATAACTTTTAACAGTTATATCATTATAAAAATTTTTATAAAACTTTATATGACTTTTATTAATTTCTAACGTCATGCTATTTGCATATAGTGATATCCCTACTGAAACAACAATAAAAATCTCTAGTTTTTTAAAAAAGCCAAAAAGTCTAGTTAATTTAGCTTTGTTTTTTAATAATAATTTCCCAATATTAGATAAAATCATACTTATAGCTGCACCTAACCCAATTATTATAGTAACTACAAATCCATGTTTATATAATTTAATACTTTCATGCGCTATTTGCTCTGACATCCTAGCACCAAAGTAACCATAATTATTTAATATTAGTAATATGCAAATTATTGGGAAAATAGGTTCCAAAAAACTTACCGTTATATATAATATTTTTTCTAACGTGTTTAACCCATCTAAATCGCTATAATTAATTCTTCGAAAGTTCTTAACTATAAAATCTTCTATCTCATTAGTTCTGTAATTTCCACCATAACTACCAATGCATTTTGAAAGTTCTACTCCAACCACCTTTGCAATAACTTCTTTTCTACCTATATCTCTTCTCCTTGACGTATCAATAATAGTTAAAACAGGGTTGCTTGAGTCATGTGTTGCAAATTCAAATTTATTCAATCCCTTTCTTTTTAATCGATAAAAACCAACTACATCAGTATAACTTATTTTTCTATAACCTATTTCATCTCCTAATATATGTATATATTCTTCTGTAAAAACAACATCTGCATTTATTGACGTATTTGCACTTTTAAAATAAATATAATTTTTCATAGTTTTAACAATTAAGATTAATTGAATAATTCCTAAAGTAATTACTTTTAAATAACTACCATCATGAAAAAAATTAACTAATAAAACAAATAGTGTTATTAATAAAATCACCTTATATCTATATTTAAAAAGATCTGTTTTGCTTCTAAATGAATATATTATTCTACTATCGTCTATTGCTTTAACTCTATTTAATAATGCTTCCATATATATCCCCCTATTTTATACGCGTTAACTAAATTTTACACCAAAAAAAGAAGATGTTAAAGCATCTTCTTTAAATATTTTCCTGTATATGATTTTTTAACCTTAGATACTTCCTCTGGTGTTCCAGCAGCAACAATAGTACCACCTTTATCTCCACCTTCTGGACCTAAATCAATTATATAATCTGATGTCTTAATAACATCTAAATTATGCTCTATTACAACTATTGTATTACCAGTTTCTACTAGTCTTTGAAGTATTTCAATAAGTCTCTTTACATCTTCCATATGTAATCCTGTTGTAGGTTCATCTAAAATATAAATCGTCTTCCCTGTACTTCTTTTGCTAAGCTCAGTTGCTAGCTTAATCCTTTGTGCTTCTCCACCTGATAAAGTTGTTGAAGGTTGTCCTAATTTAATATACGAAAGACCTACATCATTTAAAAGATCTATCTTTCTCTTTATTTTAGGTATATTTTCAAAGAATACTCCAGCTTCTTCAATTGTCATATCAAGCACATCAGATATTGTCTTACCTTTATACTTAACTTCAAGTGTTTCTCTATTGTATCTTTTCCCTTTACATACTTCACAAGGAACATATATATCTGGTAAGAAGTGCATTTCTATCTTTATAATTCCATCTCCACTACATGCTTCACATCTTCCACCTTTTACATTAAAACTAAATCTTCCTTTTTGATAACCTCTTATTTTAGCTTCATTAGTTGCAGTAAATAAATCCCTTATATGATCGAATACACCAGTATAGGTAGCAGGATTTGATCTAGGTGTTCTTCCTATTGGCGATTGATCTATATCAATCACTTTATCAAGATGCTCCATTCCACTTATTTCTTTATGTTTCCCTGGCTTGATTCTTTGTCTTCCAACTGTCTTAGCAAGTTCTTTATATAGTATTTGATTAATTAAAGAACTTTTACCTGATCCAGATACACCTGTAACACAAGTGAATATGCCAAGTGGAATATCTACATTCACTTTTTTAAGGTTATTTTCTTCTGCTCCTTTTATCTTAAGCCATTTACCGTTAGGTTCTCTTCTTTCTTTAGGAACCTCTATTTTTCTTTCACCACTTAAATATTTCCCTGTTATTGATTCTTTTGATTTATGTATGTCTTTTACTTTACCTGCAAAAGATATATTTCCACCATGAACTCCTGCCCCTGGACCAATATCAACTAAATAATCAGCTTCTCTAATAGTATCTTCATCATGCTCTACTACAATTAGAGTATTTCCTAAACCTTTAAGGTGTTTTAGCGTTCCTATAAGCTTATCATTATCTCTTTGATGAAGACCTATGCTTGGTTCATCTAAGATGTATACAACCCCTACAAGCCCTGAACCTATTTGAGTTGCAAGTCTTATTCTTTGAGATTCCCCACCTGACAATGTACCTGCTTTTCTTGCTAAAGATAAATAATCTAGCCCTACATCTATTAAGAACTTAAGTCTTTCATGAAGCTCCTTAAGTATAGCTTCTGCTATTAGCAAATCTCTTCCTTTAAGCTTTAGATTATCAAAGAAGTTTTTAGCATCTCTTATAGACATTTGAGTTATCTCATGAATATTTTTGTTACCTACTGTTATTGCAAGTATCTCTGGTTTAAGTCTAGCTCCATGACATACATGACAAGGATTTTCTACCATATATCCCTCATACTCTTGTCTCATATATTCAGATGATGTTTCCTTATATCTTCTTTCAACACTTTTAAGTATACCTTCAAAAGTTGATTCATAATTATATCTGAACTTTATTTTATCTTCTCCTGAACCATATAGTATTACATCTCTAACTTTTTTGCTTAGCTTTTCAAATGGTTTATTTAAATCAAACTTATAATGATCTGCTAAAGTTTCAAACATAGTTCTAACATAAGAGTTTTCTGTTGTTATATTACTCCAGCCTGGAGCTTTTATTGCTCCTTCCAAAATACTTAATTTCTTATTAGGTATTATTAAATCAGGATCAATTTCTTTTTTCACTCCAAGACCATGACATTCTGAACATGCTCCAAAAGGTGCGTTAAAAGAAAAGCTTCTTGGCTCAACTTCTGGCATGCTTATGTTATGATCTGGACATGCATATGATTGACTAAAAGTTAGCTCTTCTCCATCTAAAACATCAACTATCAATGTTCCACCTGTTATATGCATAACAGTTTCTATAGAACTAGTTAATCTAGATCTTATATCTTCTTTAATTTTTATTCTATCTACTATTATTTCAATGTTATGTTTTTTGTTTTTGTCTAAGACGATTTCCTCAGTTAACTCATAAACATTTCCATCAACTCTAGCTCTTACATAACCACTTTTAGCTGCGCTTTCAAGCTCTTTTTGATGAGTACCTTTTCTTCCCCTTACAACAGGTGCCAATAGCATGAGCTTTGTTCCTTCTTCAAGTTCCATAATACTATCAACAATCTGATCTATTGTCTGCTTCTTTATTTCTTTTCCACAAATAGGACAATGTGGGATTCCAACTCTTGCATACAAAAGCCTTAAGTAATCATATATCTCAGTTACCGTTCCTACTGTTGATCTTGGATTTCTACTTGTTGTCTTCTGATCAATAGATATAGCTGGAGATAATCCTTCTATAACTTCTACATTTGGCTTTTCCATTTGTCCTAAAAATTGTCTTGCATACGAAGATAAACTCTCCACATATCTTCTTTGACCTTCTGCATATATAGTATCAAAAGCTAAAGAAGATTTGCCAGAACCAGACAAACCAGTTATTACTATAAATTCATCTCTTGGTAATTCTAAATCAATATTTTTAAGATTATGCTCTTTAGCCCCTTTTATTATAATTTTATCTCTTGACATCTTTTCACCTCTATTTAACTTTTATCTGTTTCGAAGTATATCACACGAACGTTTGTTTTGCAAGTTTATACATGTATTTCAAATTCTTCTTCAATAGGCTTAAAATATGTCTGTGGTACTCCATTAATAGCAAGTGATCCATTTTTGTAAGGCTTGTCTTTTGTTACATCATTTCCTAGAACTAGATTATTATTTATTAAATGAAGTCCTGATTTTATATTTAGCTTTGAAAAATCATCTTCACTATTAACTTCTATTTCGGCAGTATACAATTCTTCCAATTTCTCATTATATACATCAAATTCAAAATTATATCCTCCTATATAAGGAATTTCGTATCTTCTCTTAGCTATTATGCTGCCAACTTTGTGAGCTTGTAACTCAGCAAAATCATCTTCCGTTAATTCTTCATAATTAAATTCTGGTCTCTTTTCTAACCCTTTTGATTTAGCTGTAAATATGTAAGCTGTATTGCCTTTAGAATTACTTTTAGCTCTTGCTCTTAATTCTATATCTCCCATATTCAAATAAAATTGCTTTATGTCCTTATAGCTATATGTATTATTTAAAGTTTCTTTGTCAGGTACTTTCTTTAATAAAAACTTTTTTTCAATTTCATTTTGAACTTTTTCCGATGAAGCTTTTATCTCATCAGTTAAGTCAATGCTGGTATCAAATTTACTTTTATTTATGGCTTTGTCTTTTAATTCTAAAAAAGCTGCTTCATTTATCTTCATGTAATTTTTACCAGCTATACAAATATAGTGCTTTCCTTCATATATTATAGCTTCAACTTTAAACCCACTGTTTAAATTAAAAATTGTATATTTTATATTATTCATCACATTGTCCTTTCTTTATATCATAATATATATTATAATACTTTTCGGAGGCGATTCAAATGGATAAATTGGATTTTATATATAAAAGAAAAAGTGTTAGAAAATTTACTGACGAAAAAGTTAATGTGGAAGATATAAAAGAAATAATTAGAGCTGCTGGAGCTGCTCCATCAGGTACTAATAGTCAAAATTGGCACTATGTAGTATTAACTAACAAAGACCGAATTGGTTGGTTAGCTGATACCGTTGAAAGAAAACATAATGAATTACAAGATAGTAATATATCAGACAAAACTAAAGTTAAACTTAAGAAATTTTTACATTATGCAACATTATTTAAAAATGCACCTGCTGTTATAGTTGCTTTTGCAAAAGATTACACATTCTTAAAAGATTCAGATCTTGAAGGTTTTTCAGAAGAAGATAAAGAAGTAATTAAATTTTCAAATCCAGCTATGCAAAACTTAGGAGCATCTATCGAAAATTTATGTCTTAGTGCTGCTGCTCTCGGATATGGAACATGTTGGATGACTGCACCATGTTATGCATATAATGAAATTTCAGAATTTGTAGGAATGGAAGATTCTATCTATCATCCGGTAGCTATTATTCCTATTGGTAGAGCTGATGGTGAAGTTCCATCTCCAAGTAAAAGAGACTTAGATGATTACTTAACAATATTTGAAGACTAAAATAAAAAGCCGCTTAGAGTTAAACTCTTAGTGGCTTTTTAATATTTTCTTCCATATCTATAATATTATCCGCATTAGTAATTTGATGTGGGTTATGACTTATTAATATAATTGTATGATCTGACTTTAATTCGTGTATTAAAGTATCAATTTTAAAAACTAATTCTTCATCTAGAGAACTAGTTACTTCATCTAGTAAAATAACTCTACTCTTCTTTAATATTGCTCTAACTATAGCTAATCTTTGTCTTTGTCCTCCTGATAGGTTCGTTCCACCATTTTCTAAAATAGTATCATATCCCATAGGCAAGTTTTTAATAAATTCATCTGCATGCGCTCTTATACATGCAGCTTTAATTTCTTCCTCATTCTCTGTTATTAACTTTAAGTTATCCATTATACTCATATCAAACATAAACGAATCCTGTGATACATATGCTATCTTAGTACTATATGAATAAGCTGAGTAATCATAAATATTAACTCCATCTAAAGTAATCGTACCACTATCAACTCTATACAATCTCATTATCAAATCAAATACAGTACTTTTACCTGTTCCGCTAGAACCTTTTAATAAATTAATTGCATTGAGTTTAACTTCAAAATTAAAATTATCTAATATTTTATTTTCATCATTATATGAAAAACTGACATTTTCAAATTTTACTAATCCTTTTTCCTCTTTTATATCTTCATTTCCAAAAACTTCTATTTCTCTATTTTCTTTAAGTTTAAAAACGTTCTCAACTCTTTCCTGAGCAACATTTATTTCTCTTAACAATCCAAATAGAGCTGCTATATCATTAACCCCTGCTATTAATTTATCATAATACCTTAATAGTACAATTATAGTGGCTATTGAAACTTGGTTAATTGAAACTAAATATATTAGCATAAATAAGATTAATGAACTCCCTAATTCATTTAAAAATGGTATTAATGCATATTTTTTTGCATTAGTCATAACTTGATCGTTATAAACTTTTACATATTCCTTATTTATATCTGTAAATTTATTTTCAAGCTTACCTATTATATTATAAGTTTTAATTTCTTTATATCCCTTTAAGTATTGATCAATATAACTTGTTCTCTTATCTATTTCAATATTTTCTTTATTCAAACATATTTCTAATTTATTATTACATTTATTTGTAAAATAGAAATTAGCTATATTTACTAATAATATTATTCCACCTATATAAATATTTAGTGTTGCTATTATACTAAACACAAAAACAGTTGTTATAGCTGATGTTACATATATCAAAATATCATCTATTGCCTCTACTAGCATTGTAACTTCTGTATTTACAGTATTAAGTACTGCGCTTTTATTTGTTTTCCTAATTTCATCATATGAAAAACTATAGAGCGACCCTATATATTTTCTTAAAACAATGTTATATGTATCTCTAAAGAAGTTAGTAAACACAACATTTTCTAAGTACCTAAAAATGTATGATATCATGTTAGCTAATAGATATAAACCTACTAACAAATATGCAAGTCCATATTTTTTTAAGGTAATATTTTCAATAACCAAACCATATGCCAAAGGTATAGTTAAAAAGATTCCTGATTTAACTAATAATACAAAAGCATAAAGCATAGATTGTCCTCTTAAAAATTCTATGAACTTTAAATATTTTCTTAAAATCTTAAATTCTTTCATCTTAACTCCAATCCATTCAACAAAAAAATTATATCACTTATATTTTCTATAGACAATAAAAAAGCTATAAAATCAATTGACTTTATAGCTTATATTTTCCAGACTTGATTCAACTATTTCGTCTTGCTTATCACTTGATAACAAAGTGAATTCAGATGAATCTCCAAGTCCCATAGCTTTTATACCCTTAGCTATATCATATGTAACATCACTAACAATTTCTTTAGGTATAGAAACATTATTGTTTTTTTCCATATTTTTCATAGTTTTTTCAACACCACTACCAATTAAAATCATGTCTCCCCAACTAACTGGTACCTTTTCACTAACTCTTTCCTTAATTTCTCCATCAGACATTTCGGAATTAATTCCAGTATCTGAAAGCAATTCCGCATAATAATCATAACAATCAAAACAATGTGCTGCATTTGATTCAGTACTAACGTCATATTCAATACTATCATCACCTGAACTATCTAAGCTCACTCTAGAATCCTGTGGATTCAAATTATCTTTTTCTTCAAGTTTAACATTAAATTTATCATATCCTTTAGCTTTAGCTACAAATAAAGCTGCATTTGCTACTCCTCTTAAAATTAAATCTTTTCCCATTTTTTTACCCTCCGCATAATTTTTTAGTCTACTTAAAATCATGCCTCAAACGAGAGTTAACATAATAAAAATATGTCATTTTATTCGCCCCCAAATAATACTTTACTGATAACAATTTTACCACTTTTGTCTGCAAATACAATACCATTTACTATTTTGTAACTATTTTTTGCAATTTTTTGAATTCTTCTTCTGTTAAAGTAATTCCCTTACCTGCTTTTTCTTTATTTGGTCCCCAATCTCTAATATCTATTTTAGGATCTCTATCATTCCAACTTATTAAATTAACTTCTTTTGTCCATCCATTTTCCGACTTACTTATCACTCCTAGATGCTTCAGAATCTCAAATTTTATTTCTGCCATTTAATCACCTCCTATAAATAACAGTATAAATATTTATAGTTATAAAAAAACACATTATAAATAATGTGTTTTTTATAATTAATATTATTTCTTTATATTACCTTTTAATGTAATAACTTGATCTCTTATATAAGCTGCCGTCTCAAAATCTAAATTACTAGCTGCTTTTTTCATTTCTTTTTCCATCTTCTCAATATGCTTAAGTTGATCATCCATCTTCATATTTTCAAACTTAGCATTAAAGTCCTCTTTATACTCTTCTGCCTTCTCAGTAGCCCTAATAACTTCTTTAATACTCTTTTTAATAGTTTTAGGTATTATATCATTATCAACATTATATTTATGCTGGATATCCCTTCTTCTATTAGTTTCACTAATGGCATTTTCCATAGATCTTGTTATATTATCAGCATACATAATAACTCTACCATCACTATTTCTAGCTGCTCTACCTATCGTCTGTATTAAAGATGTTTCAGATCTTAAGAATCCTTCTTTATCTGCATCAAGTATAGCAACTAAAGTAACCTCTGGAATATCTAATCCTTCTCTTAAAAGGTTAATTCCAACTATTACATCTATTTCACCTAATCTAAGTCTTCTAATAGTTTCTATTCTTTCAAGCGTCTTAATATCTGAATGAAGATATTCTACACTTATTCCTGCTTCTTTAAGATATTTTGTTAAATCCTCAGCCATTCTTTTTGTAAGCGTTGTGACTAATGTTCTTTCATTATTATCTATTCTCTCATTTATTTCGCCTATCAGGTCATCTATTTGACCTTCTATAGGTCTTACTTCAACTTCTGGATCTAGTAATCCGGTAGGCCTAATAATTTGCTCTGCAATGTCATCGGTATGATCTTTTTCATAATCACTTGGAGTTGCCGAAACGAATAAAATTTGATTAACCTTTTCTTCAAACTCTGTAAAGTTAAGAGGTCTATTATCAAGAGCTGATGGTAATCTAAATCCAAAATCAACTAGGTTTTGCTTTCTAGCTCTATCACCATTATACATTGCTCTTACCTGAGGAAGAGTAACATGTGACTCATCTATCATTATTAAGAAATCATCACCAAAATAATCAATAAGTGTATATGGCGTACTACCGGCTTCTCTACCAGAAATATACCTTGCATAATTTTCAATACCTTGGCAGAATCCCATTTCTTTAAGCATTTCCATATCAAACCTAGTTCTTTGCTCAAGTCTTTGAGCTTCTACTAATTTATTTTCCTCTCTAAGTTCTTTTAACCTAATATCTAAATCTCTTCCAATTAATTCAACAGCTTTGGAAACTTTTTCTCTATCACTTACATAATGAGATGCCGGGAATATTGATATATGTTTCCTGACAGCAATAACTTCTCCTGTAAGAGGATTTATCTCAACTATTCTATCTATTTCATCTCCAAAGAACTCAACTCTGACAGCACTTTCTGCTCCAGCTGGATATATCTCTACTACATCTCCCCTTACTCTAAAAGTTCCTCTTCTGAAATCAATATCATTTCTTGCATACTGTATTTCAACCAATTTTCTTAAAACATCATCTCTATCTTTTTCTATACCTGGTCTAAGAGATAACACTAAGTTTTCATAATCAATGGGGTCTCCTAAACTATATATACATGATACACTAGCAATTATAATTACGTCCTTACGCTCAAAAAGAGCTGCTGTTGCAGAGTGACGAAGTTTTTCTATTTCATCATTAATAGAAGCATCTTTTTCTATGTATGTATCTGAACTAGGAACATATGCTTCTGGTTGATAGTAGTCATAATAACTAACAAAATATTCTACAGCATTTTCAGGAAAGAACTCTTTGAACTCCTCATACAACTGTGCTGCTAATGTCTTATTATGCGCTAATATTAAAGTAGGCTTACCTGTTCTCTCAATTACATTTGCCATAGTAAATGTCTTACCTGATCCTGTAACTCCAAGCAAAGTATTAAACCTCTTACAATCATTTATTCTATTTACAATTTTTTCTATTGCCTCAGGTTGATCCCCTGTAGGCTTAAATTTTGAATGTACTTTAAATTCCATATTTATCACCTTCATATATTATAACATACGAATATATGTTTGCAAATAAAAAAAGATAGATTACTCTATCTTTCATTTATTATCTATAGATTATTATAATCTAACTTATAACCCTCAGTATTATATTGATTTTTGTAAAAATACTTTGATTCTATATCAGTAAGCTCACTGATACGCTTACCTTTCTCAAGTTCTAATGCATTTATATCAATATTGTTCACTAAAATCCTTTTAACTTTTTTCTCAAGTTCGAATAGTTCTTCATAGTAAACTTCTTCTATTCCCCCCTTATATATAACAGAATCAGGTCTTATAGATATAATTTCATTAATCTCATAATTTCCAGCATATCCTACTAAATTAAAACTATTTTTATTTTTAATAACTTTTGCTATTCCTTTATCTGTAAATAAATATAAAAACTCATCTTTAACCAAAACATCTCTTAGATAATCATTATAGCCCAATACTTCTACATCACTTATAAATTTAAAAGAATCTATATCATATCTAGAATACTTTTTTTGGTTACTAGGGATAATAATTTCACTTTTATATATAGCTACTTGAGTTGCATCAGTCCTATTATATCCCTTATTATAAAAATCTATATTTATTTCACTAATTTCTCCAGTTTTTATATTTAATCTATACACTTGATTATTATTAACATTAAATATGATGAAGTTTTTATATAAATTACTTACAGTTACTTTTTTATTTGGAAAAGCATTAACATTAAAAGTTCTATTGTTTTTAGTAAATTTATTGCATACAGTAAGATTATTTTTATTATCCATGTATATTATATTATCCTCATCAATATACTCTAAAGTTTCTATTTTACTTTTTAATTCAAATACTTTATTTATTTTATTTCCTCTTAAAATAAATAGATTATTAAATTTATCTTGAGCATACTTCCTGTTTCCTTTTTCAATATAGAAGACTAAATTATCTAAAACTAAGGTTTCTTCCATCTTATTTTTATCTAGACTTACATATTTATTTTCAATTATTATATCAATTTTTTCAGGTCTATTGTTCACTATCCAAAACTTTTTATCTATCACCTTAAACTTTTCCTGTTTACTTACGTATTTATCATTATATATTTTATAACCATATTTAGGCGTTTGGATCTTATATGAAATTTTATCATCTTTCTTAAGTGTTTTTTGATTATAATCTACAGTGTATTTCTCTAATTCTCCTGCTGAACCATTATGCAAATTATTATCAATTATATTAATCGTTTTTTTATCCAGGTTAATTTTCAAAATATCTGTATCTAAATACCACTCTGTATCTCCTATGCCATAGCTATTATAGCTGTTTCTTATATATGCATATTCATCTTTAATAAATATTTTATTTTTGTTATCACCTGTATAATTATCAGCTCTGCTCTCATTGGAAATATCAAACTCTCTATAAAGTTCTAAGTTGCTTAATAGGTATAATTTAACAGTAGTGTATCCATTTTTAATGTTTTCATATGTTATTAAATACTTATCTTCTATTTGTAAGTCTGCATAATTAAACTCTTCAAAACTTTCTTCATAATAATTCATATCGCTACCTAATATTTCCGGTAAAAATTCATTAATTATGTTTATATCTTTTTTAGTCTTATCATAGACATATATTTTGAATTTGTCTGCCACATAAAACATATATTTATCAGTGTGCAAAACATCTTCTACTCTACTATATTTCTTATGATTTTGTATATCATTTTGATCTACAAAAAAAACTTCATTTCCAAATGTTCCATTATATCCTGTACTTGGTATTTCCGGAGAAATATATAAAGTAAGTGATACTAAAAAACTTACTATAATTTCCATATTACTCTCCCCTTATTATATTTATAGTTTCTTGTATTTGTTTGTCCTTTGACACATCTAATAAATAATCATAATTATCTATATCAAGTTCTACTTTATAATCAGGTTCTATACCTATTTCATTTATATTCTTGTTATCTGGAGTATAGTACTTTCCAGATGTTATTTTAACTGAACTTCCATCTTTAAACTCTAGAAGTGATTGTACAACACCTTTTCCATATGACTTTTCTCCTACTATTTTAGCGACATTATTATCCCTAAGAGCAGCTGTCAAAATTTCAGACGCTGAAGCAGAATACTTGTTTTGTAACATAAATACATTATGTAAAGTATTTCCTTTTTCTGTAGCTTTATACTCAAATTTTGAATCTGACTTATTTTTTATATATGTAATCATTTTACCTTCATCTAAGAAAAAATCGGCTATTTCTGTCGCTGATGTAACAATTCCACCTGGATTATTTCTAACATCTATAATTATATTTTTGTATTCATCTATATCATCATATATATTTTTAAACTCTTCGGCTGTAGTACTAGCAAATGAATTGATTTTTACATATACAATATCACTTTCTAGTTCTTTCCATTCAACAGTTTCTGCATTTATAGACTTTCTTTTAATCTCAAACTTCATTTCTTTACTATCTCTAACTATTTTTAACTTAACAATACTTCCCTCTTCACCTGAAATAAGATCTATTATTTCATCAAATGATTTTGTCATTACTTCTTGTCCATCTATTTCAAAGATTTTATCTCCTGCTATTAATCCTGCTTCTTCACTAGGAGTATCTTTAAATACATTTAAAATAAGTAAAGTTTTGTCTAGTCTGTCAATTATAAAACTAACTCCAATTCCGCTATATTCAGCATCAACAAGTTCATTGAACTTAGAATATTCTTCTTTTGTCATATACTCTGAATATTTATCATCTAGAGAATGTAACATTCCTTCAAAAATACCATCTCTAACAGCTTCTTTATCATAATCATTTATATATACGTTTTCTATAATTCTTTCTAGTTCCATTATTTTAAATAAATTATATCTACTATTAAAAATGCTAGTAGCTAGAATAAACCCTAAATTAAATGTTATGAAATATTTTATAAACTTTTTCATATCTTCATTCCTTTCAAAAATTAAAGCACTATTCTTTCGAATAATGCTTTATGCTTAAGGTCTTGGTACATATTTAAGTGGATTTTGATCCTTATTGTTAAGTAATACTTCAAAATGTAAATGATTACCTGTAGACCATCCTGTTGTTCCAATTAATGCAATTGTTTGTCCTTTTTTAACTTTTTGTCCATTTGAAACTTTAAATGCACTATTATGAGCATACTTAGTCGTATATGTTACTCCATTTTTAACTCCATGGTCAACTAATAAAAGTTTACCGTATGAATTACTCCATCTTGCAGTTATTACAACACCATCATCTGCAGATACAACTGGTTTTCCTTTTGCTGCTGGTATATCTATACCTGTATGCATTCTTTTCTTCTTACTAATTGGATGTATTCTCATACCATATGGTGATGATATTCTTGAATATCCCGGTACTGGCCAAACCATACCTGAAGAATTATAAGTAAGCTTTGATTTATAAGCCTTTATTTCGTTTTTAATAGCTTCATTTTCTGCCATTAATGCTTTATATTTCTTTTCTTCTTCTTCGATATCACTATTAACTTGTTTTATATAAGTTAATTTTTTACTTAAGCTGTTTTGCTGAGATCTAACAGCTTGCTTCTTAGAGTTATTTAACTTCTCTATTTCATTTTTCTTATTTACAAGATCTAATTTATTGTCTTTTAATTTTTCTTCAACATCAATCATTTCTTTAACAATACCATTATCATATTCAACCATTTTTTGAGTATAATAAGTTCTCTTTAAAAAATCATCTGCACCTTTTGACTTAAGTAAAGTTTGAACATATCCAACTTTACCAGCCATATATATTTTTTTAAGTCTATCTTTGTGCTCTTCATTATATTTTTCTCTAGCAGCTTCTTCTTCTTTAATCTTAACTTCTAATTCTGTTATATTTTGCTTAGTATTACTAATCTTAGAATTATAGTTTTTAATTTGATCAGTTAAACTATCAATCTGTCTATCAAGTTTATTTGCTTCATACACAGCATTCTTCTTTTGATTCTTAAGTTTATTAACTTTACTCTTACTTGCATTAAGCTGACTACCTACCTGATTCTGCTTATTTTGCAAATCACTAAGTGTAGTTCCTGCATGGGCATTAACACTAAATATCATTGTAAATACTAATAGCCCTAAAAGTAACTTCTTCATACATTTCCCCTCCAATTAAACTTTCAAATATTTATTTGATGTATAATTACTAACTATTATTCCAAGTCCAATACCTACACCTAAACATAATAGTAATATGTTTGTAGATACATCTGCAAAATTTCTAATTACAAAAGGTGTATTACCTATTAACTCATTAGAAACAAATCCAGTTTTTAATAGTGAACTTAATGTATTATTATAAATTACATTTGTTATTCCATACGCAAGAATTGATCCTGCACCACCTAATATCATACCTTCAAATATGAATGGCAACTTTATAAACCAATCTGTTGCACCTAAGTTTTTAGTTACTCCTATTTCATACTTTCTTATATGTATACTAAGTTTTATTGTATTCATTATTAGCACTACTGCTATAAATGCTAGAATTGATATGAAAAGTATACTTCCATAACTAATTCCTGCTCTAATTTCTTTAAGTACTGATCCAAGCACTGTATCATATGTTATTTCTATTATTCCATCAACATCTTCAAGTTCTGACACAAGTTTGCTTTTATACTTATCATCTGTAACTTTAAGCTTATAAGAAGCCGGTAAGAATAAATCATCTGTATAATAATCCTCTTCTAGATCATTTGAGAACATTTTATTTATTGCATCTTGCTTAGATACATACTCAACATCCTCAATTATATCCATTTCTGAAAATTTAACTCCAAAATCTTCTATTTCTGTTTCAGATAATTCAGTATCTAAAAACACTTCAATACCATTCATTTCTTGGAAATACCCAATGTTGTAATCAATATTTGTATACATTGAATAGTAAATTCCTATTATCATTAATGTTGATGTTATCGTAACTAATGTTGCAAATGACATCAATCTATTTTTAAATATGTTTTCAAATGCACTTTTTATAAAATTAATTATCATAGCTATAACCACCTTTCTGGTCATCTCTTATGACACTACCATCTTCAAGCTCTATAACTCTCTTCTTCATTCCATCTACCAATTCTTTATCATGAGTAACAACTACAACAGTTGTTCCTCTGTGATTTATATCATTTAAAAGTTTCATTATTTCCCATGAATTTTGTGGGTCTAAATTACCTGTTGGTTCATCAGCAAGTAATATATCAGGATTATTAACTATAGCTCTTGCTAGAGCAACTTTTTGTTGTTGACCTCCTGATAATTCATGTGGAAAAGATTTTGCTTTATTTTCAATTCCAACCATCGAAAGTACCATAGGTACATTTCTTCTTATTTCTCTTTGCTTAGCTCCTGAAACTTGCATAGCATAAGCAACATTTTCATATACTGTCTTATTAGGTAATAATCTAAAATCTTGGAATACTACCCCAATCTTTCTTCTTAAAAATGGAATATACTTTCTATGTAAAAAAGTAATATCCTTATTTTTTATCTTCATTGTTCCTTTTGAAGGAGCAATTTCCTTTAAAAGTAATTTAAATAGTGTTGTCTTCCCAGAACCACTACTACCTACTATAAAAGCGAACTCCCCTTTGTCTATACTTAGATTTATATCTTTGACACCCATAGTGCCGTTATCGTAAATTTTACTTATATTATTAAATTCAATCACAGTAATCACCTTTCGCTGTATATTTCACTAATAATTTTACACCACTGTAACTCAAATAACAATGATTTTAACGAAATTTTAACTATTTAAAAAAGCCCTTTCGGGCTTTAATTTATCCTATAAAATTATCTAGAATATTTTTGGCTATTTTTTCTGCTGTAAGTCCGTAATAATCAAGCAACTCTTTTGGTGTTCCTGATCTACCAAAAGTATCATCCATTCCTATCTTATATACCTTTGTAGGTGCAGTTTCAGATATAGCTTCAAGAACTGCCGATCCTAGTCCACCAATAATATTATGTTCTTCAACTGTTACAATTGATTTGGTTTCTTTTGATGCCTTTACTAGTATATTTTTGTCCATAGGCTTTATTGTGTTTATATTTATAACTCTTGCATCTATTCCTTTTTCCGAAAGAATTTCTGCTGCCTTTAAACTTTCTGCCACTAATATACCCGTTGATACTATAGTTATATCTTTTCCTGATTTAACTTCTATTCCTTTACCAAAGTTAAACTCGTAATTTTTTTCATCAAATATTCTATCATTACCCATTCTTGAAAGTCTTATGTACATAGGACCTTCTGTTTTTGCAGCATATTTAATAATTTCTCTCGCTTCTACATCATCAGCTGGTGAGAATACTGTCATATTTGGAATTACTCTCATAAGCGCTAAATCTTCTACACATTGGTGAGATGCTCCATCTTCTCCTACTGATATTCCTGCATGAGTTGCCGCTACTTTAACATTCAGCTTTGGGTAAGCAACACTATTTCTAATTTGTTCATAAGCTCTTCCTGCTGCAAACATTGCAAAACTTGATGCAAATACTGTCTTTCCACAAGTTGCAAGTCCTGCTGCTGTAGTTATCATATCTCCTTCAGATATTCCCATATTGAAAAATCTCTCTGGACATACTGCTTTAAATTCTGCTGTTTTAGTTGACTTAGATAAATCTGCATCTAAAACAACTAAATTTTTATTTTCATTTGCTATTTCTGCTAAAGCTTCTCCATAAGCTTGTCTAGTTGCAATATTTCCCATTAGTTTACCTCCATAGCATTAATTTTTTCATCTATTTCTTTAAGCGCTATTTCTAATTCTTCGTCACTTGGTGCTTTACCATGCCAACCTGCATTGTCTTCCATAAAAGATACACCTTTACCTTTTATAGTATTTGCTACAATTATTGTTGGTCTTCCTTTTTCTGCTTCAGCTTTTTCAAATGCCATCATAAGTTCTCCTGCATTATGACCATCTACTTCTATAACATTCCATCCAAAAGCTAAGAATTTTTCTATAGCCGAGTCTGAGTTCATTACATCACATGTCTTACCATCAATTTGTAATCCATTTCTATCTAAAATAGCGCATAAGTTATCAAGCTTATAATGAGCTGATGTCATTGCAGCTTCCCAAATTTGACCCTCTTCTATTTCTCCATCACCCAACAATGCATAAACTCTATAGTCTGCATCATCAAGTTTTCCAGCAAGCGCCATACCATTAGCCGCTGATAGCCCTTGTCCTAATGATCCTGTAGACATATCTATTCCTTTAATCTTCCCAAGCGCTGGATGCCCTTGAAGATTTGAATTGATATTTCTAAATGTTAAAAGTTCTTTTGTGTTAAAGTATCCTTTTAACGCTAATGCTGAGTATAATCCTGGACATGCATGTCCTTTTGATAATACAAATCTATCTCTATCTTTTTTCTCTGGATTCTTTGGATCTATATCCATAATGTTAAAATACAGAACTGCTAATATTTCAGCTTCTGAAAGAGAACCACCTGGATGTCCTGATTTAGCAGCATGTACTGCTCTAAGTGCCCAGTGTCTAATTTCATAAGCTTTTTTCTCAATTTCTTTAATGTTTACTTTTTCATTAATCATACTGTTCATCACTTATCTCCTTTTAGTTTTAATATAAATATTTTTATTAAAAATGCTGGTATAACAAAAGCTATTCTCTTTATCCTCTTTGGTTCGAGAATAACTCTATAAAGCCACTCAAATCCCATCTTTTGCCACATAAGTGGCGCTCTCTTAAATTTTCCAGACATTCCATCAATTGATCCTCCTGCTCCTATAGCTATCTTAGCATTCAATTTTTCTCTATTTCTAAAAATAAATTTTTCTTGTTTTGGAGCTCCAAATCCTACGATAAGTATATCTGGATTAGTTTTATTTATCTCTTCAATAACTTTTTCTTCATCTTCCGGTTTAAAATATCCATCTCTAAATCCTGCTATTTTAAGTCCTGGATACTTTTCGGCCATATTTTTTGCTGCTGTTTCAGCTATCCCAGGTCCTGCACCTAAAAAGTAAACACTCTTTTCTAGATAACAAACTTGCCCAAAAATATTTTGCACTGTATCATATCCCGGCACTCTTTCTTTCAGTGGATTTCCTAATATTTTAGAAGCTATTATTACCCCTATTCCGTCTGGAATAACCAAATCTGAAACATTTAATATAGCTCTAAATTCCTCATCTTTTTCAGCTCTCATTAGTATCTCAGGATTTGGAGTATATATAGTATGTAATCTATCTTCTTTTAAATATCCTAATACTCTGTCTATTACTTCTGTCATTTTTAAGTTAGAAAAATTAACGCCTAACACTTTTATCTTTTCCATAACTTCCCCCTTTTGTCCCCTTAATAATAACATAAGAAAAGTACAAAAAAAAGACTACCAATGTAATTAGTAATCTTTCAAATATTTAGTACTTATCGCTTATAACTTTAATCTTTTTATTGCATATTAATATTTTTCTAATGATAAATATAGCTATTATTGGTGCTAAGTATATACCTAAAGCCCATGCTAAAGTTATCTTTATTCCAAAGTATATTAACCACCCTATTATTGGCATTAATAAAATAAATTCAAACTTTATTTTACTTAACAAATGCCATCCAAGTGGTAAGGATATAAATAAGTATATGTATATTAATCCCACAGCTATTGGATTATCTAATGATAACTTATAACGTTCAGCATCTAATTCTTTTAAATAAATTAACATATAATGTGCTACTACTATTCCTATAATAGCAAAAGGAATTATCCATTTAAAAACTAATACACCTTGCTTTCTTTCCTTATTAATTTCAGCTATGCAGCACTCTTTGCATATCATCATCTCTTCAATTTCTATAGAGCATTCTTTGCAAATGCACTTTTAACAAATATTGCATTGAGCAACAACTTCTCTATCTTCATGGTTATAACACTTCATAATATATCCTCCAAAAATTACTTCCCATAGTATTAATGTATTATAAAAAAAAGAACTTGAATTAACAAGTTCTAAATTAATTATACTCTACCTAAGTAATCACCAGTTTTAGTATCAATTTTAACTTTTTCTCCAAGTTCAATGAACATAGGAACTTTAATTACTGCACCAGTTTCAACTGTAGCTGTTTTAGTTCCACCTGAAGAAGTATCTCCTTTGAAGTTTGGCTCAGTTTCAGTAATCTCAAGCTCAACAAATTGTGGTGGCTCTGTTCCTAAAATTTCACCTTCGCAAGATAATACCTTAACATTATCGTTTTCTTTAACAAACTTTAAAGTATCTCCAAGCTGTCCCTCTTCTAATGCAATTTGCTCATATGTTTCTGTGTTCATAAAGTGGAACATATCTCCATCTGAGTATAAATATTGCATTTCATATCTTTCAATATGTGCTTTTTCTACTTTCTCTGAAGGGTTAAAAGTCTTCTCTGTAGTTGAACCTGACTTTAAGTTCTTCATCTTAACTCTAACAAACGCTGAACCTTTTCCTGGTTTAACATGTTGGAATTCTACTATTTGGAATATATTACCTTCGTATTTAAATGTAATACCGTTTCTAAAATCTCCTGCTGATATCATATATTTCTCCTCTCAATTTATCAAAAATACCATAAATAATTATATAACCTTTTTAACTAAAAGTAAATAGCAGTCTTTCTTTCAAAAGACTACTATTTAAAATCTATACCTTTTCTTTTAGCATTTAACTAATTTTTTTCTTCAAACAAAGTTTCTTGTGTGTTGACATCAAACATCTCAACATTTTTCTCTTTATTCACTTTTAATTCTATATCATATTTATAAGTTTTCTGAGTTGTTAAAACTTCAACTTTTTCAATTAATTTAAATCTTTTATCATCCATTTTTTCATATTCTTCAGAGCTTTCATTCTCATCAAAATTTTCATTTTGAATTATAGCATTCACTAATTCTTCTTTTATTAAAATTACTGATTCTGCTTCTTCTTCTAAAACGTCTCTTTCTTTTAAATCTTTACTATAAGTTTCCAATACATCTAAAGCACTTGATGCACTTAATGTTTTTAGCCCCTTTGGCATCTCTTTAGCAAGTTTTAATTTAGTAGCTTCTGTTGGATTTTTTATATATTTGTATAATTCTGGAGCTATTTCAAGTAACTCTAGCTGAACATCCTCAGCTGGATCTGAAATAGCCTTAATCGCATTAGGCTCTCTTCTTATTGCCTCTAACTGTACAGAAATATAAGGGTCATTTATTCTTTTTATACTAAAAGGACTAGTCCTAACTGCCTGAATTTGTATTTCTTTTGACCTTTCTCCTTTTAATATATAATACCCTGACTGTTTAGCTGCCTCTAAATAAATTCCATTTGCGTCTTTTTCATCAACATTATGCATTCTATAACTACCTAGCGAACCATCTCTTTTAACTGCTTCCATTCTTACTGAAAATGGAATTTCTTCAAACTTTTTCATTATACTTGGTTTAAGTTTAACTAATTTAAGTTTTTCTTCTTCTGTAAAAGAGTTTTCTTCAAAAAATTCCTCTACATTTATATCATTTTCCATAGCTATTATTATAAGTTCTGGGTGAAGTTTATTTAAATACTCAATATTTCCCCATTGATTATTTTCTAAAAGTTTTCTCTGCACCTCAACACATGGTTCTTTTATTGATTTTACAAGAGCTGGTTTTTCTTCAGCTACTCTCATTTGAACATCAACACATGGATTTTCAATTGCTGATATAAGATCTACATCTTCATCTACTGCTATTTTTTGAGCCTTATCACAAGGTTTATCTAGTTCATATATAGCTTCAGAATCAACACTAACAGCTTTAATCTGCAATGTAGTAGATGGATTTTCCATTTCCCCAATTAAATAAGGATCTTCTTCTAATGCATATAAAAGTGTTCCTACATTTAATTTTTTATATTTAACAAATTCAATTACTATTCTAGGGTTTACCTTTATAATTTCCTTTATTTCTTTTTCCCCTAAAGCCTCAGCTTTTTCTTTGTCTAATACCTTTTCATCACTTATTAATGCCCCTATTACTAGTTCTTTTTCAGGCTCATGCATTTTTGAAACTGATTGAGGAAACAAATTTATTATTTTTTCATGTAATGATTTATCAAGTTTTGATATATATATATAATTTTCAGGATATAATATTTCACCTTTAGAATTTATACCAAGAACCTTTTTTTGCTGAGTGAGACTTGGTTCTTTAATAAATCTAATATTACTTAAATCTGATTCTAGGGCAGCCTTTTCAAAACTACCATATAATTTTTCATCATAATATTCTTGATCTATATCTCCCAAATTAATATATCCATTTGATAATCCCCAAATAGCATTTTCTCCGCTTGAATCTTGAACTAAATCAAACATTTTATTATGTCTCTTCATTACTTGTCTTATTGAAGATTTATATGTATCTCTAATCAATTCCGGATTCTGAGAAATGTATGCCGCAACTCTTGGATCCCTTTGCACAAATACATTTTGCAAATGACTTGATAGTCTATGCCATTGAGAATCCATAAACTTATTAAAATAGTGCAAGTACAGCATTTTAGGACTTTTATTAACATTGCTACTAAATTCTTTTTTCATTTCAAAAAGTCCATATGTTGGAAATGCAACTCTATCCGTAACATAGCTTACTCCATTAGAACAAAGATAATCTTCTAAATTACGTGAAGCATTAAAATTTTCATATCCCTCTTCATATTCTTCTTTTCTACACATATACCTCATTTTATCAACTCCTAATGCTACAATATTATCACTTTTTTCTGAATATTTCAACATTTTTCTTTTTAGCTAATATCAAATGAGCTACATATGTAATTAAATATCTTATAGCTTAAATTTATCTTTTCTTAATTCTTTTAACTCAAACTCTTTCCAAACCTAACATTAATGCTTTAAACCACTTTCAGTATCTTTTTCATCTATGGTTTTCAATATACTGCTAACTACATTAGCTATATCTTCCGGCTTTTCTATTATACTAACTGATTCACTTTCCATTGGTATACCTAAGCCACCTACATAATCACTTAATGTAGTATTATCTTGGATTTCTTCATATAAACAGTTATATCCTAATGTTGAGTAAGCCAACATTCCAAAACCAGCAGTATTATCCCTAGTTGTTCCGCAATCAATTAATACATTTTGAGTATCTTCACCTACTGAGAAAAACTCAAGACTTAATTCAGCTTCTTTTATATCTCCCTTTTCCAATATTGTAATATAGCTTGTCCCTTTATTACTTATTACATCTTCTCCGTCCCAATCTAAAAATATAGTAGTACTCTTATAAGTATTATTCTTTATATTCATCTCTATTATTTTTCTTTCTGAAACGCTTAAATCCATACTTTCTAAAACTGATATTAGTACTTCATTCTCTCCGTCTCCTATATTTTTAATTAAATCTATAAGTTCTTTTTTCTTTAAATCTTGATTAATTTCTTGCATATTATTTCTCCTTTGATTATTATATTTTCCTCTGCATCATTTTACCTGTTTCTATAAACCCTTTTTTCTCATACAGTGATATAGCCTTTTTATTAGGACTTAAAACTTTTAAGCTAACTACCTTGGTATCAATCTTTTCTGCCCATTTAAAAGCTTCTTCTATTAACTTATCTGCTATACCTTTTCTTCTATAGGCTTTATTGATATATAGTGCATCAATTCTCATTATACCTTCAATTACTGCTGTATTTTTTTCTTCTTCTAAGATACAACATACATATCCTGTGATTGCTTCTTTTTCATATGCTATAAATAAGGCAAATCCCTTTTTCTTTAATTGAGTCTCATACCACTTATTTATGTTTATCTGTGGATTTAAATTTGAATCAAAATCACGTTCTTCTATTATAAGACTCTGAAGAAGCTTATCACATTCCCTAGCTTCTTCTACTGTTTTAACTATTCTTATCTCCATACATACCAATTCCTTCTTTAAATAAGTACTATTTGATTTCTATTGACTTAAAAACAGATCTACTTTTCTCACCATATTCTATTCTGTATCTTTTTCCTACTTTAATCCCCATATCAAATGTACTATATAAAATAATTTCTCCCTTTTCTACTTCATCAAACCTATACTTAATATTACCTGCACCTCTATGAGTTTTGTTAAATATAACTTCATTACAATATAGGTTATTGCTAGTTCTTTTACCATAAAACTCACTATACTTATCAAAAGTTGCCATCAAATACATAATATACATAAATATTATGAAAACTGATAAAATAAACACATTTACATTATTTACAAACCATACAACAAATATAGTTGCTGAAATAAAAGTAATTATATCTTCTGTTTTTTCCCATATTCCCATGTTTTCTCCCATTATAGCCATATTTTATTTTCTTGTTAAAGCTATTCCACCATCTTTAGTAACAAGCATAGTATCTTCTATTCTAACCCCACCAAGACCTTCTATATATATACCTGGTTCTATAGTTATAACCATTCCTTCTTTTAGTATGTCTTTAGATCTTTTTGAAACTGCTGGAGCCTCATGAACGTTAAGTCCCACTCCATGACCCAAGCTATGAAGGAAATATTCTCCATATCCCTCTTCTTCTATATATTCTCTTGCAACTTTATCAAGTTCGCTAAGTTCCATACCAACCTCTATTGCATCTCGTGCTCTTTGCTGCGCTTCTCTTACAACATAATATATATCCTCTTGCTCATTAGATAGTATTCCTTTTTTAAATGTTCTAGTCATATCTGAACAATATCCATTAACTTTACAACCAACATCACAAATGATAAGCTCTCCATCTTCAATCATTTTATCTGATGGCATACCATGAACTATTGCTGAATTATTACCAGAAACAACAATAGGCTCAAAAGAAACATCTTCTGCACCCTTTTTGATCATTTCACTAACTATATAGTCAGCAAGATCTTTTTCACTAATTCCATCATCAATTTTTTCCTGAACAGTTTCTAATACTTCCCTAGTTATTGTACAAGCTTTTGATATACTATCTATTTCTTTCTTCTCTTTTGTAATTCTTTTATCCTCTATATATTTATCTTGAGCTATTATATTAACCTCTAACTTACTTAACACCTCATCATACATCCTAAAAGAAATGCTTTTTTCAAAATATAAAGTATCAATTTCATTCTCAGCAATTATATCTTTAATTGCTTTAGTTAAATTACTCTCTGTAAAATCTATAACTTTATATTCTTTTAACTTTTCTTTAAGCTCTAATGTGTATCTAGAGTCTGTTATAGCATATTTTTTATCATCATTTACAAGAAGATAAACCTCTTGTTCATCATAAAGAGGTTTATTTCCAAATCCTGTTAAATATTTAATATTATAAAAATCTGTAATTAGAAACATTTTACTCATCTATATCATTCCTTAAAATTTCTTTTTTTCTTTTAATAGCTGATTCTATAGTATTTTTTTCTTTATTAAGTCTTGTATATCTATTTAATATTCTTCTTTCAACACCGCGTTTAAGTTTCATGTATATAGGTTCTTTTCTAGTAAGTGGTTTAACCAAAATTGTCATCATGCTACACCTATTGGCAACTAAAACATCTGTAAAAATTTGATCTCCAACTAATACTGTATTGCAACTATTAGTTCCCATTATCTCCATAGCTTTAAGCACTTTTGACTTAAATGGTTTCATAGCATTAGATATAGCTGTAACATTATTAAATTTTCTTTTAATAAGTTCTACTCTTTTCTTCCCACTATTAGATACTAAGCCTACACTAAGGCCTGTTTTAGCAAGTTCATTTACAAATTCTACAATTCTTATATCAGGCTCATCTGTATTAAGTGGTACTAATGTATTATCAACATCAAAAATAACACCTCTAACACCTTTAGCTCTGAGATATTCAAAATCTATACTATATATTGAATCCAAATATACACTTGGGTATAAAATATTCATTTTAATCACCCCATTCTATTTAGTATATTTTTAGCTATATCATCATCTTGTCCTTTTACTAATTCTTTAAGGTATTTATACTCATCTTCTCCCAGTTCAATAGTATAAACTCTTTTTCCATCTGTTGGTATTGCATCTACTGCTAATTTATCTGCAAGTTCATTGTATTTGTTTCCTGAATGACCTTTCACCTTAATAAATTCTACTGTTCTTTCTCTCTCAAGAGATCTTAGCTCTTTAATAAGATCTTGGTTTTCAACTGGTTTCTTCTTGCTAGCAGTTATAAATCCATTTTTTTCCCACTTATCTATCCATCCCTGCTTAAAAGTATTTATAACATATGCTGAATCAGAATATAACATTACTCTTGAACCAACTTCTGTATTCTTAAGCGCTTCTATAGCACCTTGTATTTCCATTCTATTATTAGTAGTTGCATAACTACCACCACTAAAACTTCTGCCATCTAAGAAAGCTGCTGACCAACCCCCAGGCTGAAGTCCTTCTGCTTGATTATTTTTACATGCACCATCTGTGTATACTTCATATATTTTCATTTAATTTTCACCATCCTATATTCTAATTTTATCATATATTGTAACTATATTGAAATATCACATTACAATAAATTTTGTTATAATATTAATGAGGTGATAATTTATGGTTTGGATTGTATTAGCAGTCATTTTTGGTATTGCTGAACTTCTAACAGCTGGATTTTTTATATTAAATTTCAGTTTTGCATCAATTGTTGCATATATAGCATCATTAATTACTGATGACTTATATGTACAATTATTAGTTTTCTTAGTATCTTCTATCATATTCTTATTTGCAACAAAACCTATTGCAAATAAACTGCAAAAAGAAGATAAAATTAAGACAAATACTGATAAATTAATTGGACAAGTTGGTGTTGTTACAGAAACAGTAAACAATATGAATTCTACTGGTCAAGCTAAATTTAATGGTGAAATTTGGTCTATTAAATCTAATTCTGAAGAAAATATAGAAAAAGACCAAAAAGTAAAAGTAATTGAGGTATCAGGGGTAAAATTAATCGTAGAAAAAATTTAAGGAGTGGTAACATGGAAATTATTGTAATACTTAGTGTCTTTATATTAATAATAGCACTATCAAGTTTTAAAATAATTAATCAATCTAGAGTTGGTGTTGTTGAAAGACTTGGAAAATTTAACAGAAGAGCTGAAGTTGGTATTCATGTGTTAATACCTTTTATTGAATCAATGAAGGCTGTAATTGACTTAAGAGAGAGAGTTGTTGACTTCCCTCCTCAACCAGTTATTACAAAGGATAATGTAACTATGCAAATTGATACTGTAGTTTACTACAAGATCACAGATCCAATTAAGTATATGTATGAAATAGCTAATCCTTTATCAGCTATTGAAAACTTAACTGCTACAACACTTAGAAATATTATTGGAGACTTAGATTTAGATGGTACATTAACTTCAAGAGATATTGTAAATACTAAACTTAGAGCTATTCTTGATGAAGCTACTGATCCATGGGGTATTAAAGTTAGCCGTGTTGAGCTTAAAAACATTATGCCACCAAGAGATATACAAGAAGCAATGGAGAAGCAAATGAGAGCCGAGAGACAAAGACGTGAAGCTATCTTAACTGCTGAAGGAGAAAAGCAATCTGCTATCCTTACAGCTGAAGGAGAAAAGCAAGCTATGATCTTAAACGCAGAAGCTGAAAAAGAAACAAACATTAGAAGAGCCGAAGGAGAAAGACAAGCAAGACTCCTTGAAGCTCAAGGGGAAGCTGATGCTATTAGAACCGTAAAAGAAGCAGAAGCACAAGGTATTAAAATGGTTTACTCTGCTATTAAAGATAGCGAACCAAATGAAGCTGTTCTTACTGTTAAATCACTTGAAGCACTTCAAAAAATTGCTGAAGGTGAATCTTCAAAACTTGTTATTCCATCTGAGTCGGTTGGAATGCTTGGTTCAATGACAGCTATAAAAGAAATATTTAAAAAATAATAATATAAAAAGCATGACATTAGTCATGCTTTTTTGCTATTATTATAATTTATTATTTAATACATTGTAATTTCGCCTTCTCTTACTGAATCTCTAATACTTCCATTAGCAAATTTAAAATGATTTTGGTTTTCACTATTTTTACCAACTTCAATAGTTAAATTTTCATAACTAGGTTTAGGTGATCTTGATACTCTTGTCTCATCTGACTCATACATTATTTTTGCTTCAGTCTCTGATCCCTCTATATCCCCCATTTTAACATATGTTCTCTGACCAACATTTGTCATTTTAAAATATCCAATATCTGGATCTTGAATTGCAATTTCGTATATTTCAAAAATAATTTTAGCATATTCAGAATCCTTATCATATTTGTTATAAAACGGATAACTTATTGGGTTATCTATTCTAACTTCTATTTTTACACCTTTATCTTCCGTCATTTTTTCAATATCTTCATTCGCTACTTTTTGATAATTGATTTTTCCCATTATGTGACCTAAACTTTTATTCTCATCTTCAGTGGCTTTCTTATATAATTCTTCTACTACTGATTCAAATGCTTTTTTCTCTATCAAGTCTATAGCTTTTGAATCACCAGAAGCAAATACTTCTTCCTCCACTTTCTTTTTTAATTTAAGTGCAATATCTAAATTAAAATCTTCAAAAAAATCAACTACTCCATATTGCCTATAATCATCGGATTCTTTAACTCCTAGTATACTATTTACTAGTCTACTTATATCAAATCCCATTTTTTTCATTGTAACTATAAACATTTTATCTCTAATTTTTAACACAACATCACTCCTTATTGGCTATTGTATCACAACCATATGTTTTGTTCAAATATTCTGTCTTTTGTTCGTTTTTTAATACATATTCTTTCAATATTAAAAAGCATGACATTAGTCATGCTTTATTTTTTCTGCTATCTCCGAATAAATACTTACTCTGTTTCTTCCATTTTCTTTCGAATAATAAAGTGCATCA
Source organism: Clostridia bacterium (assembly GCA_025210555.1). GTDB lineage: Bacteria > Bacillota > Clostridia > Lachnospirales > JAOARL01 > JAOARL01. Next base: position 95,812 of record JAOARL010000005.1, read on the forward strand.
TCAGCAAGTTTAAGGAAATCTTTCTCAAAATCAATATCAACCTCTGGATAATTAACTACTCCAAAACTTGATGTAACATTCATAGATATTTCTCCCTCTACAAACCTATGCTCTTCTATATCTTTTCTTATATCTTCAAATATTTGTTTTGATTCCTCTATAGTCTTATTCTCAAAAGCTACAAAGAACTCCTCTCCACCATATCTTGCCATAAGTCCATTGTATTTGTCTACGTGCTTTTTAGCAGTATTTACTGTTTCTATAAGAACTTTATCGCCAAATAGATGTCCATATGTATCATTAACATTTTTAAAATGATCAAGGTCAAATATACATATAGCTAAGTTACTTTTATTTTCTCTAGCTTTCTTAAACATCTCCGAAAATTCTTTTTGCATATACATACGGTTATATATTTTAGTAAGTCCATCTTTTGTAGCCATGTCTTCCATCTGTTTATACAATTTAACATTTTCAATAGCCATTCTTACTTCAGCTGAAATTACTTTAAATAATTGAATACTTCCTTCTGGGAAATAATTATCATAACTATGCTCAACGTACATAGCTCCATAAATAACATCTCCTTTTTGAAGGGGAACCATTATATATGATCCTACATTTCTTCCTTTTAAAAAGCTGTAGCTTTTTTCTTTGGCGTTGTTTTCTACTCTAAATTTTTTATTAATTATCCAATCTTTTACTTCACCATAAATAACTTCACGTTCAAAATCAGCAATTACACCATTATCATATATTCCCTTTGAATAGAATTTCAACTGTTCATTTTCATTTTTATCATAAAGTATTATAGAACACAAATCTACTCCCATTATGCCTAAAACCATATCTACAACTAAATCTAGTAATGGATCTATCCCCAAAAAATAGTCCATATGTGATCCCATTTCTTTAAGAATATAAAGTTCTGCATTACTCTTTCTAAACTTCTCATTCATCTTTTCAAGAGTTTCTTTTTGCTCAATAAGTCTTTGATTTGCATCATGCATCTCTTTCTCTATTTTGACAAGCTCATTATTTTTCTTTTTACTTTCTAAAAGTAATTCCCTATTCTTACTTCCCTCTTTTTCAAGTTCATGTATAGTCCAACCTATAACATTGTCAATAATCATAAGTGCTATAAAATTGGCTAATACATAAAATTTTAGGTTGTTTGTTTCAATTGCACCTTGACCATAATATAGTGATAAAACATAAACCATTGGGAACATATATAAAACATTATGAGCAATGTTACCAGTTTTGTTTTTTGCTATATTAACTTCCATTATTATAAGTATATAGAATATGCTAGCCCACATAAAACTTTCGCCACCATAAACATATAAGAAAGTATATATAATAAGTTCAATCGCCTTTATAATACTATAATTCTTCCCATAATTTAACCATTTATCGACTTTTTGACTGTCTTGATTTATAATTACAAGTTTTATAACTTCATAAGCCCAAAATACTCTTAAAATCTGAGTAAAGACTTCATTATTATTAATAGCTTCATTGCCAAAGGAAACAAAGCTTATTAAAATAAGCAAAGCTATATGTAAAATTGTATACTTTCTTTCATACATTAATATTTTACTCATCTAATTCCTCTTATCTCAATTTTATCTTCATTATCAAAACCTGAGTTGATGTCTACTTTAACACTATTTAAGTAGACTTCTCTGTTCCTAGTATCGATATTCAAGTACATAATTAAGTCTTTAATACTATTTACAACATATGTTTCAACAATGTCATTGTTTTTTATTTCAGTATTTATATCGACAATTTTACCATTAATACTTACACTCGGTTTAACTGAAACTTTTCTGTTATTTAAATATACCGTTTTAACTGTATTAAGGTCTATATAATCCGATACATATACAATTGCATTATCTCCCATTTTTGCTGATTCTATTGATATATAATCATTTTCTTCGATTTTAGTTTCTAAATTTGCTACTTCATTATTAACATAAATTTTAGCAGATTCACCATGTCTTCCTGAGACTCTAAGTTTCTTTCCATCTAACACAAAGTTAACAGCTTCCCCTCTTCTAGCAATTAAATTGCTATGGCTAAAATCTTTTAACATTGCAGCATCCATAACTGTAAGTTCTTTAATATTCATTAATTTTAGTTTTTCATCATTTACAATTATATTTATAAAATCCATGCCTGTTTTCATCATAGATGTCATACATATACCTATTGGAGTTATCATATTTGGTCCATTAACAAACTTTTCATCTAGTATTTCAATATTAGATATTACTTCATTTCCCTTAAGAGCAACCCTTTCCTCAAGTATATTCAATTTAGCTGATAGCACATTAGTTAAGTTAAGTGTTTCACTTCCACCACCAACACAAAATACTGCATTAGGAGCTTTAGATCCATTAAGCTCTAAAAGTTTCTCTGATATCTTATCAGTTAACTTATCAACTGCCGGTCTAATGACTTCAGCTATTTCTTCTGAGCTAACTGTTTGGCTATTTCCTAAAATATCTCTAAATTCAATTTCTTTAGTACTTAAAATATTTACCTTAATGTTTTCGGCAGTATTAAAGTCAACTAAATACTTGTGAACTATTGCCTCTGTTATTTCATCTCCAGCATCTGGAATCATACCAAAAGCAATTACACTACCATTTTTTGTTATTGCAATATCTGATGTCCCTGCTCCTATATCTACTAATGCTAAATTAAGCAATCTTATTTCTTTAGGTATAGTTACATTTATAGCTGCAATGGGCTCAAGTGTTAGATTAGTAACTTCTAATCCTATTAAGTCCATTACGCTATATAAGCTATCTACAACAGCCTTTGGTAAAAATGTACATATTATCTCTGCTGAAATAGCTTCACCTTTGTGACCTTCTAAATTATCCATAATACAATTATCTATCTCATAGTTAACAACTGAATGTCCTACGCAGAAGTACTTAAATCCTTCTGTCTTCATCATATTATCTTTCATTTCTTTTTGAGCTTCTTTTATTCCCTCAAGCTCTAATAAGTTTATTTGACTCTTAGTTATAAGCGTTTCTGAATCAAATACTCTCTTTGACTTAACTTTAAATGTCTTTAGTGCTCTTCCCGCTGCTGCTATGACTACTTCTTTAAGTTCTATATTATTTCTTACTTCAAGATTTTCTTTAACTTTTTTAGCTGTTTCGCTTACCTTAATAACATCGTGAATTTGACCATCTATCATAGCTCTTGAACTATGCTCAATCATTTCACTATCAACTATTATAAATTTTTCATCTGACTTATATCCTAAAATCCCTATAACTGTTCTAGTTCCTATATCTAATCCAAATATTAAGTCTTTATTATTATAGTTCATACATCATCACCCTTATTATTTTTCGTTTATATATAATTTATATATATTTTTATAAATCTTAGAATTATCTACTTCTAGTTCACCTTTAACCTTTATACTTCTTACTATAAGTTTGTTTCTAAATACTAAATCAATGTATGGTATCTCATCATTTAATACAAACTCAATACTACTATATGTTTCTCTTAACTCCTCAAGATCTCTAACTGTATATGCATCTTTTAATAATGCATCTACTTTTTCACTCTTATATTCTAATTTATTAACCTTACTATTAAATAATGCAGTTAAGTCTGGATTCATTGATAATTCCCAACCACCTAGAACAATATCAAAGTTTCCTCTTTTAAAATCATTGCTATATTCTTCAAAAGGTTTAGCTACTATTTCAGTTTCTATACCTATTTTTCTTAATTCACTCTTAACATATTCTGCTACCTTCATTCTATTTCCATTTTCTTCATTAACTAAAATTTTAAATCTTAATGTACTCTTTTTACCATTAGTCTTATATTCTAAGATTCCATCACCTGTGTAATCTTCAAATCCATATTCTTTTAAAACTTCTTTACTATTAACTTTTACATTATTATCACTTAAATCTGTAACTAACCATTTTGGATAAATTGGACTAATAGCCTCTTCAGCAAAACTACCATAAATACTCTTAATAATAGTTTCTCTATTAATAGTAGCTTCTATTGATTTTCTTACCTCTGGAATGCTTAATAACTTATTTTTAAAATTAAATGCCATAAAATCATATAAATTTGATTTATATGTATCAATTTTATATTTATCTTTATTTAAGAACTTTGTATAGTTCACTAAGCTTCCTTTAACAAAGTCTATTTCTCCATGCTTTAGTCCATCTTCAATAAACTTTTCATCACTAACTTCAATAACTCTTATTTTTTCAATATATGGTTTACCTTTATAATAATTTTCATTTCTTACAAAATTCAGTTCTTTTTCATAAGTTCCACCATCATATGTATATTGTCCTGATCCTATCTTATAGTCACCTTTATTTATTATTGGTATGTTAAGTTCATACATATTTGATGTTAAAACATCTTTATATGAAATTTTAACTTTACCATCTTCTGTTATTTTATAATAAGCAATGTTTTTAAACATATCATTATAAATTGATTCTTCACTTGCTTTAATTTGATCTAATGTATATATTACATCTTCCGCACTAACGCTTTCACCATTAGCCCACTTAACCTCTTCATTCACATCAAACGTATATATATATCCACTGTCTGATACTTCTAAATTCTTTGCTATTACTGGTATTATTTTACCTTCTGCATCATAATCAAACAATCTTTCATATGCAATATCTAAAAGTTCTTCCATATCCTTACCTTCTACTAAAATAGGGTTTGGATTGTCTATTGAATCTATTGCTATATTCATCTCTCCACCAAAATCTGGCTTTAAGTCAACCACTTCTGTCTTATCTTCAATTACTTCTTTTTCTTTGCCACAACCAGTTAAAACAACTGTTAATAGCATAAAAACTACTAATATTTTCTTTATCATAATATCCTCCATTTATTTTGTTTCATACCAATTTTTACCTGTTTTCATATCTACTGTCAGAGGAACTATTAGTCTTGTAGCATTTTCCATTTCCTCTGTTATTATTTTTTCTACTTTTTCCACTTCATCATTAACTGTGTCTATTATCAATTCATCATGTACTTGAAGAACTAATTTACTCTTAAGTTTCTCTTTTTCTAATCTTTCATATACTTTTATCATAGCAATTTTAATTATATCAGCTGCACTACCTTGTATAGGAGTGTTCATTGCTACTCTTTCTGAAAATGATCTTCTTAAGAAGTTACTTGAATTTATTTCTGGTATTCTTCTTATTCTTCCAAAAATAGTTTTAACATAGCTATCTTCTTTTGCTTTAAGTACTGTTGTATCCATATATTCTTTTACTTTAGGATATCTTTCAAAATAACTCTCAATATACTTTTCTGCTTCTTTAACAGTAGTATTTAAATCACCACTTAAACTGAATGCTCCCATTCCGTATATAATACCAAAGTTTACAATTTTAGCCTCTCGTCTTTGAGCACTTGTAACATCTTCTTTATTTATTCCAAAAACTCCTGATGCTGTTATTGCATGAATATCTTTATCATGTTTAAATGCATCTACTAATGTTTCATCTTCTGATATATGTGCAAGAACCCTAAGCTCTACTTGTGAGTAATCTGCATCCACTAAATAATCATTCGCTGGAACAAAAAACTTTCTTAAATTTCTACCTATCTCTGTTCTTACCGGTATATTTTGTAAGTTTGGCTCTGTACTACTTATTCTACCTGTTGTTGTTAAAGCTTGTCTAAAAGTAGTATGAATTTTACCTTCTTCATCTATTAAACCTAAAAAGCCATCAACATATGTACTTCTTAATTTTGATAAGGTTCTATATTCTAATACAAAGTCAATTATAGGACTATATGGTTTAAGTTTCTCAAGCACATCTGCATTTGTAGAATATCCTGTTTTTGTTTTCTTTATAACTGGAAGCTTAAGTTTTTCAAACAAGACTTCTGCAAGCTGTTTTGGTGATGCTATATTAAACTCTACTCCAGCAATTTCATATATACTAACCTCTAACTTGCTTATATCCTTTGATAAATCATTACCAAATTCTATTAATTTATCCTTATCTATCTTAAATCCTTCTTTTTCCATTGAATAAAGAACTTTTACTAAAGGGTTTTCAATATTATAAAATAAGTCCTCTTGTTCACTAGTTTCTAGTTCTTTAATTATTATATCTTTAGAGTTTTTAATCACACTAACAACATTGGCCATATAATTTTCAAACTCTTTATTATCTAACTCATCATATTTTTTTAAAGATTTACCTTTTCCAAATATTTCCTCTTCAGATTTATAACTTTCTCCAAGTATCTCATCCGCAATTTTACTATAAGAATCTAAGTTATGTGTTGGCATTAAAACGTAACTTCCTATAAGAATGTCAAAATAGTTACCTTTAATTTCAATTCCATATTTATCTAAAACATGCATATCTTTCTTTATATCTAGCCCAACTTTAAGAATATTATCATTTTCAAATAGTGACTTAAATTCATCAATCATATTAATGTAAATATATACTTTTTCTTCCTTTATAACAGATATTACATCTTCATGAATAAAATATATAAGTTCATCTACATCTCCTATATCATTTGTATTCGTTGATATTACAGTATCAATTTTCTTATTCTCAATAATTGTATTCTCATTCACAGAAAACTTTACAAACATATTTTTAAACTCTAATTCTTTAAATAATTCCTTTACTTCTTCAGTTAAAAGTTTATATTTATCAAACAGCTCAAACTTACACTCTATTGGAACTTCTTTATATATTGTTGCTAATTCTCTACTTAAAAAAGCTACTTCTTTATCATTTTCAAGCTTTTCTTTTAATTTACCTTTTATTTCATCTATATTTTCATAGACCCCTTCAATGCTCCCATATTCCTTTAGAAGTTTTATAGCAGTCTTTTCTCCAACACCTTTAACCCCAGGTATATTATCTGATGAATCTCCCATTAACCCTTTTAAGTCGATAAATTGCTTAGTATCTAATTCATACCTAGCAAAAACATCTTTAGCATAATAATCTTCAATTGTAGTTTTACCTTTAGATGTTTTAGGGATTCTAATCTTAACAACATCTGTTGCAAGCTGAAGTATATCTTTATCTCCTGATATTATTGTTATATCATAGTCATTGCTACACATACTCATAGTACCAATAACATCGTCAGCCTCATATCCTTCAATTTCAAAAATAGGTATACCCATTTTTCTTATTACATCTTTTAATACTGGCATCTGCTCTCTTAGTTCATCTGGCATGCCTTTTCTGTTACCTTTATACCCATCATATTTTTTATGCCTAAACGTTGGTGCTTTAAGATCAAAAGTTATAGCTACATGAGTTGGGTTTTCCTCATCTATAAATCTTGATAACATATTTAAAAAACCATATATTGCATTTGTATACATTCCTTTTGAGTTTGTTAACAAAGGAACTCCATAAAATGCCCTATTGGCTATACTATTTCCATCTATAATCAAGAGTTTTTCTTTCATAATTACCTCCATAATTCTTTCCATTAAATTATATCATAACCACTATAAAAATGGTTACTTATTTTGCTATTTAATAATAATTAACATTTAATTAATAGCTTCTATTTTAATGCAAAAAAAATAAAGAATATGCTTTTGCATATTCTCTAAATTATTCTAGTATTCATAAACTACATTTACTTCTGCTTCAACAGTAATTTCTCCTGATTCAATTGGAGTAGCAACTGCATCTTCCATAACTACACTCTTACTCATAAGAGCATTACTATATCTAAATATTCCTGGTTCATTGTATCCTGTTTCAACAATCTTTTTAGGAGCGCCTAGCTTTATTTGATAAACTCCCGCTAAAGTTTCAGCTTTAACTTTAGCTTTCTTTAATGCTTCTTTTAAAGCTTCATTATAATATTTAGTATTGTCAGCTAATTTAAAGTTAATATTATTTGAAAAATTAGCTCCTGCTTTTACTGAATCATCAATTACATTACTAACTTTTGTTAAATCTCTTACTGTAATTCTTACTGTATTACTAACTTCATATCCTATAAGAACTCTTCTTTCTTCTTCTTTAGTTAATAATTTAATGTCTCTCCACTCATATCTTGGATATATTGAATAATTTGAAGTTTTAATATCTTCCTCTTTAATTCCTAATTTTTTAATTGATGCTATAACCTTCGACATTTTTTTAGCATTCTCACTTTGAGCTACCTTAGCATCTTTAGCTTCAGTTTTAACACCTAAACTAATTTCTGCTATATCTGGTTTCACGCTCATTATATATTTACCACTAACCTCTATTGTTTTCTCACTTTTTTCTGTTTCTGCATATGAATTAACATTTGTATTTATAAAAGCTGACACCGCTAGTATAAATACTGCTATTACTGCTACTAATTTATTTAAATTTTTCATTTTAATCATCTCCCTTTTCTTCTTTATTAAGCACTATTTTTGCAAAACTTATTATTATTCCAAAGAAAGCTGTTGTTCCAAGAATTATAGCTAATAATGTTTTGAATTCCGAATCTTTTTCAATAGAACTTTCATCTATATCAATAGTTAGCTTATTCATATCATCCATAGTATTTTCAGCTATTGCCATTTCATTAACTGACATAACTCCAAAACTTTCTTCTTCCTCCGTCATTCTATCTCTTTTTAATTCTTGCATTGCCATTTTAACTCTATCTTCTTTAGTTATATTTTTCTCTGCACTCTCAACATTTGATCTTGTTGAAACTCCTGTAGCTTTTAAAAGCCCTTTAGGTGATTCTTTTGGCGTGAATTCTTCTGATACATTGTATGCCGCAAAATTTTGAACTTGTGAATCATACATTTCATCAGAAGCTTCAAATGTTTTATTACTATCTAAGACTATCGTCATACTAAATATAAGCGCAGCTGCGACTAAAGATAATGTTCCGAATTTTATTTTGAAAATTTCAAATTTCTTCCCCTGTTTTTTCTCCTCCCTTTCAATTTTAATCATTAATTCTTCATGAAAGGTTTTAGGAAGATCAATATCATTCATGTTTTTGAGCATAAAAACTGTTTTTTCAAACTCTGATAATTCTTCTTTACATTCATTACAATTATTAATATGATTTAAAAACTCTTCTCTTTCATTCTCACTTAACATATTATCTATGTATAAGTGCATCATTTCTTTTGCTTTTTCACAGTTCATTATTGATCCCCCTCCTTTCTATTTATTTGACGCTTCACGTTCATTTTTTGTTCCATTATTTTTTTAAGATTTTCTCTAGCTCTTGCTATTCTTGACTTAACAGTTCCTTCTTTTATTTCTAATACCCCTGCTATTTCAGTATAAGAAAAGCCATTTATATCTCTTAACACTATAATAGACTTAAATTCTGGTTTAAGTTCATCTATGCATTCTCTAACTTCTTTAATAGTTTCATTTTCGATAGCCTGTTCTTCTGGAGACTTAACAGCTGATTCAAATTCTCTCATTGCCTTGCTTTCAGCTGTTTCTATTTCTTTATCCATTGAAACCTCTTTTTTGTTTTTTCTTTTTCTTATTTCATCTAAGCAAGTATTAACTACAACTCTATACACCCATGTAGAGAACTGTGACTCAAAATTAAATTTTGATAAATTCTTATATATTTTAATTAATGCTTCTTGTGCCATATCATTTGCATCTTCATGATTATTAAACATTCTATATGCTATGTTATATATTTTGCTTTCATATCTAAATACTAAGCCTTCAAAAGCATTTATATTGCCACATATGGCATCTTCAATCAGCGATCTTTCTATATCATTACTCATATATATTCCCCTTTCTCATTTTTTTATAATTATACTTTATATAAATTCAAAAATAAAGTAAAGTATATTGATTTATGAACATCATTATGCTAATATTTTCCTATGCAGGTGTGGCGGAATGGCAGACGCAGTGGATTCAAAATCCACCGATAGTGATATCGTAGGGGTTCAAGTCCCCTCATCTGTATTATATCAACTCTAGTAGTTGTTTTTTTATTGCATAAAAATAGAGACTATTTAGTCTCTATTTAGTTACTTGTTTTTCATTTTCAAATGCTGATAGGCAATTATAGTTTTACCATCTGCAATTTTACCTTCATCAATTAAAACTTTCATTTCATCTAATGTTACCCAAATTCTTCCTGTAACATCATCATCATCTGTTATTATTTCATCTACTGCATCTACATTAACTACCACATCATATAGAGTTATTTTTGCATCACTAGAACCAATCATCATATAGTAAGTATAGAGTTCATCCATACTCACTATATTTTCTGGTTTTATATGAGCTTCTTCTTCTAACTCTTCTTTAATAATCTGAAGTCCATCTTCTCCAGCCTTATCAATACAACCTGCAACAATCTCTAGTGATTCCATTCCAACACAAGGTCTATATTGTCTAACTAAAAGTATCTTTCCCTCTTTATTAGTAACAATAGCTCCTGTCCCATCCATAGAGACTACCTTTTCGTAATCTCTGTCACCATATTTGAATTGTTGCATTTGCATCCATCCGTCATAAACTATCTTTGCCATTTTATCCCCTACTTGCTCCATATTTTAAGTGTTTTAATTGTCTTATTTCCTAATTGATCTTGTACCTCAACTGTTATAATCAAGAAACCACTCTCAAGCCCTGATATAGCTTCTTTTATTATATCATTCTTACTTTCTGTTTTACCTGTAAGCTCTGATTTTCCACCATTAATTTGAACTGTTGCTCCGTCTTTATTTTCAACATAAATTTTATAATAATTACTCTTAGATACATTATCCGTAATTTCAATATTTAGCTGTATTTTACCATCTGCTGCAATGTATGCACCATTTTCAGTTGTAATATTTATAACAGGCGCTGTCATATCTAATGTATAGTATAAAATTTGATTTTCACTCTCTACATCAAACTCATTCTTTGTTTTAATGTAAATAGTTTTAATGCCATTATCACCTATTAAAGTTATTTTTCTTTTAAATTTATCTCCTGTTATAGCTTCCCATGGAGACCAAGACATACCATCATATGAATATGACACATCTGTAGCATTAACTACATCAAGTTCTACTACAACTATATTTGATGATGTTAAATAAGTACCTGATGACTCATCATATTTACCATTATTTTCTTTAAGGTTATCTGATATATTATTGTCTACTGGAGGCTTATTTATAATTGGAGTTACATTATCTTTTGTATCATATGTTATTTCTTCTGAAATTTCAGTTACGTTCATTGCTTTATCCATTACTCTAACCGTTATTATTTTAAGTCCTTTGTTTGGACCTAAATCAAATCCTGAGTAGAATCTTCTATAATCTCCATACTTATTAGTAGTCCAGTTTTCATTTTCAAATGCATATGCATTACTTGATGTCTCATCATTAACTTTTGTAAGTTTTCCTGTTACCTTATCTTTAATATAAGTATTTATAACAAACTGTACTTTTAATTCCTCAGAGTTAGTCTGATTATCAGCAGCTATTAATTTCAGAACAACATCTCTGTTAGTTGTAAGATCATCTCCATAATTAATTTCAAATGCTGATATTGTTGGTTTAATTTTTTCAACAATAAACAGGAAATCTTCATTCCATATTGTTGCTTGATTTTCCTTATTACCTGTTTGTGTTGATCTTGTCTTTGTTCCAATTTTATATTTTTTACCACCAGTTAATCCTGAAACTTTAACTCTAGTTTTAGTAGAGTAACTTGATTCAGATACTACAGTATTAGTTCCAGCATTATAAACTATAACTTTATGTTCTGGTATTTCTTTGTTCATAACAGTATTAGTTATAACAAATGTCATATCTGTTTCTGTCATTTCAACAATATCTAAACTTAGTGGATTTTTTGCAGATATATTTACATTTTTAGTGTCTGTTATTACTATATCTGAACTTCCATCTTTAGGTTTAACTGTTATTTTAACTTCAACTTTATATATGTCATTTCCATACAAATCACTTATTGAAATATAATCATTGTTTGACCAATCTACAATCTGTGTTTCTCCATCGTTTAATGTATACTCATACTTGTATCCGCTTTTACTAACCAAGTTAGTATCATTAATATTTGGACTTATCTTTATTCTATAATTATATTCATCTATTGAAATTCCTGTTACTGCAAGACTATTTGATGTCTTTGTAAAACTTATAGATTTCTTATATGATTTCTTTCCAGCTACATCTTCTGTCCATAAGTATAATGTATTTTTCCCTATAATCACTTCTGCTTTTCCAGCTAAATCAATACTATATTTCACTTTTTCAAAACCTTCAACAGAATTAACTGTAGCAACATCAAACGCTGTTCCTGAATTAATCTGTGCTTTTATAGTTGTATCTCTTCCAACTGCAATACTTGTAATATTAAGTTCTAAATTTAAGTTATTATATACAATTTCATTATCTTCGGGGCTAAGCACATCAAATTCTGCTGCTCCACTTTGAGCTAATTCATAAGGTTTTCCATATGTACCTATTCCCTTTATCTCTTCATTAATAGCTACAGTGTGTATTGCCATTGTAGTCATATCTACTGTTGATAATAAACTTATATCATTACCATCAATACCTACAACCTTATTTATAACTCCACTCTTTTTAAAGTATTCACCTAATATTATTTCTGAAGTATGTTTAGCTGGAACCCTATAAGGATCTCCCTTATCCCCTCTTCCAACTAATGTTTCATACTCATCAATGAAAATAATTGGTCTTATCCCCACTAAAGAATCATACGCTTTATCATAAGTATTATTTATGTCATAGTTTCCTATTACCCTTACACTGCTATTATCATAAGTATATGGTGTTCTTAAGAAATATTTAGCATATCTCTTAGCATCATATAATCCAAACTCAGAGTTTTGTTCTAATACAGATAAAAGTGGCTTAGCTAAATAATAATCATTATTTACACTACTGCTATCATATATGTTTTTATAAATTTCTTCAGTTGATGGAAGTACAACTCTATCTCTAAAATATTTGAAATACGAATCACTATAATTATCAGCTATCCCTCTTATACTTGGTATATATGAGTTGAATTCTGTCCCTCCATCAGCATAATTTCTTTCAAGTGAACTAACTACAGTTTTGTATTCTCTTTCACTAAGTGCAAGCATCTCATTATTACTAAACATAGTTAAAAATCCTTTTGATGTATCATATGGATTTTTATTATCCCTTACGTTAGCTGCACTTGGTGGGTTTTTAGTATAAGTAACTGTATCTTCATTAGAATTTAGCCACTCTCTTATATTACTAGTTTCCCAGCTATTTGAACCATTGTCTTCTCTTTCTTTTATCTCTGAAGAATCTCCACTTGCATCATAAGCTTTAAAGTCTATTACACTATTAGCAATATACTTATTATCATCTGATATTTTTCTCCAAAGAACCTTACCATCATAATTTTGAATAACTTCTGAAGGGTCTCCTTCAACATATGCTAACTTATAAGTTCCAAACTTTTTTTGAGTTTTATCTATTTCTGAAAGTATTGTTTTATAATATGTTGTTACAAGCATATTTCTTTCATCTACTGTAAATTCATATAAAAACCCTGCTTCTGATCCATAAGCATTTTGTCCTGAAGTAGGTGCATTATGTGAATAACTAACAGTAGCACTTTCAGAATTCAGCCACTCATTAATGTTTGATGTTGCATAATAGTTAGCTCCAAAAGAAGTTCTATCGCTGCTTCCTCTTCCGCCAGCATCATCTCCACTATTATCAAATTTCTTAAGCGCTAAAATTTTATCTGATACAAGTTTTATTGCAAAACCATCATTGTCTATTACTCTCCACAAAATAGCATTTGACTTATAATTACCAAGTGTTACATAATCTCCTATATCCAAGTCTTTACTCTTTAAACTTGATGAAATAGAACTTGATAATGTATAAGCATTTTCTTTCTTTCCCGTTCCTGAATTTAAATTTATATCATTTTTTATCATTGTCATAGGTCTTATTCCAATATCAGGCGAATCAGCTTTAGTTTTAATTATACTCCCATAATTATCTACTATTCTTACTTCTGATCCATTTTCTGAAACTGGAGTTCTTAAGTAATATTTCCAATAACTTGAATCTGTTAAGTCTATATCTTTTACTTCTGAGTCTGTAACTGCTGCAGAAGTTGGATATGCTTTATAATAATCTGATTCTCCTAATAAAGAATTAGAATAAATATCTTTATTTATTTCTTCAATACTTGGCAACCATACTTTGCTACTTGTAACTTCTGCATAAGCCTCATCTTTTTTACCAGCTTTTAAATAACTACCTGTCTTTTCTGAGGTTATTTTATAAGGACTTACATCCGTTCCTTCTCCTTCAATTTGAGTTCCATATTTTATGTAAATTACTGGTCTTATACCCCATTTAACGTCATAAGCTCTATATAACTTTCCTCTACCTGCTGACTCCATTTCTCCTAATCTAGAGATAGCTATTAATCTTGATCCATTCATTGAGTTTGGTGTTCTTGTTAAATATTCAACTCTACTTGTATTATCTAAATCAGAATATGTGCTATTCAAATTGGCTATAAGATTGCTAGTAACAATACCTTGCACATCATTTACTGCATATTTTTTAATCTCTTCTGTTGATATTAATGCTACTTTACTTTTTTCTATGTCATAATTTGCCATGTTATAATTGTTATCACTTTTTACATCTGCATGAGCTCCGCTAAAATTGAAAGATTCTATTCCTCCATATTTTGTACTACTATCTGGATCAGACAGAAGAACCTTGCTCTTAAATTCCTTTAATGCATCAATTTCAGAATCTTTGAAACCACTTAAAAATCCACTTTCTAAGTTGTATCCATTAACCCCTCCATTTAAATTAGCACTACTTGGAACCTGATATCCCCCATAATCAACACTACTATTTTGACTATTTAACCAAAATTTTATATTTGATTTCATCCAATAATTTGATCCATACTCAACTCTATTTACAGCTGGTCTTCCATCTACTAAATCTCCTTTAGCATCAAAGGCTTTTAATGTTATAACCTTGTCTGAAAATAACATTACACCCTCTTCATCTTTGTTTATAACTTTCCAATTTATAGGTGATCCGTAGTAATTACCTACTTTAAACATGTCGCCTATTTTTACATTATCTGATATAGTTGCATCTACTTTGGTTTCAACATATTCATTTTTAATAACTGCCCCATGAATCGTTGCATCATTATTATTATCTGAGGAATCATTTAACTTATTTGAATCAGAGTTAGTTATCATATACTTTGCAATAACATTAGCATTAATACCTTTATCATTAGCATTGTTTTCTGATAACATTTTAATTTCTGATGAACTTAATGCTTTATCCCAGTATCTAGCATATTTAATTTTACCATTAAACCATCTTGTTCCATCTAATCTACCTAAGACAGCTGGCGAATCAGCAATATTAGGTACACCATTAACGGATTCTACCTTTCCAGTAACAAGTTTCCCGTTAACATATATTTTACTTGTTGAACCTATAACTCCTGGTGTCTTAGTTACTGCTATATGATACCAAGTATTTGGTTTAAGGGCTTCATCTGCTCTAAATCTATTAACCCAAAAATCTAATGCAGGTCTTCCTTCTCTAAGAGTTAAACTAAGTCCTCTGTTTGATACACCTACTGAATTATTACCCATTATAGAAGGATAATTACTATTCCACGCTGCATCTGAACGGAAAACAGCTTCCATAGTAAATTCAGCATCTCCATATATTCCTAAATTCTTATCTGAAATAGCATAATCATTGCTACCATCAAAGTCTAACATAGCATCTCCAGTAATTAAATCTTTAGATATTCTTTCAGGATAATTTCCTAAATATCCATAATTACCGTTTCCAGATGAGTCTCCAACATATAAGCCTGTTGGTTCATCAAATTTCAGAAGCATCTTAAGTCCTGTTTCATCACCTGATAAAGCTTTGTTCATTGCCTTATTAACTTCACTTTGACTTGCTTCTCTATTCCATATACTAACATCATCTATTTCTATTCCCGCTCTATCCCAAGCACCTGATATATATATATCATTTTCTTGATAAGTTATAGTTCCATCAACAACTTGTGTATCAACCAACACACCATCGATATATATTTTTTGTTCATTTGTTATAGAGTTGTAAGTATTTGCTATAAAATATTCTCTATTCCACTCTAACTTTTGTGATGAATGATAATATTGATTTGGCATTCCTGATAATCCAAAACCGTAAGTTCCATCTGAATAAAGTTCTGTTGTATATCCATACCATGTTGTTACTAAACAATGTCTTTTTCCTATGTCTTTAGCTTTCATTCTAAACATTATACTTATATCTTGTGTTTTAAGCTCTGGATTGTGTTTTACAACAACGTAATCATTTATTCCATCAGTCTTAATCTTTCCATCTGCACTATAATCAATCACTTCATAGGCATCATCTATAGCTCCTGTACCTTTTACCATACTAGATCTACCATCTAGATAAAGTGCTGGTCTAATACCAAATCCGTTACTAGCACCTCCTGTACCTATTATAGATGATGTATTTATCCCTATTCTTAAAGGACTAATATTATTATTTGAACCTGTTCTTAGCCAATGCCAATGATTATTATTTACATTTATTCCATGTCCTGCAATGTCAGCTCTTACTGCTTCAGGCGTAGGTTTTGCCAAACAATACTCATGGGAATCTGCTATTTTAGAATTATTATAAATGTAATCATTTAATTCTTTTATGCTTAAGAAAAATACTCTGTCTTTTAATTTCTTATAATAAGCATTATCATAATTGCTATCAACTCCGACCCAACTAATAGCTTCTGTTCCACCTTCTTTTTGAGAAATCTCTTCAGAAGAAAGAATTGACTTATGTTCTACTGTTAATATTTTACTCTTCTCTATTTCAGTGAAATTATGCAAAAACCCTTCTGAATTATCATACCTATTCCCATTAATTGGCGGCATTGTTAACCAGTTTACTTTAGCCTCACTATTTAACCACTCTCTTATATTTGAGGTTTCCCAGTTATTTGATCCATATCTTTCTCTACCATCAAACACTTTTGGCAAAATGCTAGTATCTGTTCCCGTAGAATTTTCACTTTCATCAAAAGCTTTTAAATCTAATAATTTATCACTTAGAAGCATTAAATCTTCTACACCATCATCATTTATATCTTCTTTATGTATAATTCTCCAATTTATTTGCGCTCCATAATATCTACCAAACTTAACGTACTCTCCAATTTCAGCAGTAGTTATATCTACTGCATTTGATTCTGTAATAATCATAGACAACATACATATTGCTACTAATATCTTCTTAAACATAACTACCTCCTAATTAATTTGAATTATATTTTTAAGTTTATTTCCTAGATGCTCTAATTCTTCTTTTTCTATATTTTTAATTTCCTCTAATCTTTTTTCTTCATTTCCTTTTAGAAAGTTTTTTTCTACTAAATATATTTTATATAAACCCAAACTTTCAAAATCATTTATAGTTAATTCTTTGCTTTCTTTAGCACTAGTCAAAGCATCTTTTATTTCTTCAACTTTTACTTCTCTAGAATATCTTTTTATTGTAAATAATATTGAATTAATGCATTCATCTCTTTCTTCACAAAAGTTACTAAGCCAATTTTTTTTTGATTCTTCTTTTGTTGGAATATTTTCATATATACTCACTAGAAACATCTCCCTTTCTCGTTTTTAGTACACTTTTCTTTTTTACATCTATAACACACTTCATTTGTATATGCCTTATCATCAGCATACTCTTTTATATTTTCAAGCGTTACTCTAGCAATGTTTGTTATCGCTTCATTTGTAAAGAATGCTTGGTGTGATGTCAAAAGTACATTAGGTAAACTAATAAGTCTTGCTAACATATCATCCTCTATTATTTCACTTGAGAAATCTTCAAAGAAATATTCATTTTCTTCTTCATAAACATCAAGTGCCGCTGATCCAATTTTCCCACTTTTTAGTGCCTCAATTAAATCTTTTGTATTTATAAGTCTTCCTCTACCTGTGTTTACAACCATAGCATTTGGTTTCATAAAGCTTAATGTTTGCTCGTTTATCATATGGTAAGTTTCTTTTGTAAGTGGACAGTTAAGACTAATTATATCTGATTTTTCTAGAAGATCCGTTAAATCAACATATTCATATCCAAGTTTTTCTGCTGCCTCTTCGTTTGGAAACTTGTCATACGCTAATACTCTCATTCCAAAACCACTGAGAATTTCTATTAGAGTTTGTCCTATCTTACCAGTACCTATAATACCTATTGTCTTTCCTCTCATATCAAATCCCATAAGTCCATTTATAGTAAAGTTACCATCTTTAGTCCTATAATAAGCTTTGTGTATTTTCCTATTCATTGAAAGTATTAATCCAACAGTATGCTCAGCAACTGCATATGGAGAATACTTTGGTACGTTTGCTACGTTTATTTTTTCATATGTTTCTTTAAGATCCACATTGTTGTAACCTGCTGATCTTAAAGCTATAAATTTAACTCCATTCTCATACATCCTGTTAATTGTTTTGCTACCTAAATCATCATTAACAAAAGCACATACAACGTCATATCCTTTCGTTAAATCTACTGTTTCTTCAAGTAATCTTGTTTCAAAATATTTTATATCATAACCAAACGATTTATTCATATCATCAAATATTTTTTTATCATAAGGTTTAGTGTCAAAAAATGCTATTTTCATATATTCCTCCTATATTACATTCTAATATAATTATACCTTAACTTATTCATTTATGGTATACTAAAAACATAAAATTTTAAGGAGTGATATTATGTACAAATGTTCAGTTTGCGGATTAGTTCACTGGGGTGAAGAGCCTTTTGAAAAATGTCCAAAATGCGGTACTAACAGAGAAAACTTTAAGAAGTTAGATGAGGCTGAAGAAGCACTAATACAAAACTCAAGAATAACTAATGAGCTTCATATGGGGCTATTTGAAAAACTAAGAGAAGTTGAAGAAATATGTGAAGCTGGAAGTGAAATAAACTTAGATCCTGGTTGCTATAAAATCTTCAATGAATTACTTGATATAGTTTATGAAAAACAACAAGAAATATTAGCTGAAATATCAGGTCATGTTAATAAAGGAAAATGGAATTAATTGCAGTTTAAAACAAAAAACACCTTGCGGTGTTTTTTAATTTATAAAAATTTTATACTTAATTATCTCCTATTTCCTTCTGCATTTTCTTAGTAAGAGACTCAAAAACCAATCTATATGCCATATCCACCATAAACCTTAGCTCATCATCTGGTAAATTGCCATTTATAAACACAGTATTCCAATGTTTCTTATTCATATGATAACCTGGTATGACATCCGTATATTTTTCTCTTGCCATCTCTGCATAAATAGGATCTACCTTTAAATTTATTATAGGTCTTTTCATATTATCAAAACTAACCATAGCATATATCTTATTCCCAACCATATATCTAGTTGCATTATTCCATTCAACTTTCAAATCTTTAATCGTACCCTTTTTACTTATACAATATTCATCAAACCACTCATAATTCATAACACTACCTGCTTTCATTTACAAAAAAAGACTATTTACATAGCCTTTTTTTATTTAATTTCATATTCTCCTCTTACCATTACCCATCCATAAGTTTTCATAAGAATACCTCTCTCATCATCTCTTGGAGTGATAAGCAAATGATATTTAGGAATATCTTGATCTTGACTTATATCAATACCATCTGTTATATCTTGTAATCCTCCTGCTTCACTAGCAAGTGCTACTGCTTTTCCGCTTCTTAAAATTATTTCAGTCGACTCTTTTCCAAGTAAAGATTGTCCTTCATTTATATCTATAGCAACAAACTTACCATTTGATGTATTTACATTTGATTTTAGTTCTGCATACTGTTCTGTAAGTAAATCCATCATCTCTTTTAATTCCTTACTATCTGATGTTTCTTCACTATCTCTATCTGACTTATCATTTGTTTCAGTTACTTTTATATCTCCAAGACTCTCTTTTAACTTTTCTAATTCTGAATCTACATAGCTCTTTGTAACAACTGGATCTTTAATGCTTCCTGGTTCGTATGTTACTGCATCAACAGCCTTTACAATTGAAAATACTACAAAAAAACTTATTACTAGTTTAACCCCTAAATTTTTCATGATTATCTCACTTCCATTTCTCCTAAAATTATTTTAACATCTATTCCTTCTTTTAATTGTGCTTCATCTACAATAATTTCTGGTTTATAAAATAATTGCTCATAGTACTTAGTATTTTTCTTATCTTTAAGTATTATCTTTGTATATTTATTATCTTTCGTTTCATTAATGTATTTTATGTTTTCAAAACCATAACTTTTCAATTTACTTAAATAATATGTTGAAAGCCCATATATTTTAGCTGAACTTGATAATTCTATTGTTTCTTTTTTTGCACCCTTATCTAAATATGCTAATAGTCTACTACTAGCCTTATGTACTTCTTTTGGATTTGTTTTATAAAAATCAATTCCTCTTATCTGAACTCCCATTTGACCTGGTAATGTTTCCATATTTACAGAATCAACATTTATATTTTTAGCGATACCTATGTAATCTCCAATTTCCATAATGTTAAAATCTGTCTCAACATATGTAAACATAGTTTTTGCTAAATCTGTAAGAACTCCTATATCTGTAAGTTTTTCTTTTGATAATATTTTCTTAGCAAACTCCTTTAAAAACATTTGCTGAATTTGTATTCTTCCAATGTCACCATTTCTATAACTTCTATATCTAACAAGTTGCTCTGCTTTTCTTCCATCCAAATGCTGCATACCCGGATATAGATTTATATATAATGCTTGAACTGGGTCAGAGTAAAACATTCTTTCTGGAACATTTATATCAACTCCACCAATAGTGTCCACAACATTTCTAAAAGCACTAATATTCACTTTTGCATAATAATCTATATTTATATCAAGTAATCTCTCTACTTCATAAGTAGTTATCTTATTCGCATATTTTCTTCCTGCATAACTATGAACCTCGTTAATCTTTACTAATCTATCTGAGTTAATGTTCTTACCATACTCCATCATATCAATAGTATCTTCTTCTACTTTAACCATTGTATCTCTTGGTATTGAAAGTATATTAACTGTATTAGTTTTTTTATTAAGTGAAACTACAAATATAACATCGGTTCTTATCTCTTCTTTGTCTACTCCTAATATAAGAAAGTTTATATTATCTGCACTAGTCTTCTTATTAAATTTATTTAAAAAGTGCGTATGATCTAAGTCATCTTCTCTAAAACAGATCCCCTTTAATATATTTACAAATATAAATATTAGCATAAAAAAAGTTAATAATTTAAAAATTTTATTCACGTCTTGCCTCCATACTTTTAATCAACTAAAAGTATACCAATTTTTACATGTTTTTACAATTTATTTTTCATAATGTAAACTTTATGTAAAACAAAAAAAGAGAAGTTGCCTTCTCTTCTTATTCGTTTTTACCTAATATTATTTTTATATCTATATCATCGTCTAAAAATGCTGGTATTTGCTCAACTTTACTCATACTAAAAAATTCTTGTAAATCTTTACCAATATTTTCTTGTCTAGTTATTATTTTTGTATAGTTTTCAGCAACACCTTTGTAGTTTTCAACTCTAACTACATTATATCCTCTATCTTTCATTTCCCTTTTATATTTATTAGCTAAACCTGTTACGCCACTTCCGTTTAATATTTCAATTCGCTTTCCTAAGCTCGTTTGGATATATTTTTCATTTGAAACAAATAATCTTTTAACCATTTTATAAGTAGCTTCTGGATCGTATTGGTAATATGAAATACCATTTATTCCTTTCGGCGTACCTGGCAGAGTTTCCATATATAAATCAGTAAGGTTAAGTTCCATACCTTTTCTAGCATACGAAATCATTTCTGCTAAATCCATATCTGTTTGAACATATTTATATGCTGATGATATTAAAGATGTCATTGTTGCAATATTAAAGTTTTCTTTATCCATAACTTCTTTAACAAGTTCTTTAAGGAACATTTGTTGAACTTGTATTCTGTCAACATCGCCTCTTCTGTATCCTCCACCATTAGAACTTTTTCTAAATCTTACAAGCTGCTCTGCTTTTCTTCCATCTAAATGCTGAACACCTGGTTGAAGGTTTATATACAACCCTTGTACCGGATCTACATAGTACATCCTTCTTGGAACGTTCATTGTAACTCCACCAATTCCATCTACAATCTCTCTAAATGCTGTTATATTTACTTTTACATAATTATCAATCTTTATCCCTAAAATCTTTTCAATAGCTTTAACTGACATTTCATTTGCTTTTGCTCTTCCTGCATAAGCATGAACTTCATTTATTTTAACTGTCTTAGTTTTTGGTATATACCTATTATTATCTAACTCATTGTAGAATTTATCGTCTAAAATTACTTTTGTATCTCTTGGTATAGATAATAAATTAACTTTATTTGTTTCAAAATTAACCGAGCAAACAAATATAACATCTGTTCTAACCCCTGCCTTATCTACTCCAAATACTGCAACATTTAAAATATCATTCTCTGCACTATCTCTATTGAATTTTCCAAATAAATTTATTCCTTTACTAAATTCTTTTTCTTCAAAAGCCACATAAGCAGCTGTTCCTATTGTTATAAACAATGTAAAGAATAGTAAAAACATAAACATTAAATGGAAAAACTTTTTCATAAACTTATTTTCCACAGCTTTCCCCCATTTTTTTACTTCTTTATAATTATAACAATTAACATATATATTTTCAATGAATATAAAGTTACAAAAAAAGAAACTCATCTTAATTAATGAGTTTCTAAGTTTTTATTATTCAGTTTCTCCGATAACTTCAACCGCTGGAGTTGGAGCTAACATTTGAGCCTTCATCATTTCCATGAAGTCAATACTATTTTCTTCTGTTACTTCTGGCTTAACAATCTCAGTTACATTACCAACGTTTTTGTACTCAGATTTAGCATTAAGTCTAATAGTTGCTGTTTCTTCAGCCTTAATAGATACTACTAAGCTAAAATTAGAACCTTTAAACTTTCCATCTTTATCTAACATATATGTCATTTTCATTTCATCTATGTTAATTCCCATCATACCCATTAGTGCAATTCCACCATCTAATTGAGTGTTAAGTTCTTCCATGTATAATGCTTTAATTTCTTCGTCTGTTAAATTTTCATCTGTATAGATAGTTTTTAATGAGTCTAATGTAGCTTCATCTTCATTAAGAGCTAACTCTATTGCTCCAACTAAATATGCTTTAACATCTTCAATTGTAACATCTAAAGTTACATCGTAACCATCTTCTTTTTCAGTTAAAACTAATCTGTCTTTAACACTGTCAATTACACCTTCATAGTTTTCTTTAACTAATTTCATTTGTCTTTCATATTCTGCCTTAACATCTAACTTAGCTGTAGACTCTCCCATTGCTTCCATTTCTTCTTTGATTGCTGGAAGATTCATAACAATGTATTTTCCAATAATTTCTGGGCTTTCTAACTTTAACATTTCATTGTCAAGTTTGAACATAAACTCTTCATTGTCCGCATACATGAACATTTCGTAAGCTTGTCCCATAAACATTGCTTCAGCATTTAAATCTAAATTAACTCCATCTTTAACTATTGCTCTCATATCTGCAGTTACTTTTGATCCTTTAAGCATTGCCACTGCTTGTTTCATTTCTTCAGATAATTTTTCATCATCAACATCTAAAGTCATTTCAAAGTTTGTTTCATATGATGTTTCCTTTAAAAAATCACTGTAAGCATTTTTCATAAGTTCATCAGCTGTTTTTGCTTTTCCGCAACCAGCAAACATAACTACGAATGCTAACATTAACGCTACTATTTTTCTCATTTTCTCATTCCTTTCAAATTTTATGAATATATTTTATCACATTTTTCTTTTTATTTATATATTAAATTATATAAATTCTAAATCTTTACCTTTTTGTAACTATTTTAAATATTCTGCTCCACCGAACCATTTTCTAAGTACTTCTGGAATTAAAACTGATCCGTCAGCTTGTTGGTTTTGCTCAAGTATAGCTGGCAACAATCTACTTGTAGCTAATCCTGATGCATTAAGAGTATGAATAAACTCTGTCTTTTTAGCTCCATCTCTCTTAAATCTTATTCCTGCTCTTCTTGCTTGATAATCCCTACCATTTGAAGCTGAACTTACTTCTTTGTATATTCCCATACTTGGAATCCATATTTCAATATCATATGTTCTAGCCATAGCAGCAGAGCAATCTCCAGCAGCTAATTTAGATACAACATAGTGTAACCCTAATCCTTGTACTAACTTTTCTGCCTTGCCAACTAACTCATCAAATGCTTTATCTGAATCTTCCGGTCTAGTGAATTGGAACATTTCAACCTTATTAAATTGATTTCCTCTTATAACTCCTCTTTCTTCAGCTCTATAACTTCCTGCTTCTTCTCTATAGCAAGGTGTATATGAGAAATATTTTTTATTCATATCTGCATCTTGAATAATTTCATCTCTATGCAGGTTTAAAATTGCTGTTTCAGATGTTGGTAATAAGAATTTTTTTCTTCCTTCAAGCATAAATACATCTTTTTCAAATTTAGGGAATTGTCCTGCTGCATATCCACACTCATACTTTAAAATGTGTGGTGGTAGTATAAACTCATAACCATCCTTAATATGCTCTTCAACAAAATAATTTATTAAAGCCCACTCAAGAATTGCTCCTTTATTCGTATATACCCATGAATTGTTTCCACCAAGTTTTACTCCTCTTTCATAATCAACTAAACCTAAATCTACTGATAAATCATAATGATTTTTGATTTCAAATTCAAATTCTGGCTTTTCTCCATAAGCTCTAATAACTTTGTTATTTTCTTTTCCTCCACCTAATACATCTTCATCAGGTATGTTAGGGAATACTTTAAGCATTTCAAACACTTCATCTTTAACATCATTTAATTTTGTATCTAATTCTTTTATCTTATCTGATACAGCCTTCATCTTAGCTATTACTTCATCCGCATTCTTTCCTTCTCTTTTCATAGCTCCAATTTCATCAGAAGCTTTATTTCTCTCAGCCTTTAACACTTCAACTTCCTCAATTATTTTCTTTCTTTCATCATCTTTTGCAAATAGTTCTGTAAAGTCTACAGTATCCATTCTCTTAAGAAGACCTTTTTTTACTTCTTCCTCATTTTCTCTTATAAAATTTATATCTAACATTTTTTTCACTCCTCTATATTTAATTAATGTTTTTTATTATTTTATTTTTCTCTGGAGGTTTTCATCATCTTAATCACCTTTTCCTTTTTAATAAATAAAAAACTCCCCGTCTCTTATATTAAAGAGACGAGAAGTATATATTCCCGCGTTGCCACTCTTCTTATTACATCAATCAATGTAATCTCTCGAAAAATTTATTAGCTCTAGAAGTAGATAGAAAATTTTCATGTGTTAACTTACACCTACCGTTAACTCTCTTAAACAATTCAAAATTCATGTCTTCTGTCATCGCTTTTATATTTAATTTTGATTAATATTATCATAGGAAAATTATCTTGTCAATCCCATTTCTTCTTCAAACTTAATATATTTCTCAAAAGTATAATTAACAATGCTCTTTTCATACCAAGGATCATAATAATCTACCATAAGTTTTTCAATTACATAATCATAATTAGCTTCATCAAATTTATTTAAAAGTTCATCAAGTTTTTCATTTCCTAGTTGTTTTTTAAGTTTCTCAATCTTACCTCTTATTTCACTTAAAACCTTTTCATTAGTATCTCTCAAATAATCATCTCTAATTATCTTAATCCTGTCTTCCATCTTTGTTTTAAGAAAGAAATGTCTTCCTTCTTGCATCTTTTCAAAAACATGGTCAGGTATAAGTACAGAACCAATTCTTTTGCTTTCACTTTCTACAAAAATTGCTGCTCCCCTATTTAACTTTAACTCTTTAAGTAACAGTGAATCAAATTTCTTTTGACTAATCTTCTCATCAATTCCAATATCTCCAAATACCGAACCTCTATTTTTAGCTAATCCTTCTAAATCAATTACATTTCTGCCATTTCCCTTATATCTATTAAGCAGTACCGTTTTACCAGAACCTGTGTAACCATGTATAACGTTAAAAGAATAATCACTAAACTTGCCAAGTTCTTCTATTACATAACTTCTATATGTCTTGTATCCACCTTCTAAAACATGTACCCTTTCACCCAGAAGTTCCATAACTTTAGCAATGCTATGACTTCTCATTCCACCTCTAAAGCAATAAAAACAAACTTCTTTATGATTCATTCTAAACTCCAAAACTTTTTCATAATATTCTTCAAGTTTAGGTCCTGAATACCTAAGGCCTAAAGCTTTAGCCTTCTCTTGACTAACATTTTTATAAACAGTACCAACTTCTGCTCTTTCTTCATCTGATAATATTGGTAAGTTTATAGCCCCTGGAATATGGTCTTCTTCATACTCGCCTTGGCTTCTTACATCTATAATTATATATTTGTCATTATATAATATTTCTTCTAATTTTAAATCTTCCATTTTACTCATCCCTTAAATTAAACTCCAATTATTATACCACAAACCAAAGTTTATTTCATTGCCTCTTCTATTGCAACCGAAACTGCTACTGTTGCTCCTACCATTGGATTATTACCCATTCCTACAAGTCCCATCATTTCAACATGTGCTGGAACTGATGATGAACCTGCAAATTGTGCATCACAATGCATTCTTCCCATAGTATCTGTCATACCATATGAAGCTGGACCAGCTGCCATATTATCTGGATGAAGCGTTCTTCCAGTTCCTCCACCTGAAGCTACTGAAAAATATTCTTTTCCTTCAAGGTTACACTCCTTCTTGTATATCCCTGCCACTGGATGTTGAAATCTAGTTGGATTTGTTGAATTACCTGTTATTGATATATCAACACCTTCCATATGCATTATAGCAACACCTTCTCTAACATCATCTGCTCCATAACATCTTACATTACCACGCTCTGAATCTGAATATCTTTTTTCTTCAGTTATATTTAATTCAGAATTAGCATAATCATATTCTGTTTTAACATATGTAAATCCATTCACTCTTGATATTATCATAGCCGCATCTTTCCCGAGTCCATTTAAGATTACTCTAAGTGGTTCTTTCCTAACTTTATTAGCTGATTTTACGATTCCAATAGCCCCTTCAGCTGCCGCAAAAGATTCATGCCCTGCTAAGAAAGCAAAACACTT
This sequence comes from Clostridia bacterium, assembly GCA_025210555.1. Lineage (GTDB taxonomy): Bacteria > Bacillota > Clostridia > Lachnospirales > JAOARL01 > JAOARL01. The sequence goes on from JAOARL010000005.1 coordinate 123,228, forward strand.
TGTTTCTTCTTTTAAAAGCATTGATCCTAATTTACCATGTCCAATTCCAACTTTTCTTTGATCTGCAACAGATCCTTCGATACAAAAAGCTTGTAATCCTTCACCTATAATTTCAGCTGCTTCATAAGCTTTAGTAACTCCTCTTTTTATAGCTACTGCTGCTCCTAATGTATAAGCATAACATGCATTTTCAAAACATATTGGTTGTATTGATTTAACAATATTACTAACATCAATACCTTTTTCTTCACATATTTTAACAGCTTCTTCTATAGTGCTTATTCCAACTTCTTTTAAATAACTATTAATCTTATCTTTTCTTCTATCCATTCCTTCAAACTTTATCATAGTAATTATTCCTTTCTTGGATCAATGAACTTTTCAGCTTCATCAAATCTTCCATATTTTCCTGTTGCTTTGTTTAATGCTTCATCTGCATTCATTCCTTCTTTTATCATATCCATCATTTTTCCAAAATGAACAAATTCATATCCTATTATTTCTCCGTCTTTATCTAATCCAACTCTTGTAACATATCCTTCTGCCATCTCTAAATATCTTGGTCCTTTTTTTAATGTTCCATACATCGTCCCTACTTGTGATCTTAATCCTTTTCCTAGATCTTCGAGTCCTGCTCCAACTGGAAGTCCACCATCTGAAAAGGCTGTTTGACTTCTTCCATAAACTATCTGCAGGAAAAGTTCTCTCATTGCAACATTTATTGCATCACAAACTAAATCTGTATTAAGTGCTTCTAAAATAGTTTTACCTGGAAGTATTTCAGATGCCATAGCTGCTGAATGTGTCATACCAGAGCAACCTAACGTTTCTACTAGAGCTTCTTCAATTACCCCATCTTTTATATTTAGTGTTAATTTACATGCCCCTTGCTGAGGTGCACACCAACCAACACCATGTGTTAGTCCAGATATATCTGAAACATCTTTCGCTTTAATCCACTTACCTTCTTGTGGTATAGGTGCTGGCCCATGATTTGGCCCTTTACTAACTATACACATATTGTTTACTTCGCTTGTATATATCATTATTTTCCCTCCAACTCTTTCTCTTTATTAACTATAATACTTTTACCTATTCTTATCAATAATTTTATAAACAAAAAAACCAAGCCGTAAATAGAAACAATAAGTGTCCACTCATTCCAACACTTTTAACCCGTATTATAAGCTTTTATATTTCTGATAATAACATATTTGTACTCTTATATCCAAACATTGCTCGTGGATAATCATTTATCCAATCCTCTACAAA